>JAIUNP010000040.1 GCA_020161975.1 Pseudomonadota bacterium
GAACGGGCGACCATGCCCGCCGGGATAGGCGGCATCCTTCGGGGGCTTGGCATCCAGCAGCAGCGTCGCGCCCGCCTCCGCGCAGCCAACCGCCGGCCCAAGATCGGCGCTGGTGGCGACGCCGATCGCCTTGAACACCGGACGTCTGGCCGCCGCTACGACGGCACGGACACGCTCGACCTTTTCCTGCCCGTGCAATTGAAATACGTCGGGCCGGACCACGCGCGCCAGGTCCCCCAGCAGCGCATCATCGGGGTCAACGACAAGGGCGACGGTTTTCACCCGACCGGAAACCTGTCGGGTCAGTGCGGCTGCGGCGTCCGGAGAAACGTAACGGGGGCTTTCCGGGTGAAAAACGAAACCCACGAGATCCGCTCCCGCGCGAATCGCTGCTTCCAGCGTCTCGGGGGTGGAAAGACCGCAGATCTTGACCGGAAGTGTCACCGGATCATGGTCGCGGGCAACGAGGAGGAGCCTTCGATCCGGGTGGCCGGCGGAATCAATGCCTTGAGGCGTTCAACCTCGGCCTTGGCCTGTTCGGCCTCGCGAATGGCAGCGCGCGCGGCACGGCGATGCTTGCCCTGTCCGAGCCAGACCGAGACGCCGCCGAAGAGAATGCCGACCATCAGCGCGCCGATCAGGGCGACAAATAATGGCATCGTGAAGGTATAGGCGCCATCGCTTGTCACAGGGTCGAACGCAACCTGCACAGGTGTCCTGTTGGCGACGGCGAGCAGAATCACGATCACCGCAAGCGGCGCGAAGAAGAGAATGCGGAACAGTGACGCCATGATGCCGCTCCTGTTACGACCGGGCGCGCGGTTTCGCCGGCACCTTGTTCAGTCGGACACGCATTTCCTTGCCGCTCTTGAAGTACGGCACGATCTTTTCCGCCACCGCAACCTTGCTGCCCGTGCGCGGATTGCGACCGACGCGCGCCTCGCGCTGCTTCACGGAAAAGGCACCGAAGCCGCGCAACTCAACCCGGTCGCCACGACGAAGGGCATCGACGATCTCATCGAGGATCGCATTGACCATGTTCTCGACGTCGCGCTGGTAGAGATGCGGGTTCTGCTCCGCGATCTTCAGCACGAGTTCGGACTTGATCATCTCTGGCTCCCGATCGTTAGAGTAACGCTTTGAAAAAGCATCAATTTTGCACGTTAGGTTGCCAGACCGAAACCAACCCGTCAAGCGATTGCGCCTCAATGTCGCGGCGGGCGCCGGCCAGCGCAGAGGCCAGACCGTCGAACCCGAGCGCACTGGCGGCGCGAATGGCCAGCGACAAAAGGCCGAATGTGTCGTTCGGATTGATTCGCTTGTAGTCGCGCACGGCAAGGCCCTTGGAGGTTCCGCGTTCGGTTTCAAGCCAGGCGATGGCTTCCTTTTCCGAGCCGATGGCATCGATCAGCTTCAGCGGTCCCGCCTGCCGTCCGGTGAACACGCGCCCGTCCGCAACCCTGTTGAGCTCGGCATCGTCGAGCTTTCGGCGCTCCTTCACGAGATCACGGAACCACTGATAGCTGTCGGCCACCGTGGCTTCCAGCGCTGCGCGCGCCTCGGGCGGGGTCGGCTCGACGCCGCTCGGCTGCGCTTTCAGTGGCGAGGAGCGGACCGCCTCGACCTTCACACCCAGCATGTCCAGCGTCTTCACGAAGTTGGGATACTGGATGATCACGCCAATTGAACCGACGATCGCCGTCTGCGGGGCGAAAATCCTGTCCGTGCCGATGGCCGCGACATAGGCGCCGGATGCAGCGGTGCCCGTGACGACCGCGACGGTCGGCTTGGCCGCCGCGAGTTCGCGCAATTCGCGGTAGATTGCTTCTGATCCTGTCGTCGTGCCGCCGGGGCTGTTGATCGAGACGATGACGGCGCTGGCAGCCTTTGCCTTTCGGGCGCGGCGAATGGCATCAAGCGTTGGCTGGTCGCCGGTGATCAGTCCAGAAATCGTGAGCCGGGCGATATGGTTCGATTGCGCCTCGACCAGTGACCTGCCGCCGGCCATCAGGCCAAGTGCAACCAGTGCCACTGCGCCGCCGAGAAAGGCCAGGACCCGCCACAACGTCAGCTTTCGCCTGAGGCGCCGACGATCAATCAGGACATCTGCGTCAAAGCTCACCGCATTCGCTCCCATTCCTCGCGCTCACCTGCCATGCCAGCCGGGTCCGCGCAAGCAAATCAGCTCGCCGTGTACCCCAGCGGCTGGCCGGCGACGGAGATCAGCAGCTTGCCGTCGCCCAGAAGCCGGCGGGCAGCGCGCTTGGCATCGGCCTCCGTCACGGCAGCCATCAGGTTGTTGCGGTTGGCAATATAGTCGATTCCGAGGTTCTCAATCTGGATCTCCACGAGATGCGAGGCGATCTTGCGCGAGGTATCGAAGCGTAAGGCATAGGCGCCGATGAGATATTGCTGGGCGCGCTTCAACTCATGCACTGTCGGGCCCTTGGCAGCCATTTTCTCGATTTCGGCCGTGATGATGCTGATCGATTCGCCAACCCGTTCATTGCTCGTGGCCGTGCCGACATAGAAGGCAGCGGCATGGCGGGCCGTCGACATCTGCGACCAGACCGAATACGCGAGCCCGCGTTTCTCGCGCACCTCCTGCCACAACCGCGACGTGAAGGAACCGCCGCCCAGAATGTGATTGGCGATGTTGGCGGCCATGAAGTCCGGATCATGGCGCGGCAAGCCGGGGCGCCCCATTGCGACGGTCGACTGCGGCACATTGAGTGTGGACAGGAGGCGCTCGCCCGCACCCTGCATCACGGTGTCGGTGATGCTGTCCGTGCCGACGCCCGCTGGCAGGCCGCCAAAGGCCCGGTCAAGCGCTTTGGCCAGGTCGCTGGCGGAAATGGCGCCGACCGCGGCAATCCGCAGCGCACTGCGCGACAGACGTGCCTTGTGGGCGGCCACAATATCGGCGCGGGTGATACCGGGCAGCGTTGAAAGTGTCCCTTTGTCGGGGCGTCCATAGGGATGACCGGCATAGGCGCGGCGGTTCAGTGCGCGCCAGACCACGCTGTCCGGATCGGTTTCTGCCCGCTTGAGCCCGGCCGAAATCTGCGCCTTGACCCGCTGGATCGCGTCTTCATCAAAGCGCGGTTCATTGAGGGCAAGCGCCAGCATGGCGAACGCGGTGTCGAGATTGGCGACCAGTGTCCGGAGGCTGCCCTCGAACCGGTCGCGCCCGGAATTGAACCCGAGTTCTATGGCCGAATCATCGAGCTTTTCCTGAAATGCCTGCGCGTCATAGGGGCCGGCGCCCTCGTCAAACAGACCCGAGGTGAGATAGCTCAGCCCCGCCTTGTCGTCAGGATCCCGGGCGCTGCCACCGATAAAGGCGAAATCCATCGAGACGAGCGGAACGGTATAGTCCTCGACGAGCCAGGCCGTGATGCCGAGCGGCGAGACAACCTCCTGGATACGCGTCGAGGGGGCTGCGGAAACGGTAACGCTGGACATGGGATCACGCGGCCTTCTCAAGATGGCCGATCACGGCGACCTTGCGTTTGAGATAGCGGTCGAGCACCCGCTTGAGATCATCGTTGGTGACAGCCTCGATCTTCTCCGGCCAGTCCTGCACATCGGCAATGGTGCCGCCGGTGGCGAGAGCCGCGCCATAGATGCGGGCAAGCTGCGCCTGATTGTCCTGCGCATAAATCAGGTCCGCGACAAGACGTGTCTTGGCCCGGCGGATATCCGCGTCTGCAAAGCCCTCGTCGGTGACACGGCGCAAGATAGCGTCGATCTCGCCGTCGAGCGCCTCCAGGGTCACGCCCTCGCCAGGAATGGCATAGATGCCGAAATAACCGTCATCCACCGCGTCATTGCGATACCAGGACGAGACATTGACCGCGACGGGACGGTTCACCACCAGCTCTTTTTGCATCAGGCTGGCATTCGAGCCGCCCAGAAGCTGCGACAGCACCTCAAGTGCGTGGGCATCCCCGTTCTGCGTCGTGCCATGCGAAGGGGTGAGATAGGCGCGGTAGGCCGCGGGCTGCTCGACGCGTTCATCGCGCAGGAGAACGGTGCGTTCGGCCCGCGGCGGCGGCTCTTTCGGACGGTTGCGGACCGGCGCGGCACTGCGGCGCGGAATTTGGCCATAGGTCTTTTCGGCCAGCGCGCGCACCTCGTCCTCGGTCACATCGCCCGCCACCAGCAAAATGGCGTTCTCCGGCGTATAGAAGCGGCGGTAATAGGCCAGCGCATCTTCGCGGGTGAGTTCCGCGATCTCATGCTCCCAGCCGATCACCGGCGTACCATAGGGATGATGCGTGAAGAGGGCGGCCTGAAGGCTTTCATAAATCTGCGAGGCGGGGTCCGCATCGACATGCATCTTTCGCTCTTCGAGAATGACATCGCGCTCGGAGAGAACCTCGGGCTTCTTCAGGACAAGACCGGTCATCCGGTCGGATTCAAGCGCCATCATCGTTTCGAGATGCTCGCGCGCCACCCGCTGGTAATAGGCGGTGTAATCGTGGCCGGTGAAGGCATTTTCCTGTCCGCCAAGATCAGCGACAATCTCGGAGAAGATCCCTTTCGGATGGGCCTTCGTACCCTTGAACATCAGGTGTTCGAGAAAATGGGCGATGCCCGATTTGCCATGCGGATCATCTGCCGCGCCGTTGCGGTAATAAACCATATGCGTGACGACGGGCGCCCTGCGGTCGGGGATCACCACGACATCGAGTCCGTTTTCAAGCTGAAAATGGCCAATCCGGCCGTGCTCTGCGCTCAAGGCTGCCCTCGCTGAAACAAGACAGCGCGCCGCTGATGGGCGCGCTGTTCGTTACACTTCGGTGCAAAGCACGGAAATTTCAAGGGGCTGTGATCAGTTCGCCGGTCTCAGGGCGTTGATCTGGATCTGATCGCCCTGCGGGCGCATCGGCTCCATCGTCGCTTTGGTCGAGGCTCCCGCCGCCGCGCGGCGATAGCCCTTCGGCGGATCGGTAAGATACTGGCGGGACGGCTCGACACCCGGCTGCAAGGTCTTTTCGGGCTCGGCCGTGGCGTTGATCCGCCCAACCTGTTCCCGCGTCAGGATCGTCGCGGGGTTGACACCATCGCTGAGGACATTGCCGCCCCGTGCTGTAGGAACGCCCGCCATGTTATTGCGGCGCTGGCCCGTGGCCGGATCAACCAGCAGCCGGTCGCGTGTCTCGTTGGCCTGATAGCCGCTCGGCAGCTTGGCCTGCTCGGCGCGACGCTTCCTGGCCAGCACATCCGGGTCCTGCGGCCACTGGCTGTTGCGGTTGGCGGCGGCTTCCTCGGGTGCGCGGAGCTTGCCGCTGGACGGCGGAACGACGATCGGCGCGCGCTCACGATAGTCGATCTTGTCGCGCTCGACGCTTTTAAGACCGATGCCTTCAAGAATCTCGTCGACAGGGTCGCTCATCAGGAACTGGGCCCGCGCAGGCAGGGCGGACGCGCCAAGAACGACGAGCGCACCAAGAAGCAGTTTCCGGGATTTCAACGCGACCATGACAACCCTCGTCTCAAACGGCACCAGTTCCTTCCCTAGCCCTGCATTCGGGCAATTCCGGGGCAGATCAGCGCCTCTCGGGCTCAGGATATAGCAGGCAAGGCACCCCAAGTACAATCGCAGCGTCAGCAAGGTTAAAGACGTACCAGCTGAACGAGCCGAAATGGACATGCGCGAAGTCGAATACGGCGCCATAGGCGATCCGGTCGATGGCATTGCCGATGGCCCCGCCGATGATCAGGCCGAGCCCGAGCGCGGCCATCTTGCCGACCGTGCGCCACATCCAGACCCCCAGGCCGAGAGCGGCGACGATCTGGAAGGCCGTCAGCGCCCAGCGTCCGAAATCCGTGGTTTGCTGGAGCATCCCGTAGGAGATGCCATAGTTCCAGACCACGGTCAGTTCGAACCACGAGGTCAGGCCGACCGGATAGCGCGAAGGCAGCCCATAGCCGTAGAGCAGCCAGAGTTTGGACACCTGGTCGAGGATCAACACGACAAGAGCAACGGCAAGGCCGAGCCGAAAGGCGGAACGGTCCTGTTTCACGTCGCTGTTGCCTGCCATTCGCGCAGGGCTTTGGCATCGCGCGGGGTCACGTCCGGATAGGCGGGGTCGGCAGTGGCCGGGTCGAAATATTTCCACGAACGGGCGCACTTGACGCCCGCCGCACGCTGGAATGTGACCGCCACACCCGACACCTCGGCGAGGCGAAAAGCCTCTGCAGGCCCAGCGCCGGGTTCGATGCTGATTGCCGATGTGATGGCGATTTCCGCGAGATCGACACTGGCCAGAAGCGCCACCAGCGCGTCGTCAGCCACATGCACCACCGGCGCGGCCTCCAGCGAGGAGCCGATGGTCTTTTTCGAGCGCTCGATTTCCAGCGCGCCGGTGATGACGCGCCGCACAGACCGCAGCCGCTCCCATTTTTCCGCGAGCTGATCGTCGCGCCAGTCCTGTGGCACCTCGGGGAACTGTTGCAGATGCACCGATTGCCCCGCCCCGTCGCCGTGGCGCGAAAGCCAGGCTTCCTCGGTGGTGAAGACAAGGATCGGCGCCAGCCATTTCACCAGCGTGTCGAACAGCCGGTCGATGGCAGTCAGGGCAGCCCGCCGGGTCAGGCTTGAGGCCGGATCGCAATAGAGCGTGTCCTTGCGGATATCGAAGTAGAATGCGGAGAGTTCCGTGTTCATGAACTGCATCAGCACGGCCAGAACGCGCTTGTAGTCGAAGGCGGCATAGGCCGCGCGGATTTCGGGATCGAGTTCGGCGAGGCGATGCAGCATCAACCGTTCAAGTTCCGGCATCTGCGAAAGCGCCACGGTGTGGTTGCCGTCGAGATGGGCGAGGGAGCCCAGCAGCCAGCGCAGGGTGTTGCGCATCTTCCGGTAGGTTTCAACAAAGGTCGTCAGGATCTTCTTGCCGATCCTGAGGTCGTCGGAATAGTCCGAGGCCGCCACCCAAAGTCTCAGGATATCGGCGCCTGAATCCTTGATGACGCTCTGAGGCGCAACGACATTGCCCTTCGATTTCGACATCTTCTGCCCATTTTCATCGAGGCAGAAACCGTGCGTCAGCACCACATCGAAGGGCGCGCGGCCACGCGTGCCGCAGCTTTCGAGCAGGCTCGAATGGAACCAGCCACGATGCTGGTCCGAGCCTTCGAGATACATCACCCGATCCTGCCCGCCGTCGACCGTGCGATGCACGTCAGCCAGACCGGGAAACTCGGATGGCTTGTTCAGAACATAGGTGTGGGTCGAGCCGGAATCGAACCAGACGTCGAGCACGTCGTTGATCTTGCGGAACGCCTTCGGATCATAGCCGAACGCCGCAAGGAAGCGGCTGCCGTCCTTGTCGGCGAACCAGGCATCCGCGCCTTCCGCCTCGAAGGCATCGGCGATGGCTGTGTTCACCCGCTCGTCCCTGAGGATCTCGCCTGTGTCCTTGTTGACGAAAACCGTGATTGGTACACCCCAGGCCCGCTGGCGCGAAACGACCCAATCAGGCCGGTTCTCGATCATGCCGTTGATGCGGTTTTCGCCCGCCGCCGGCACCCATTCGGTGGCGCGGATGGCATCGAGTGCGACCGAGCGCAGCGTTCCGGCATTCGACGTCGCCCCTTCCGCTGCGAAGGGCTTGTCCATGGCAATGAACCATTGCGGCGTGTTGCGGAAGATCACCGGCTTCTTCGAGCGCCAGCTATGCGGATACTGGTGCTTGAGGCGACCACGCGCGACCAATGTGCCGGTCCCGATCAGCGCCTTGATCACGGCTTCGTTGGCGCCACCCTTCTCGCCCTTGTCGTTCAGCACACGCTCGCCGACAAAACCCGGCGCATCCTTGGTGTAGGCGCCGTCCTCATCAACCGTATAGGGAATGCGCGTGTCGATACCACGCTCGCCCAGCATCTTGCCCGATGCCATCCAGATATCGAAGTCCTCGCGCCCATGACCCGGCGCGGTGTGGACGAAGCCCGTGCCGGCGTCATCGGTGACGTGATCACCATCGAGCAGCGGAACGGGGAAAGAATAGAAGTCGTTGAACTTGGCGAGGGGGTGGGCGCAGACCATGCCGGTGAAGGCATCGGCTGGAACATCCTCACGGAATTCGAGGCTGATCTTGGCGGCCTTGGCCGTCTCCTCCGCCAGCTTCTTGGCGAGGATATATTTCTGGCCGACCACAGGCCCGAACGGGCGCTCATTCGCCATCACTTCATAGAGGCCGTATTCGATGCGGTGCGAATAGGAGATCGCGCGGTTGCCCGGCAGCGTCCAAGGGGTGGTGGTCCAGATGACGACGGAGGCGCCAACAAGTGTGCGAGTGTCTTTGAATCCGTAACTAGCGAGGTTGCCTGCTGTCGAACCGGGAACACCAGACATTGCATTATAATCCGCAGCATCGGCTTCCAGCTGGCGGATAACCGTGGACGGCAACGTTAAAACAGGCCCGTCACTCTCCATCTCAGCGTCGTACCCATCAGTCGAAAGCTCTTCGTCGATATACCCCTTCACCGGAAACGCCACATAGACCCAATCGCTGGTGTGGTCGTCATACTCGACCTCGGCCTCGGCCAGCGCGGTCTTTTCGACCACCGACCACATCACCGGCTTGGAGCCTTCGTAGAGCAGCCCGTTATGGGCAAACTTCATGATCTCGCGGGCAATCTGCGCCTCTGCGGGATAGGTCATGGTGAGGTAGGGATTATCCCAGTCGCCGGTGACGCCGAGGCGCTTGAACTCCTCGCGCTGCACATCCACCCAATGCTCGGCGAAGGCCCGGCATTCCTTGCGGAAGGCGTTGATGGCCGTGCCGTCCGAGAAATCCGGCTTCTCGCGGCCCTTGGCGCGATATTCCTCCTCGATCTTCCATTCGATCGGCAGGCCGTGGCAGTCCCAGCCCGGCACGTAGTTGGAGTCGTGGCCGGACATCTGCGCCCCGCGCGTCACGATATCCTTGAGGATCTTGTTGAGCGCGTGGCCGATGTGGATGTTACCGTTGGCATAAGGCGGACCGTCGTGCAGCACGAAGCGGGGGCGGCCCGCGGCGGACGCGCGCAACTGGCGATAGAGATCGTTCTTCTGCCAGCGGGCGAGGATTTCCGGCTCCTTTTGCGGCAGGCCGGCGCGCATGGGAAAATCGGTCTGCGGCAGGAACAGAGTCTGGCTGTAGTCGGTGGTCTCGGTCATCGGGAATCTCGAAGAAAATTCGGATGGAAGGCGCGGCGCCCTGGCACCGGCGGCTGGGCGCAATCAGACCCGGTCCCCCGCGAGCAAGGCTCAGCGGCAGGCCGGGCGGATAATTCGTATGGTGCGCCGGAAGGAACTCATGGCCCGTCTCATAGCAAGCGGCTCGGCATTTTCAAAGCCGGAAAGCCTCAGTTTTTCGCAGCCGCAAGGATGGCCCGTGCTTCGGCGCTGTCCGCATCCATCTGGCGCACCAGCGCGTCGAGGCTGTCGAACTTTGCTTCGGGGCGAAGATAGCGAACGAAAGCCACGTCGATCGCCTTGCCGTAAAGATCACCCTTGAAGTCGAACACATGCGTTTCCAGCAGGGGGGCACCGTTGTCGAAGGTTGGGCGTCGCCCGAAGCTGGCAACGCCGCCATGGGGTGCCCCGTCGATGGTGATGTGCACGGCGTAAATGCCGTGGCGAAGCCGGGTGCCCGGCGCCAGTGCCATGTTCGCGGTGGGATAGCCGAGGTCGCGCCCGCGCTTTTCACCATGGATGACCGGCCCGCGCACGAACCATGTGTAGCCGAGAAGCCGGTTGGCCGTTTCGCAATCGCCATCTTCCAAAGAGGCGCGGATGCGCGTCGAGGATACCGGCTCGCCGTTGTCCTCCCGCTGCGGCAGCAGTTTCACCGAGAACCCGAGCCTTTCCCCC
This sequence comes from Pseudomonadota bacterium, assembly GCA_020161975.1. Classification (GTDB taxonomy): domain Bacteria; phylum Pseudomonadota; class Alphaproteobacteria; order Rhizobiales; family Beijerinckiaceae; genus JAIUNP01. The sequence continues at coordinate 9,869 of JAIUNP010000040.1, forward strand.
GCCGCAGCAAAGGAGGCCGGGGTTCCCGCCCGTCCCTTGCCATAGTGGAAATCCGCGCCGACGACCGCGCCGGAAATGGCCAGACGCCCGACCAGCAGATCGGAAACGAAAGCCTCTGCGCCAAGTCCGGCGAGTGCTGCGTTGAACGAAAGCACGACAAGGCCGTCGAGACCGGCAGCGGCGATGCGTTCTGCCTGCACGTCCGGCGGCGTCAGCTGGAAATGCTGCAAGTGCGGTTGAAAGAATTGCCGGGGATGGGGATTGAAGGTGAGCGCGACGGCAGGGCGACCCAACGACCGGGCAAGTGTGATCGCCTCATCGAAAACAAAGCGATGACCGCGATGAACGCCGTCAAAATTGCCGATGGCCGCAACAGGTCTCAGGAGCCGGGCGGGCAATCGATCAGGGTCGGTGAGGGAAAGAAAAGCTGGGATCATGCGGGAATAATGCGTCCTGTCCTTTGCGCTTGTTCCAGCTATCAGGCCGCTGCGCAAGCCCTCGCAAGCGGCGCTTAAGGCAATTGTAACAATGGAATGCGACAAGGAAGGACTGTGCCGATGCGGCGATGGCTTTACGCGGGCGATAGAGGGGAACCCCATGTATACGCTCAACACTGCAATGCCCGTGCTGGTAGTCGACGACTACCAGACGATGGTGCGCATCATTCGTAACCTGTTGCGCCAGATCGGCCTTGAAGATGTTGATGACGCCCCCGACGGCGCTGCAGCGCTTCTGAAGATGAAAGAGCGCCGCTATGGCCTCGTGATTTCCGACTGGAACATGCAGCCGATGAGTGGCTACGACCTGTTGCAGCAGGTGCGGTCCAATCCCGAAACGCGCGATGTGCCCTTCATCATGGTCACGGCGGAATCAAAGACCGACAACGTGCTCGCAGCCCGCCGCGCGGGCGCCAGCAGCTACATCATCAAGCCGTTCAATGCCCAGACGCTGAAAGCCAAGATCGAGACCGTCTGCGGCCAGGCGGCCTATCCGGCAAGAGCGACCGTGGCATAGGTCGGACCGTGGCTCGCCCCGGCCAGAAAGCCATGCAGGCCCGCCGCTGAGAAATCGCGGCCGGCAGGACCGAACTCCATCGAGTGAATACCGTCGAGGACGAACAGCGAGTCGATCCCGAAACCGCGTGCCCCCGCGATGTCCGTGCGGACGGCATCGCCAATGCCGAGCAGGCGCGACTTTTCGACCGGACGCCCGAGGATACGCTCAACCTCGCGCCGGGCGACATCATAGACGAGCGGATAGGGCTTGCCGACCCAGGTTACCGGCCCACCCATGCGTTCATAGAGATCGGCGATGGCACCTGCGCAGGGAATGAGTTTGTGCCCGCGCTCGACCACGATATCCGGGTTGGCGCAAATCAGCGGCAGGCGAGAGGCGAGCATCACTTCAAGCGTGCCGCGATAATCCTCCGCGGTTTCCGTCTCATCGTTGAGAAGTCCGGTGCAGAGCACATAGTCTGCGTCGGCCAACGCGACATTGCGCGCCTTCAGCCCGGCAAAAACAGTGACATCGCGTGAAGGACCGATGTGATGGAACGGCTTGTCACCCTGTTCGGTCATGATCGACCGGGTCACGCCGCCGGACGAGACGATCGCATCCCAGGCGTCATCCGTGCCGCCAAGCTGGGCGATGAAGGCCGCGATATCGGCTGCCGGACGCGGCGCGTTGGTCAGCATGACCACGGCAAGCCCACGCGCACGGGCCGCAGCCAGCGCTGCGTTTGCGGCGCGCGACACACGGACCCCATTGTGCAGAACACCCCAGACATCGCAGATCAACGCGTCATAACGCGAGGTAATCGCGTCCAGCCGGTCGATCAGGGGTATGGGTGCGGTCGTCATGGCATGGCCTCCTGAGTGTGTCCGGGACATGCCGTGGATGCGAGGCTTTGTAAAGGTCAGCCGGTCGCGCGAAAGCGGATGCTGTCCTCTGACCGCGCCCGCAATGGCGCCGTGCGCTCGGGTGCGCCTGCGGCCCGCCACGGCATGGCGGGAGCGTCCCTGCCTGTTTCGAAGGCAGCGCCGGCGGCCAGCCGGATGCCGCAATTGACAATCTCCGGAAGGTGGCGCGGATCGTCCACATGGTCAGCGACGACCGCGACACCCGCATCGGCAAGGCGCGCGTTGAGTTGCCTCAGATCGTCCATCCGGTTCAGGAACTGCCGGATATCGATGCGCACATGATTAATGTTGCAGGCAGCCAGCGCCCGGGCATCAAGCCCGGTCTCCGTGCTGACGCTCAACATGAAACGGATGCCCGCCCGGGCCAGCGTCGCAAGGATTTCCGCTTCCCGCGCGCCGCCGCTGCGGATCGCGTTCTGGCTGATGCCGAGCATGAAACCAGCGCTAAATCCCGGTTCCTCCTGTGCCAGGCTGGCAATTTCGGCAACAAGCGCGGGAGATGCCGACAGAGGCAGATCACTGCCGATGAGCACGAAGGTCGTTGCGTTCGTGCGTGAGCGGATCAAGTCCAGAGCTACATCCAGCCGCTCGTCAAGGTCGCCCGATCCGGCCAGCCGGCGGAACAGGCTGGCTCCATCGACGAGAGCGAGGGGCTCCACTCCCGCCAGCCGACGATGCGGCAACGAGACGATCCGTCGCTGGGGGGAGGGCAGGGGTGCCATGCCCTGCGTGAAAGGCGAGGACGCCGTAGGAGCGGCCAATCCCCCCTGCCTGACATCGCCGCCGCCGTGCTCGACCTCGGCGAGGCGCTGGTTGAACTGCTTCATGCATCGGGCCAGCGCGAGCGCCTGCCGCCGCGTTTCATCCTGCCCGCTCGCAAGCCTGCGGTTGTCGCGGATCAGCAGCATGACCTGCACGAGATTGGCCACCGTGACGGCGCCCGCCACCCAGAGAATGACCGCTGCGACTTCATCCTGATTCTTGGCGTGGAGCGCGATGTAAACTGCGACACAGACCGGAGGAAGCAGGGCCAGCGACAACTGCATCGAGCGCCGGGCAAAGTCCATCAACCGCATCGTCTGTCTCCACCTCGAGAACCGGCCCCACGCTCCGGTTTGCATCTGACCCTGCTTGGTGATTCGCATCGGCTCACGCTAGGATGGATAGAATCAGCGGTGCAATCTTAAGATTGTATAAACGACAAATACAACTTTAAGGAGAGGTACCGTGCCTCGCTTCTTCAACCCGAAGGTCACCGCGCGTCCGAGCTCCAAATTCAGTCATGGCGTGGTCCATTCTGCGCGGGCGCGGCGCCTGGTCATGTCCGGCCAGGTCGGAGTGCTGGCGGATGGCACCATTCTGCCGACGCTTGAGGAGCAGATGGAGGCCGCCTGGGATAATTTGACGGCTGTGCTCGAAGAGGCGGGCATGAGCATCACGGACATCATCAAGATCACGGCCTTCGCCACGGTGCCGGGCTCGGTCGAGCTGTTTCGGGCCGTGCGGGACCGACGTTTGATGGGACACAGGCCGGCCTCGACCTATCTGGAGGTGACCGGGCTTGCGCGGCCCGATTTCCTGTTTGAAATTGAGGGCGAAGCCGTTTGCGAGGACGCGGACATGATTGCTGACGAATGGACCGGAACGCGGCTTGGCAGTTTTGCCGGCAACATCAGGAGTTGAAGATGGCCGATATCGTGTTGAATGTGGGCGGCATGGCCTGTTCGGGCTGCGCCAGCGCCGTTGAAGCCGCTGTAAAGAAGGTTGCCCCCGCTGCCGCTGTCGCGGTCGATCTGAAGGACGGCAAGGTGACCGTTTCGGGCGGCGAGGCTTCGAAGGACAAGCTCGCGGATGCCATTACCCGCGCCGGTTACGAAATCCGCGCATAGGAGCAAAGACGATGACAAGCGCGCTTCAGACCGCGGCAACGCCGAACGATCTGTCGAATTTTTTCATGCCCTTCACAGCCAACCGCTCCTTCAAGCAGCGGCCGCGCCTCGTCTCGCGGGCGGCGGGCATGTATTATTACACGTCCGATGGACGCGAACTTCTGGATGCCGCTGCCGGTCTCTGGTGTTCCAACGCCGGGCATAACCACCCGCGCATCGTGTCTGCCATTCAGGCGCAGGCCGCGGACCTCGATTATGCGCCATCCTTCAATGTCTCCCATCCGCTGGCCTTCCAGGCTGCCTCGCGGATTGCGGCGCTGGCACCGGACGGCCTCGATTCTGTGTTCTTCACCAATTCAGGCTCCGAGGCGGTCGATACCGCGCTCAAGATCGCCATTGCCTACTGGCGCGTGAAGGGTCAGGGGGCGAAGACCCGGCTGATTGGTCGCGAGCGCGGCTATCACGGCATCGGCATGGGTGGCATTTCGGTCGGCGGCATCATGGCCAACCGTAAGCAGTTCCACTCGATGATGATCCCGGGCGTCGATCACCTGCCCCACACCTATGATCGGGAAAAGCAGGCCTTTTCGCGGGGCTGCCCTGAATATGGTGCTCATTTCGCCGATGAGCTGGAGCGGATCATCCAGTTGCACGACGCATCGACCATCGCCGCTGTCATCGTTGAGCCAATGGCGGGGTCTACGGGCGTCCTGGCCCCGCCCAAGGGTTATCTGAAGCGCCTGCGCGACATCGCGACACGGCACGATATTCTCTTGATCTTCGATGAGGTCATCACGGGCTTTGGCCGCACCGGTGCGCCCTTCGCGGCGCTCACCGAGGGCGTGACGCCGGATCTCTTCACCTTTGCCAAGGGTGTCACCTCCGGCACCGTGCCGATGGGCGGCGTGGTCTGCCGCAAGGATATGTACGAGACGCTGATGCAGGGGCCGGAACATGTCGTGGAATTCTGCCACGGCTACACCTATTCAGCCCATCCGCTGGCCTGCGCTGCCGCGATTGCCGCGATGGATGTCTATCGCGACGAGAAGCTCTTCGAGAATGCAAGTCGCCTCGAAGGCAAGTGGCAGGATGCGATCTATTCCCTGCAGGGGCTGCCCAATGTCATCGACATCCGGCAGTACGGGATCACGGCGGGTATCGAACTCGCCTCGCGCCCCGATGGTGTCGGCAAGCGTGCTTACGCTGCGTTGGAAGCCGGGTTCCATGACCACGGCATTGTCGTTCGCACCACCGGCGAGACGATTGCGGTCACCCCGCCGCTGATTTTCACTGAAAAGCACATAGACGAACTGGTGACCAAACTCGGCAAGGTGATCCGGTCGGTGGCGTAACGGATTGGGTCCCTCCCCTTCGCAGGGAGGGACCACCAACATGCTTGCCTCGCCTCGCCTTCCGTTTTAATCCGCGTGGCAACAGAAAGTTGCCGCCATGACCGCTGAAAACAGCCCCAAAAAGCCGAAATCTGTGGAAGCCCGCGTCGCCAAGGGCTTCATCGACCGCGATGCCGCCGACATTGCCGCCACCGAGGCGATGATGCGGAAAATCCGCGAGGTGTATGAACTCTACGGTTTCGAGGCGGTGGAAACGCCCTTCATCGAATACACCGACGCGCTCGGCAAATTCCTGCCAGATACGGATCGGCCCAACGCAGGCGTGTTCTCGTTTCAGGATGACGACGACCAGTGGCTGTCGCTGCGCTACGACCTGACCGCGCCGCTCGCGCGCTACTTTGCGGAAAATTACGACCGGCTGCCGAAACCCTATCGCAGCTATCGCGCCGGTTGGGTGTTCCGCAACGAAAAGCCGGGGCCGGGCCGCTTCCGCCAGTTCATGCAGTTCGATGCCGATACGGTCGGCGCCGGCAGCGTCGCGGCAGATGCCGAGATCTGCATGATGGCGGCGGATACGCTGGAGGCGCTGGGCATCAAACGCGGCGATTACGTCATCAAGGTGAATAATCGCAAGGTGCTCGATGGGGTGATGGAGGCGATTGGCCTCGGCGGCGAGGAGAATGCCGGAAGAAGGCTCATCGTGCTGAGGGCGATTGATAAGCTGGATAAGTTTGGAATTGAGGGCATCACCAAATTGTTGGGCGCGGGAAGAAAAGACGAGAGCGGAGATTTTACCAAAGGCGCAAACCTAACCGAAGATCAGATCGGCAATATCGTTGGCCTTCTATCTGCTACTCGGGACAATAAGATTAGTACAATGTCGGCGATGGACCACCACGTTGGCGAATATCCCGCAGCGAAGGCAGGCCTGAATGAACTCTGGCAAATTGCTGAACTAATTGAGGCAGCAGGTTATCAAGATCAGATAATGATCGATCCCTCCGTCGTGCGCGGTCTTGAATACTACACCGGCCCTGTTTTCGAGGCCGAACTGACTTTCCAAATCGACGGCGAGGATGGCAAGCCGATCCGCTTCGGTTCTGTCGGCGGCGGCGGGCGCTATGACGGGCTCGTGTCGCGCTTTTTGCCCGAGCCTGCCCCGGCCACCGGCTTTTCCATTGGCGTCTCGCGCCTCCTGGCCGCACTGAAGGCGGTGAACTCGCCCATCGTCACCTCGGCAAAGGTGCCGGGTCCCGTGGTCGTGCTCGCCATGGATAAAGACCCAGCGGCGATGGCCGGCTACCAGAAACTCGTCAGCGCACTGCGCAAGGAAGGCATCCGCGCCGAGATGTACCTCGGCAGCGCGGGCATGAAGCCGCAGATGAAATATGCCGACCGGCGCGGCTCAACCTGCGTCGTCATTCAGGGCTCAAACGAACGCGAACAGGGCGTCGTGCAGATCAAGGATCTGGTGCTTGGCGCGACCATCACCGGCATCAAGGACCGCGCCGAATATCTCGCCGCGCAGGCCGAGGCCCAGTTCATGGTGCCGGAAGCCGAGATCGTCGCCGCAGTGCGGAAAGTCCTCGCCCGTTATGCGGCACCGTCGACCTGAAAGCCCGCTGCAAGGCGGGCTGTGCCATCAGTCCACCTCGCGTCCATCGACGGAAAACCGCCCCGCGCCCGCAGCAAACAGTGCCAGAAAGCCGCCGGCGATGGACAGGTTCTTCAGAAAGTTGATCTGCTGACTCTGCTGTGACCAGTCGTTGTGGAACATCAGCGCCGTCAGGACCGTGAAGCCGGCCAGAAGTACGGCGATCAGTCGGGTCTGCCAACCGAGCAGAATCGCCAGCCCGCCGCCGAGTTCGGTGAGGATGACCAGCGGCAGCAGCGCGCCGGGCACGCCCGCTTTC
>JAIUNP010000041.1 GCA_020161975.1 Pseudomonadota bacterium
CGGACATGGGCTCGGGCTAACGGTGAAAACGTGAAGACCCGATTAACAATGCAACCCGGGGCAAATCACGCTTGCGGGATTGCCTCGGAAATCCGGCCAAATCATGGTGCGGTGCATCATTTCCGCAGCAGATAGTCCATGGGCAGCGCTGTTGTGAACTTCATTTCCTCCATGGCGATGGACGAACTGATATCGGAAAAATCAAGCCGGCCGATCATCCGCTTGTACACATCATCGTAAGCGTCGATGTCTGGCACCACGATCCGCAAGAGATAATCGGCTTCGCCCGCCAACCGCCACGCCTCGACGATTTCCGGGATCGTCGAAATGAGACGGCGAAACCCGTCCAGCCAGTCCGTTGTATGCCTGGTCGCCTTCACAGCCACAAAAACGGTCATCGCGAGATTGGCCTTGCGCCGGTCCACGAGCGCAACGCGCCGCGTGATCAGCCCATCCTCCTCCATCTTCCGGATGCGCCGCCAGCAGGGCGCGGCGGAGAGCCCGACGCTTTCGGCGATAGCATTGATCTGGAGGCTGGCATCCTGTTGCAGGAGATCGAGAATTTTTCGATCGATCTGATCCATGAAACCAAATACCTCTACCATTTACAATTACGCTATCTTATTTCATAATTTTGCATAAAACGCAATTTCATTGCTATCATTCTCATCAAGAAGAAAAATTCGAAATCCTGTTTTGCCGGAAGAGCGCTAGAGTGTTGCCGGTTCTGGAGGAGATGGCGATGCGGATGATCGGTCTGATTGGCGGGATGAGCTGGGAAAGCACAGCGGTGTATTATCGGCTGCTGAACGAGGCGGTGCGCGACCGCATGGGTGGCCTGACCTCGGCCGAGATCCTGCTCCGGTCAGTCGATTTCTCACGCATTGTTGCGCTGCAACAGACGGGGCAATGGGACAAGGCTGCGGCGGTACTCGCCGGCATCGCGCAGGATCTTGAACGCGCTGGCGCCGACTGCATCCTCATCTGCACCAACACGATGCACAAGCTCGCCGATGCCGTGCAGGGCGCAATCAGCATTCCGTTGATCCATATCGTCGATTCGACCGGAGCGGCGCTGTCAGCTGCCGGGGCGCACCGTCCCCTGCTTCTTGCCACGGCCTATACGATGGAACAGGACTTCTATCGGAGCCGCCTGATGGCCCATTCCGGCATTGAGGCGATGGTGCCGGAGACAGCCGACCGGGCCGAGGTGCACCGCATCATCTTCGAGGAGATCTGCCAGGGCGTTGTCCTGCCGGCCTCGCGGGCCCGTTATGTCGCGATCATGGAAAAGGCGAAGGCGGCAGGGGCCGACAGCGTGATCCTCGGCTGCACGGAAATCGGCCTTCTGGTTGGACAGGATGATTGTCCCCTGCCCGCCTTTGATTCCACGCTGATCCACGCCGATGCTGCCGTGGCTTTCGCACTTTCGGCGCAATCGGGCACCAGCCAGGCTGCCTGAGACCAAGAAAAAGGTTGCGTCCGGCGCCAAAATCCGTATTCAGGCGGTCTCTCCGGTCATGGCGTCAGTCATGGGTAACGCGAGGGCCGGGCTTCCCGGTTCGTGCGCCGATTGGTTTTTGATTTTGTAGGGCCCCTTCCGGGGGGCCAGTGGTGCTGAGATGAAGATTCGCAATTCCCTGAAGACGCTGATGAAGCGCCATCGCGATAACCAGCTCGTTCGCCGTCGCGGCCGCGTCTATATCATCAACAAGACGCAGAAGCGCTTCAAGGCCCGCCAGGGCTGATGACCTCGCGCGGGTTTGATCCCGCGTGGCAGTTGAATTTTGCGCGCCATGAAAATACCGTCTCCGGGTGAGAGGGTTCTTTCATGACGCGCTTTTTTCTGATTCCCCTGTTCGTGGCCGGCCTTGCATTACCGGCGCTGGCCCAACAGCGGACCACGCCAAAGCCTCCCGCTGGCAGGGAAACACCGCAGCCGACCACCCTCAACACCCTGTTCGAGCGCCTGGCCAAGGCCAAGGACAGCGCCGAAGGGCGCGCCATTGCGCGGCAGATCGAACAGCGCTGGATGCGCTCTGGCAGCGATTCGGCCAACCTGCTGATGTCGCGCGTCACCCAGGTTTCCAGCGGCAATGACAACGCAACCGCGCTCGAACTCCTCGATCATATCATCATGCTCCAGCCGCAATGGGCCGAAGCTTACAGCCGGCGGGCGACGATCCTGTTCATGATGGACGATTACGACGGCGCGCTTCGTGACCTGCGCCTCACACTGGCGCGCGAACCCCGACATTACGGCGCCCTCGCCGGTCTCGGCCTGATGATGCAGAAGATCGGCAACACCAAGGCAGCCTATGCCGCTTATTCCAAGGCACTGGAAATCCACCCGCAACTCGACGATGTGCGCGCCGTTGTCGAGCGGATGAAGCCCGAGACGATCGGGCAGGATATCTGAGCGGGGTTATCTGAACAGCGCCGCTGCGGGCGACATCACCCGGAACAGGGCTGCGCTCAAAAAGCCATCAAACCTGGCACTCAGCCATCCGAGCCGACGAAGGCGATGCGAAGCATGTTCGTGGCCCCGGGCGTGCCGAAAGGAACGCCCGCGACCATGATGATGCGCTGTCCCGGCTCGGCAAGGCCTGCATCGCGCGCGGCCCGGGTGCCAAGGCGCACCATATCCGCTGTGTGGGTCGGATCGGTGCCGACGATCGGATTGATGCCCCAGACAAGCTTCATCCGCCGCGCCGTGCGCTCGGAGGTGGTGAGCATGATGATTGGCGTATAGGGCCGCTCGCGTGCGATGCGCAGAGCGGTCGCGCCCGAGGCCGTCCAGGCAACGATGGCTTTCAGATCAAGCGTTTCAGCAACAGTCCTTGCGGCAGCTGCAATTGCATCGGCGCCGGTTGGTTCGGGGTCGGTCCGCTGCCCATCGATAACAACCTTGTAGTTGCCGTCGCGCTCGACCTGCTCGGCAATCCGGCTCATGGTCGAGACCGCTTCGAGCGGAAACTTGCCCGATGCGCTTTCCGCCGAGAGCATGACCGCATCAGCGCCCTCGAAAACGGCGGTCGCAACGTCCGAAACCTCGGCACGGGTCGGCGCCGGGCTCTGGATCATCGATTCGAGCATCTGCGTTGCCACCACCACCGGCTTGCCATAGCGACGCGCCAGTCGAGTGATCCGCTTCTGGAGGCCCGGCACCACCTCAAGCGGCATCTCGACGCCAAGGTCACCACGCGCCACCATCAGCGCGTCGGAGATCTCAAGAATTTCCTCAAGGCGTTCGATCGCCTGCGGCTTCTCGATCTTGGCCATGACAAGGGCACGCCCCCGCGCAACCTTGCGCACTTCGGCTACATCCTCCGGGCGCTGCACGAAGGACAGTGCAATCCAGTCAACGCCCGCTGCAATGGCTGCGTCGAGATCGGCCCGATCCTTCTCGGTCAGCGCACCAACCGGAATCACCGTATCCGGCAGGCTGACGCCCTTGCGGTCAGAGAGGGCCCCGCCAACCTCCACCACCGTCTCGCAATACCCCGGTCCGACCGCCGTGACGCGCAGGAGCACCTTGCCGTCATCCAGAAGCAGGCGATGCCCCACGCCGACGGAACCCAGAATTTCGGGATGCGGAAGACGCACGCGGCGCTGGTCGCCAGGCGCCTCGTCCGAATCGAGCAGAAAGCGGGCGCCGTTTTCGAGCATGACCGGCCCGTTCGCGAATTTGCCCACGCGGAGCTTCGGCCCCTGAAGATCAGCCAGAATGCCGATCGGATGGCCCACGGTCTTTTCGAGCGTGCGGATCTGGGCAACACGGGCGCGCAGCACCTCGTGCGAGGAATGGCTCATGTTAATGCGGAACACATCGGCGCCGGCGCGGGCGAGCGCAACGACGGTAGCGTCATCCTGCGATGCGGGCCCGAGCGTGGCAATGAGCTTCGTGCGGCGGTTGCGTATCAAGTCCTGCTCCCTAAAGGCTATTGGATGCGGCTGCCGACGAGACCGCCTTCGCCCAGTTCGACGGTCCAGTCGGCCTGTTCGCCGGTATCGATTTCCAGAAACCCGGCCCGTTCATAGCCACGGGCAAAACAGTTCTGGGGACCGCGGATGGCAAATTCCGGATCGCGGATGCAGAGATAGTTGGGGCCGCTCCATTCGCCGCCCCGATCATAATCCTGCCCGAAGACATAATAGTAGCGCGAGTTCAGCTTTCCCTTGAGAATGACCTCGCAGGCGCTCGGGCGCAGATTGAACCAGCCTTCCGTCACCCAGGTGTTGCCATCCTGATAGCCGATGGCGACGCCTGCCCGGCTGGTGGTCGTATTGCAGATTCTGAGGTCTGCCCGCGCCTCGACCGAACCGAGCCCGAACGCGGCCAGCGCGAGCGCAAACACGCACGCCCCGTGCCTAGTCCAGCGCCGGGTTGACAAGAATGAGCCTGACATCATTCGCATGGGTGCAGGTGGGTCCGGTCACGATACAATCACCCGACGCCCGGAAGGCGTGAGCGGACCTGTTATTGTCCAGATGACGCCCCGCGTCCACCCCGGCCTGTTCCATTCTCTGCAAGGTCACCGGATCAATCAGGGCGCCGCAGGCATCGGTCGGCTGGCCCACGCCGCCATCCGTCCCGTCCGTCCCCGCCGACAGCGCCACAATACCTGTAGCTCCTCGCAAGGTATTGGCCAGCATCAGGGCATATTCGAGATTGGGGCCGGTCTCGCCAGGCCGGCTGGAGGCGGTCAGGAGCCGCCCGCAGGATAGAATGGCAGTCTTGCGGTTCGCGGCTCGCGCTTCAAGCGCAAGCGTCGCATGGGCGAGCGCAACATGCCGGGCGTCGCTGGCCGGCGATAGCCCGAGATCCCGCACGTCATAGCCATTCTGCATCAGCCGGCGCCCGGCCACGGAGAGCAGGTCCGCAGCATCAAGACCGATGCGAAGCGGACTGACCCGCAGCTTGTCGACACCCGACAGGCCGTCATCATGGTCCCCGCCGAACAGCGCCTCGGCAGCCCCGGTCGGGGTCACACGATAGCGCTCAAGCACCGCGCGGGAGTCCTGTCGCGTGATGCGCAGGGGCACGCTCGGCGCGCCGCCAACCTCCGCCATGGCATCACCCGTGCCATCAGGCAGAACGATGGTGACGACCTCCGCCGGCGCGGCCCGCAGCGCAAGCCCGCCGCTTTTGATCGCCGACATCGGGCCCAGCGCCCGGGTCATGTCGGCGCGGCTGGCGCCGGCCCGCAGGAGTTCATCGCCAATGCGCTGTTTGTCCATCAGGGAAAGGCCGCGCGCGGGCGCAACCAGATTGGCTTCCGCCCCCGCGCTGAGCATCACGACGACCAGATCATCAAACCCGGCGGAATCGGCCAGCGCCAGCATCCGCTCGGTACCGGCGACACCGAAAAGATCGGGCCGCGGATAGCCCGACTGGATCACCGGAATTCTTCGCGTCCGCCGACCGTGGGCATAACAGGTGACCGCAACACCTGTGAGGCGTTCAGGCGGCAATCCGAGTGTATCAAGATAATGGCTTTCCGCCGCCTCCACCATGCTGGCCGCAGCTTTGCCGCCGGCAAGCAGAATCACCCGTCCGGAAATGGGGGGCGCCGGCAGGTGACGCGGAAGAAACTTTCTGGCCGCCGCCGCATCCAGCAGATCGTCAAAAGCTCCGCGCGCCAAGGTACGCATTTCGGTAATCGCGTTCGTCATCAATTGCCCGAGTCCGACCCGTCCGGCACGGCCTCAGCCACTGTCGGCCGGGCAAGCCAAATTCCGAAAAGTACGAGACAACCTCCCAGCCACTGCCAAAGCCCAAGCCGCTCGGAAAACACGAGCCACCCCAGCGCCGCAGCAGCAAGCGCTTCCAGAAATACCACAAGGGATGAAAATGCAACGGGCAACTTGCCTAAAGCGTAGGCAAGCAATCCCTGTCCCGCCGCTTGTGAGACCAGCGCAAGGCCGAACAGCGGAATCCAGCCTGCCAGACGCCCCGGCAGCACCTGCTCGCCCGATGTGATCGCGACGCCAAGGAGCAGGACCGCCGTAATCGCGGTGGAGAGGAATGTGATTCGCGCCGGGCCACCGTACTTGCGCGCTTCGTTGATGCCCACGATGTAAAGGCCGAAGAACAGCGAGGTGGCAACACCCTGAAGATCGCCGACAAGCCGCGTTCGGTCGATCTCGAAACTGTCGCGGATCAGCAGCGCACCCCCGAGCAGGCAGATGGCGAGGCCGATCACCTCGACCCCACGCAGGCGCTGGCCGAACCAGGCAAAAGCCGCCAGAAACACCCAGACGGGCGCCATGGTCGACAGCAGCGTCGCATTGGCAATCGTCGTGTTCAGAATGGACAGATGCCAGAACATCAGGTCACCGGCGAAGGCTACACCGGCAAAGGCCGCTGCTTTCAGGAACGCGGATCTGTTCGTCACCGCCGGTTCCCGCGCAAGCCTCTGCCAGAACCAGAGTGGCGGCAGCGCCAGCGCAACACGCCAGAATGCCGAGGAGAATGGCCCGACATCGGTCATCCGGACGAAGATCGGCGAACAGCCCATGAAAATGGCGCCAAGAACCAGGCCGCCAAAAGGGATTGCGAAACGATGGCGGGCAGCAGTGTGGTTCATGCCCCAGCCTTAATCCGGGCCTGTCGTTCCGTCGAGCCGCAATCGGCCGCGACGAAACATGCCCTTTTCTTTCGTCAAGGATTGGGGGACAAACGGGCAAACGAAAGGACCAAGACATGGCTTATGACACGCTGGACCAGACGACCCGCACCGAACTGGAAGCAGCCGCCTTCCGCCGCCTGATCGCCCATCTGAAAAAGCGCACCGATGCCCAGAACATCGACATGATGAACCTCGCCGGATTCTGTCGCAACTGCCTCGCCAACTGGCTGAAGGATGCGGCAGACGAAAAAGGCCTCGACCTCAGCCGCGATGATGCCCGGACTGCGGTCTACGGGATGCCTTACGAGGACTGGAAAGCGCAGCACCAGACCGAAGCGACACAGGCCCAGAAGGACGCCTTCAAGGAAGCCTTCAAACATCACGGCTAACCAAAGATTGACGGGCCGAATCGGCTTTGCGACGACGCCTCGCCTCAACAGTCACGAATTCCGGGGATCACCATGGACGACATTTCTTCCGCCGCCGCTGGCCAGCTGAAGGCCTTCATCGAACGCATCGAGCGTCTCGAAGAGGAAAAGAAGAACATTTCGGATGACATCAAGGATGTTTATGCCGAGGCCAAGGGCAACGGCTTCGACACCAAGGTGCTGCGCAAGATCGTCTCGATCAGGAAGCAGGACCAGAACGAGCGCAAGGAGCAGGACGAAATCCTGACGCTCTACATGCAGGCACTCGGCATGGAAGGTTGAGCGCGCGGAGCGTTATTCCGCACGTCGCGTGAAGGCCGGCGTCACCGGACGCGTCAACGCTCCGGTGAAACGGCCTTCCGGTGCATTGCCCTGCTCGGACGTGAATTTTCCCGCGACGATATTGCCGCCGGCCGCCTGCTTCATATTCGGCGTATCAACCCTGGCGGCGCGTTTCGGCGCAGCTGCCGTGGCAATAAGCGTCGAGAGCGCGGCAGAATCGAGCTTCACCGTATAACCCTGCGCCTTTGCCTGTTGCACGGGCATGGCCGCGCTGGCCGTGCCAGACAACGCCGGACGCAGCGGTGGCACAGGCACATGCGCCACTTTGAGGCTCGTGGTCTCGCTCAACGTGCCGCTGGTGATCGCCGCAGGCAGACCACTCCGGCCAGCGGCGGTCGACGAGGGATCAGGCGCAAAAGCCGTCGCGTTGGCCTCCGCCAGCGCAACCTGCGAGGGCCGCTCCGGCGGGGTAGGCACCTGCGCGGCGGCCAGCGCGGTCGCAACCAGATCGGACGGACGGCGCGGCGGCGATGGCAGACTGACAAGCGCGCGTTCGGCAACCGCCGACTTTTCCTCCGGCAGGGCCGCAACAGCGGTCACCTTCGTCTCGCGCACCGGCACATCCTCGACGGGTTCTGGCTTGGGCGCCGGACGAACCGTCGCCGGCGCAACGGCGACAGCCTGCGGCTGGGCGGGCGCGCCAACGGCATAGACGCTCGAACTGTCGCCGCCAGCGGTGGCCGGCGCACTCGCAACCTGCCGCGCGGGAGCGGAGCGCGCCGGGGCGCCACGACCACGGCGACCACGCGCGGGCACCGCCTCAAGCTCTTCGTCCTCGCCACCAAACAGCATGGCCCAGAGGCTGCGACGCGGGCTGGTGACATCGGCATAGGAGAAGGCCGATCCGCCTCGCGACTGGATTTCCGCCATCGCCAGTTCGTACCCCGGCAGCGGCCTACCATCGGCAGGCAGGTGCACCGTCTTGCCATCGGGGAACAGGCGCTCCAGCTGTTGGCGTGGCATTCGCGGCCAGGAGCGGACGGAGCCGACATCAAGATGGACGAACGGTGTACCGGCGGTCGGGTAATAGCCAACGCCGCCGTTCTGGAGCCGCATCCCGATCTCCCGCACCTTCGCCATCGAGACATCCGGCATGTGCAGATCCATCGCCTTTCCGGCGATATGCTGGCTGCTCTTGGCGACAGCGGAGGAGCGGCGACGCAGCATTTCGTTGGTGGAAGGCGAACGATACGCCGAAACGACGCGGATAGCCGCTGTGGACCCGACCTCGCGCCAGACGGCCCAGACCACATCGAACAGCCGCGGATCCATCTGCGTCGGCTCATCCTTGCGCCAATCGCGCAGGAACCAGTTCAGCTTGTCGAGCGCGGCGCGGTCATAGGACCCCTGCTGCCGAAAGGTAACGGTGATGCTCTCCTGCGTATGCGCATGGTAGAGTGAAATCGTGCGGGTATCGCCGCTGGCCACGGCATTCTGCGTCGGGCTCGCGGCGACCATCGCGAATGCGCCGGTCATCGCGGCGATCAGGCGATGTGTCGGCTGCCGGTAACTCCGGCGGCGAAAGCACGATCCGTTCAAGTCGTTCACCAAATTTCTGCACAACGCCGATACCTGCGGACAAACGTCCGGTTCGACACTTGCGACGACGTGGTTAACCGCCGGTTAAACCTGCTTCAGGTTACCGGCCCGATCAGTCCCGATTGCAGCCCTCTCCACTTCCATGCGTGAGGATCATGGCAAAAAAGCGCCGAATTGGCGATAGGGCTTGATGAGGTTGTTGCCAAAAGGTTGAGGTCAGAGCCCCAGCAGGGCGCGCACCCGACGATTGTGCCCGTAAAGATCGGAGTAGTTGCGCAACTCCCCCGTCGCATCCACGACCGTGGTGAAATAGGCAAGATGCACCGGCAACGGCCGGTCGAGGTTGATCGTCCGCTCCGGCCCGCCCACCATCGAGCGCAGGCGCCCTTCCGAAAGGCTGCCGCCGAGCACCGCTTCTGCGAGACGGAACGGATTTTCCACGCGCACACAGCCGTGGCTGTAGGCCCGCATGTCGCGTCCGAACAGCCCCCGGCTCGGTGTATCATGCAGATAGACCGCATGCTGGTTCGGGAACATGAACTTGATATGCCCCAGCGCGTTGCGCTCGCCCGGCGGCTGGCGGATCGCCACCGAACGGCCCACCGTCGACCAGTCCACGGTGGCCGGATCAACCACCCGGCCCCGGCTGATCACTTCAAGCCCGCGCGCCTGGAGCGCGTAAGGGTTTTTCTGAAGCAGCGGCAGATATTCCTTCAGCGCGATTGACGGCGGCACGTTCCAGTAGGGATTGACCACAAGGAACTGCATCTTGTCGGAGAAGACCGGCGTCTGCGTCTGCGGCTTACCCACCACGACGCGCGCCGTCAGGTCAGGCGCACCACTGCGCTTCAACGTCAACGCAAAGGCCGGGATGTTGACGAAGACGTGCTCGGCCCCGAGATCGGTTGGCAGCCAGCGCCAGCGTTCCATGTTGGCAATGACATCGGCAACCGGATTGGGCGGCTCGCGCCGTTTGCGCCGGCGACCGGTGTCTTCCTCCGGTGCAACCATCCCTGTAACATCTTGCGCGGCGCGCATCTGCGCAAGCTTGGCCTTGAGCGCGCGATAGCCGGCGTGGCGCGGCTGATAGGCTTCCAGCGCCGCCGCGACATCCGTGGCGGCCTTCAGTCCGGCGAGCACGTCTTCGGTGTCTGGCAACGTGGGCGTCGCGGTTATCAGGCGCGAGACCTGTTGCGGATTGATACGTCCGCCGCGGGCATCGCGGGCATAAAGCGCGACCAGAACCGAGGTCGCGATCTCGCGGATTTCAGGGCTCCCCGTTTCAACCAGCCCGCGCAGCTTGGCGAAGCGATCCAGATCGAGCCCATGCTCGGCGGCCCGGTCGACAAGGGCGACGACGCTGCGCCCGCGCGCCGTGAGGTTTCCGCCCGAGGTCCAGAGCGCCGTGGCATCCGGCGCATCGTAAAAGGCACGCACCCCCTGCATCACACTGTTTGGCAGGGACTGCGCCCGCCAGACGGTCTCGAACGCGGCGGCAAGGCCGGCCCGGTCAGGCAGAACGGTGGGCGGGACCAATGCTGCGGGCGGCACGGCAGGAATGGCCGGCGTCACGACAGGGACAGGGGGGGGCGCAATGGCAATCGCCGGCGGCGCCGGAACCCGCTCGACCCGCACAGCAGGCGCTTCCGGATCTGGTGTGCCGGAGAGGCGCGGCGGCATCGCCGGCGTATCGGGAATGGCAACGATCAGCGGGCGGGCCGGAGGCTCTGCGGGAAGCGCGGGCATCGGCAGATCCCGCTCAGCCTCGCGCGGCGTCACATTGGCCACAGCCGGCAGCCCGGGTGTCGTGGTCGCGGCGGGCGCTTCCGGGTCTGGCGTACCGGAGAGACGCGGCGGCATTGTCGGCGCATCGGGAATGCCGATGGCGATGGTCGGCGGCGCCGCAGGCAGGTTCGGCAGCTCGATCTCGGCAGGGCGCGGTGGCTCCACCGGCACCGGCGGGGGCAGATGAACCTCAACCTCGGGCACCGCATCAAGCGAAAGAGACTGCGGACGCTCCGTCTGTGCCAGCGCGACCGAAGCGGTCGATGCGGCCAGAACAATCGCCAATCGCCATGCGGCTGTCTTCCCGACGGTCATCGGCCCCGATCTCCATCCCGATCCGAAAAGTGATTTGCCCCGCGAGCATATCGGCCAATCGCATGGCGCGATACGTTCGCAAGGCAACACTCCGCAAAATTTGATCCGGCAACACCGGGACCGGCAAAGAAAAGCCGGCGGGCGTGATCCTCAGGCCGCCTCGTTGCTCGATCCCGATTCCCGCTCCGCGCTATCGGCAAGATCGTCGAGGCCGAGATCACGCAGCTTGCGATACAGCGTCGAGCGTCCGATCCCGAGCTTGCGGGCGATTTTCGACATCTGGCCGCGATAATGGTCGATAGCAAACTTGATCGCTTCGTTCTCGACATCATCGAGCTTGCGCACATCACCGGTCTTGTCGAGCAGCGTCACGGCACCGGGATCGCGCACCTCGACACGGATCACCTCGCGCTCGGCAACCTCGGATCGCGGCGCCGGGGTCACGATGGGCGGAATGCGAGCTTCATAGCCTTCCACCTCGCGGGCGATCTGCGGGAATTCGTCGACAGTCAGCTCGTCGGCATCGCACAGGATGACAGCGCGGAACATCACATTCTCCAACTGCCGTACATTGCCCGGCCAATCATATTTCTTGAGGAGGTCGAGCGCTGCGGCGGAAATGGAGCGCACGGGGCGACCTTCCTCGGCAGCAATGCGGGTGATGAAGCGGCGCGCGAGTTCCGGAATTTCCTCACGGCGATTGCGCAGCGGTGGAATGGTGATCGGGAAGACATTGAGACGATAGAACAGATCCTCGCGAAACTTGCCCTGCCGCACCAGATCGAGAAGATTCTTGTTGCAGGCGGAAATCAGACGGATGTCGACCTTGACGGTCCGTTTCCCGCCCACCGGATCAACTTCACCCTCCTGAATGGCACGAAGGAGCTTGACCTGGGCCTCAAGCGGCAATTCGGAAACCTCATCGAGGAACAACGTACCGCCGGAGGCTTCAACGAACTTGCCCGCGTGCCGTTCTGTGGCGCCGGTAAAGGCGCCCTTCTCATGCCCGAACAGGATCGATTCGACGAGATTGGCCGGAATGGCGCCGCAGTTGACCGTAACCAGCGGCTTGCCGCGACGATCGGACGCGCCCTGCATCGCACGGGCAAACACTTCCTTGCCGACCCCCGATTCGCCTTCGAGCAGAACCGGAATGCCGGATTTGGCCGCGCGCTCGCCAAGGCGGACGGCCCGCACCATGTCGGATGACCGGGCGGCAAGATCCTTGAACTGAAGCGCGCCTGTGACCCGTTTGGACAGGCGACGCACCTCGCCTTGCAGCGTATCAACCCGCATGGCGTTCTTGATCGAGACCTGAAGGCGCTCTGCCCCTACGGGTTTGACCACGAAATCGACCGCGCCGGCGCGCATCGCGGAAATGACGGTTTCGATGGACCCATGCGCGGTTTGCACCACCACGGGGGGCGCATCGTCCATCTCTTTCATGCGGGTGAGAACACCCATGCCGTCGAGATCCGGCATGACAAGATCAAGCACGACGGCGGCAAAATCCTGCCCGGAGGCGAGCTTGTCCAGCGCTGCGGTGCCGCTTTCCACGGCCACCGGCTCATAGCCGAACCGGCGGACCATCTCGGTCAGCAGGCGACGCTGAATCGGATCGTCATCGACGATCAGTACACAAGCCGTCATCAATTTCTGTCCCCAGTGCGAAGGGAGGCCAGCCGGGTGCTGTCTCCTTTTGATGCACTGTGCGCTTCTTCCGTAAACGGGCCGTAAATCATGATCGCAGTGCGGTAATTATGTTGCCGATCGCCGGACAAATCCCGATATAGGGTGGAAACGGCCTCAAACTGGAGCGAAAGCAATGCGTGGAGACAAGGGGATCACCTTCCAGCCGGGAGCCGCCGGGGCGGCAGAACATTCCGAATCACTGCCCGAATGGAACTTGACCCATCTCTATCCTGCGATGGATTCGGAAGGGTACCTGAAGGATCTGGCCGCGCTGGAACCGGCCTGCCGCCGTTTTGCTGAGGCCTATCGCGGCAAGATCGCCGAGATCGCGCAGCGTCGCGACGGCGCCGAGCGCCTGACCGAGGCTATCCGCGAATACGAGAGCATTGAGGACCGGCTCGGACGCGTCATCTCTTACGCCGGCCTCGTTTATGCCAGCGATACGACCGACCCTGCGCGAGGCAAGTTCTATGGTGACGCGCAGGAAAAGATCACGGCAGCAAGCTCCGAACTCATCTTCTTCCAGCTCGAACTCAACCGGCTCGACGACGATCTCTTTGCAACGCTGGTGCTGACCCGCCCGCTCAACCAGTTCGCGCCCTGGCTGGAGGACATCCGCAAGGAGAAGCCCTATCAGCTCGATGACCGGATCGAGCAACTCTTCCACGAAAAATCCGTCTCCGGCCGCGCGGCTTGGAATCGGCTGTTCGACGAGACGATCGCCGCGCTGCGCTTCACCATCGACGGCAAGGAACTGACGCTCGAACCGACCCTAAACTTCATGCAGGATCGCGACGAGGCCAAGCGCAGGGCCGCAGCCGAGGCCCTGACCAAGACTTTCCGTGACAACATCCGCACCTTCGCGCTGATCACCAACACGTTGGCAAAAGACAAGGAAATTTCCGATCGCTGGCGCGGTTTCGAGGATGTCGCCGATTCCCGCCACCTCGCCAATCGCGTTGAGCGCGAGGTGGTCGATGCATTGGTGGAGGCCGTGCGCGCGGCCTATCCGCGCCTGTCACACCGCTATTATGCCCTGAAGGCGAAATGGTTCGGCAAGGACCAGCTTGAGTTCTGGGATCGCAATGCGCCGCTGCCGACCGTCGAGCAGCGCACCATTCCCTGGAACGAGGCGCGCGACACGGTGCTCGACGCCTATCGTGGCTTTGCACCAGAGATGGCCGCCATTGCCAAGCGCTTCTTCGATGAGGGCTGGATCGACGCTCCCGTCCGCCCCGGCAAGGCACCGGGCGCCTTTGCCCACCCCACCGTGCCCTCATCGCACCCTTACGTGCTGGTCAACTACCAGGGCAAGCCGCGCGATGTGATGACGCTGGCTCATGAACTCGGTCACGGCGTACATCAGGTTCTGGCCGCCCCGAACGGCGCGCTGATGGCTCCGACCCCGCTGACCCTCGCCGAGACGGCAAGTGTGTTCGGCGAGATGCTGACCTTCCGCAAGGTCCTTTCCGGCACCACCGATCCGCGCCAGAAGAAGGCGCTGCTCGCCGGCAAGGTCGAGGACATGATCAACACGGTCGTCCGTCAGATCGCCTTCTACACCTTTGAGCGCAAGGTCCACACCGCGCGCAAGGAGGGGGAACTGACCGCCGACCAGCTCAATGACATCTGGATGAGTGTGCAGGCCGAAAGCCTTGGCCCCTCCATCCGCCTCGGCGAGGGCTATGAGGTCTACTGGTCCTACATCCCCCACTTCATCCATTCGCCCTTCTATGTTTATGCCTACGCCTTCGGTGATTGCCTCGTGAATTCGCTTTATGGCGTCTATCAGAAGGCCGATCCGAAGT
Organism: Pseudomonadota bacterium; assembly: GCA_020161975.1. Classification (GTDB taxonomy): domain Bacteria; phylum Pseudomonadota; class Alphaproteobacteria; order Rhizobiales; family Beijerinckiaceae; genus JAIUNP01. Next base: position 14,542 of record JAIUNP010000041.1, read on the forward strand.
TCGTCGAGAACTACTTCGCGCTGCTGAAGGCCGGCGGAACAAAGCACCATTCCGAATTGCTGGCCCCGTTCGGGCTCGATGCCCGCGACCCGGCCTTCTGGCAGATCGGGCTTGGCATGATCGAGGGCATGATCGCCGAGCTGGAAGCCATGGGATAACGTATGGGCTACCGGGTCTTCATCTCGCACGGCTCTGCGGATCGCTGGGTCGCAGAACAGATTGCCGCGCGGTTGAAAGCGGACTGCGGCGCGGCAACTTTCATTGATGTGGACCATCTGAAAAGCGGCGATGATATCGAACAGCAGATTTTCGATGAAATGCCCAGATGCGATGAACTCGTCGTCCTGTTGACGCCATGGTCTGTCGACAGAAATTGGCTATGGGTCGAGATTGGGGCGGCGCGCGCCCTCGGGAAACGGATCGTCGCGGTACTCTACCAGGTCTCGCTTGAGAACGTTGAGCGTGAAAAGGGTGGTGCAACATTCCTGCGCGCAAAGAACGTGGTGGAAATTAACAACATCGGTGCATACTTTGCCGATGTGAAGAAACGTGCGGGCGGTTCAGGGGGTGCGTGAGATGAGCGCTGCCATGAGAAATGTTTTCGTGTCGTATCACAGCAAGGATCGACCGATGGCCGAACGGCTGACCCGGATTCTCGGCAAAGCCGGGCTGAAGGTCTTCGATTCGAGCTGCGATCTCCAGTCCGGCAAACGGTGGGACGATCAGATCATCCGCGCGATCAAGAAGTCGGACGCGGTCGTCTTTGTTGTCCCCGAGCGGGAAGGCGAAGGCAAGTTAGCCCTGTTCGAGATTGGGGCCGCGCGCGCACTGGGCAAACAGATCGTAACGGTATTGCCTGATCCCATGCGCTATCCCAATCAGGAGGTCGGCTCTTCGCTCAGCCAGTCATCCGTGATCGATGCCAGCCGGATGACCGACGAGTTGCTGGGATCCTCAATTGCGTCGGCCTTGCGCTGACAACAAACGCCGTCCCGCGCTTGCCGCCGGCGAAATCGACGTATTCGCGGCCTTCGATGTCCCACACGCGGCTGCCCTGCCCGCGTTCGAGGATCAACTGCCGCGGCCGGTAGACCGGCAGCGTGTAGCGCTGGCCCAGCGCGACCAGCGCGGTGGTGGCGTCGGGGGTCGTCATCACCAGCTCCCGGTGTTCGCCATCGAGGCCCAGGGCTCCTGCGGCGGCAGGTGGCCGTCCTGCAGCAGTTCGATCGAGATCAGGTCGGGCGAACGCACGAACGCCATGTGCCCGTCGCGGGGCGGGCGGTGGATGGTGTAGCCCATCGCCTGCAGCCGCGCGCAGGTGGCGTAGATGTCGGCGACGCGGAACGCGAGGTGGCCGAAGTTGCGGGCGCTGCCGTAGTCCTCGGGCGGCGAACCGTCTTCCGGCGGCCAGTTGTACGTCAGCTCGACCTCCGCGGACGGGGTTTCGTCGGCGGCGAGGAAGATCAGCGTGTAGCGGCCGCCGGGGTTCTCCATGCGCCGCGTCTCCCTCAGGCCGAGGCCCTCGCAGTAGAAGCGCAACGAGGCGTCGAGATCGCGGATACGGACCATGGTGTGGAGGTATTTCATCGGGAAGGCTCCGTGGGGGCGGCCGAAGGCGCGGCCGGAAAGAGAAGGTCGAAGCGGCGGGTCGGACGCAGCGGGTCAGTCGAGGAGCAGGTTCAGTCGAGAAACAGGTCCGGCAGCAGCGGCTTCGACGGGTCGACCGCGTAGCCGTCGAAGTCGGACACGCCCGCTTCGCGCAGCACGTCCTCGTCGATCAGGAAGCGGCCGTGGAAGCCGGCGGCGGCGCGGGTCAGCACCGCGTGCGCGGCGTCGCCCACGATCTCCGGCCGGCGGCACATGGCGGCGTCGACGCCGGGGATCATGTTGATGGCGTCGGTGGCGATCACCGTGCGCGGCCACAGCGCGTTGACCGCCACGCCCCGTGCGCCGAATTCGGCGGCGAGGCCCAGGGTGACGAAGCTCATGCCCATCTTCGCCAGGGTGTAACCGGTGTGCGGGCCCCACCATTTCGGGTCCAGCGACGGCGGCGGCGCGAGGGTGAGGATGTGCGGATTCGGCGCCTGCAGCAGGTGCGGCAGGCAGGCCTGCGCGCACAGGAAGCTGCCGCGGGCGTTGACCTGCTGCATCAGGTCGAAGCGCTTCATCGGCGTGTCCAGCGCGCCGCGCAGCCAGATCGCGCTGGCGTTGTTGACGAGGATGTCGATTCCGCCGAACGCATCGACCGTCGCCGCCACCGCGGCGCGGACCTCGTCCTCCTCGCGGATGTCGCACTTCAGCGCCAGCGCGCGGCCGCCGGCCGCCTCGACCGCCG
>JAIUNP010000042.1 GCA_020161975.1 Pseudomonadota bacterium
GATATCCATCGTTCGCGCCGCGCGGAAAATCACCGGCGGAATCATCGTGATGCCGCGATAGGCATTGGTGAAGACCGGGAAGAACGCGCCCAGAAAGATGACGAAGACCTTCGAAGGCTCGCCAAGTCCGAACCAGATGATTGCCAGCGGAATCCATGCCAGCGGCGGGATCGGCCGGAGCAGTTCGATCAAGGGCCGCAGGATCATGCCGAACCACGAGAACCAGCCGGCGGCGATGCCGAGCAAGACCCCGGCCGCCGCCGCCAAGGCAAAGCCGGCCAGGATCCGGCCGAGGCTGATACCGATATGCCCGAGCAATTCGCCGGGCTGCATCAGCGTCAGCGCCTGCATGATCGCATCGGAGGGCGCGGGAAGAACGGCGGGGTCACGCCAGATCAGCCGCGCCGCAAGCTCCCAGATCAGGGCGAAGGCGGCGACACCGATGAGGCCGGCGTAACGGGACAAGGGATGATCCATCAGCCCGCCTCCGCATTGCCGCGCGGCAGCCAGGGCATCAGCCGGGTTTCGAGACGGGCAAGAGCACTCGTCAGCACCAGGCCAAGGATGCCGATGGCCAGCATTCCGATCATGGTGATGTCGGTGCGGTAGAAGGTGCGCGCCTCCATGATGAGAGCACCAAGCCCCGTGACAGTGCCGATCATTTCAGCGCCGACGATCACCATGAATCCGACCCCGAGCGCGATGCGCGCACCGGCGGCGATGCGGGGCAGGGTGGCGGGCAGGACGACGCGCATGAACAGCCGGTGTTCGGGAATGTCCATCGTCCGGGCCGCATTCAGCAGCACCGGATCCACCAGCCGGACTGCGGCGATGACATTCGACAGCATGACCCAGAAGCAGCCATAGCCGATCAGGAATATCTTCGACGTCTCGCCGATGCCGAACCAGACAAGCGCCAGCGGCAACAGGCTGAGCGTGGCCACCGAGCGGCAGAATCCGACGATCGGCTGGGTCGCCCGGTCGAGCAGCGGCCGCGACCCGATCAGCAGGCCGAGCGGGATCGCCAGCACGAGTGCACCGATGAAGCCTGCAAGGATGCGGGCCAAAGTCACCGATGCGTTGTAAAGCAGCGTGTTGCCGACCGGCACGCCGACCGAAGCCAGTTCGATGGCACTGCCGATGAGGCGGCTCGGCGGCGGAAACAGCAGGCGCCGCAACCAGCCGGCCGCGACGGCGAACTCCCAGAGCGCCAGCATCAGCGCAAGGAAAACCGCCGGAATGAGAAAGCGCGCGAGCCGGGTGCCGATCAGCCTGTCCATGGTCATCTCGCCTGCAAGGCCTGCCAGATCGCCTCATGCAGGGCGAGCAGGCCGGGGTTCGTGCGCGAGCGCGGACGCGGTTGATCGACCGACCGCTCAAGCACGATGCGGCCAGGGCGCGGGGCGAGCACCACGATCCGGTCGGCGAGCATCAAGGCCTCCCAGATCGAATGGGTGACGAACAGCACGGTCTTGCGCCGGACCTGCCAGACACGCAGCAATTCGTCCTGCATCTCGTTGCGGGTCAGTTCGTCGAGCGCGCCGAACGGCTCGTCCATCAACAGGATCGCCGGATCGAGCGCCAGCGCCCGGGCGATCGCGACACGCTGCTGCATCCCGCCGGACAGTTCGGACGGATACTTGTCGCCGACAGCGTCCAGCCCGACCAGGCGCAGCAGCTCGGCGGCAAGCGCTGCGGCCTCGGCCTTCGACTGGCCGCGACTCTGGGCGGCGAACATCACGTTGCGCGCCGCCGTCAGCCAGGGAAACAGCGCATTTTGCTGGAACACCATGCCCTTGCCGCCACCCGGACCGGTGACCGGACGGTTCGCGACAAGGACCGAGCCTGACGTGGCCTTTTCCAGCCCGGCGACAATGTTGAGCAATGTGGTCTTGCCGCAGCCGCTGCGGCCGAGCAGCACCACAAACTCGTTGTCCCGGATGGTCAGGTCGATGGCATCGAGCACGGGTTCGGAGCCCTGCGTATCGGACGCAAAACGCTTGCCGACGCCGGCAATCCTGATGATCGGATCGGTGCCGCCGTTTGCCGCGTCAGGCATGGGCTCGGCCAGCATCGCGGGGCCTGCACCCGAACGCATGGGGCGGTCGTTCATGCCAAGGTTTGCCACCTCCACGTGCCTGCTCCCTGCTGGACCCGATACCGACAAAATAATGCCCGCTTCGGCTATATTGTCAACACACATGACAAATTAATGAGCCAAAGATTTGAAGAAGCCGATCTGACACGCCATAAAACGAAATTCCTGCAAATTTTGTGATAAATTTGTTCGTCGTGGTGCTAAACTCCCTTGACTTTCACAATCCGTGGGCTGATTTTGTCAATATGGTGGACGAATATAGCAGCTTCGCAGAATCGGATGGGGTGTCGGGGGCCAGACAGGCCACGATGGGCGCGATCGTCGAGATCCTGCTGCGCGAAGATGCTGTCTCGCGCGCGGAAATCGCGCGGCGCACGGGATTGTCGAAGCAGACCGCCTCCGAAGTCATCCGCATTCTCGAGGATTCCGGCTGGATCAAGCTGCGTGGTCAGACCCGGGGCACATTGGGGCGCAGGGCGCTGACCTATGAACTCGACAGCCGGAACGCGCTCGTGCTCGGGGTGGATCTCGGCGGAACCAAGCTTCGGCTGGCGCTCGCCGATCTGCGTGGAAACATCCTCGGAGAGGACGTCCAGCCGACCGATCCGCGTGGCGGCCATGCCGTTGTCGAGCAGATCAGGTCCATGACGGCGGCCCTGGTCGCGCGGCTCGGAATCCCGATGGGGCGCGTGCGCCAGTGCATTCTCGGCAGCCCCGGCGTTTTTCAGCCCGAAAGCGGTGCGATCCATCTTGCGCCGAACATTCCGGGGCTCGACGCCTTCGATGTCGCCGGCGCATTGAGCGCATCGCTGGGCTTTCCGGTGGCGATCGAGAACGATGTCAACCTTGCCACGCTCGGCGAACGGCGCAGCGGCGCGCCCGCCAACATGGTCTTCATCGCCCTCGGGACCGGTATCGGCATGGGCATCCTGGCGGATGGCCGGCTGGTGCAGGGCGCGCGCGGCTGTGCCGGCGAGGTGGCGTATCTTCCGCTCGGCGGCGATCCGTTCGATGCGCGCGGCGCCCGTCTTGGTACACTCGAAACCGCCGTGGGAAGCGTCGCCATCAAGGAGCGATACCGCGGGCGCGGCGGCGATCCGGCGCTGGACGTGCGCGGCATCTTCGAACGCCTGGTGGCCGGCGATCCGGCCGCGACGGCGACCATTGACGAGGTCGCGCGCATCCTCGCCACCGTCGTCATGGCGGCTCGGGCGCTGCTCGATCCCGAGACGGTGGTTTTCGGCGGCAGCGTCGGCGCACGAACCGAGCTGGTCGAGCGCGTGCGGCATCTGATCGGGTTGCATGCCGGCGGCCAGCCCGAAGTGAGGGTCAGCGCGCTCGGCACGGATGCGGTGCTCTTCGGGGCTGTCGGCATGGCGCTCGACCGGCTGCATGACCGGCTGTTCGGCATCAATCCCGGCGCCGTTCGGGTGGCGGCTGCAACGGCATGCGGCTCCGGCCTCTCCGACGAAGCCGCCGCATGATCCCGGCCCAGGGCGAAACGAGGAATGGCATGGACCTGCGCCAGCTTGCATATTTCCTGAAGGTCGTCGAACTGGGCAACCTGACCCGCGCTGCCGAAGACCTCGGCATCGCCCAGCCGAGCCTGACGAAGGCCATTCGCCAGATCGAAGAATCCGTCCGTGTGCAACTCCTGCATCGCCTGCCGCGCGGCGTCGCGCCAACCGAAGCCGGCGAGCGGCTCGCTTCGCGCGCCCGCATGATCCTGTTGCAGGTGAACGATGCCGAGAAGGAAATTTCGGGCCATTCCGACGGCCTTTCGGGCGTGGTCACCATCGGCGCCGGGCCGGCCTGGCTCCGGCGGTTCCTGCCTGAGGCAGTCGGCGCGGTGACGCGACAGCATCGGGCTGTGCAGTGCCGGATCGTCGGCGGTTTCGATGACGGGCTGCTTGAGCAACTGCGGTCGGGCGCCCTCGATTTCGTCGTTGCCGAACTGCCGAGCCCGGATCGCCACCGGGACATCGAGGCCAGGGCGCTGACGAGCGATCGCCTCGTCGTGGTGGCCGATGGCCGGCACCCGCTCGCAAAAGGCCGCGCCCGGCCAGAAGATCTGCTGTCGTTCGGTTGGGCCATGCCGCCATCTGCGACTCAGGCGCGGCGGCGGATGGAGGCGATGTTCGCCGCAAGGAACCTGACATCGCCGGACATCCGCATCGAAACCGCGTCGATGGCGTTCCTGCTTGGCGTCTTGCACAACTCGGAGCTGATGACCTTCACGGTTGAATCAACGCTCGACGGCCCCGAGGCGAGCGGCCTCGTCGCGCTGGACGTCGTTGGTTTCGAAAGCGCGCGCGAGGCCGGGATCATGCTGCGTAAGGACGCCTGGCTTTCACCCGCCACCCGGCTCGTCATCGCCGAATTGACCAGGCTTTGCGCGGTCAACGGGCGCAACTGAGACAGGAAACCATAGCCTGTAGCTATAGATAAGTGGGACGAGGTTATTTGTAGCTATGAATATTTCGTGCAAAAATCAGCGCAAATGGGTGGATCACACACCCGACCAAGGGAGAGATCGAATGACATCGAAACCGAACGGGTCGACGACCCGCCGTGCCGTTCTGGGTGCTGGCGCAATCCTGCCGTTGGCGATGAGCCGGTCCATCGCATTTGCGCAGGCCAAGCAGGTGCCGATCACCATCGTCATCAACCAGTCGCCTTGGTTCAACAGCTTCCGCCAGACGGTGGAGCATTACGAGAAAGAGACCGGCAACAAGGTCAATCTCGATGTCAACCCGTTTGCCGGATCGCTGGAAAAGCAGCGCAATTCGGTGCGCGCCTCCAACGGCCAGTACGACATCCTGATCATGAACTCCGGCTGGTTCGCCGAAATGTACGCCGGCGGATTCCTGGAGGCGATCACCGATATCGACCCGGCCTTCAAGCTCGACAAGGATGTCTATACGCTCGGCGACACCGTTTATTACGACGCGGCCAAGAAGGTGATGACGCCGGCCGGCAAGCTGATGTCGATGCCGATTTCGCCGCTGATCCCGCTGCTTTACTATCGCGGCGATCTCTACAAGCAGAACGGGCTGAAAGTTCCCGAAACCTTCACCGAACTCGAAGCCAATGCCCGCAAGCTCAACAATCCGCCGAAGATGTACGGCATCGTTCAGCGCGGCGCGCGCGGTCCCCACACCGTCGCGTTCGATTTCTATCCCTATCTCTACGGCTTTGGCGGCGGCATCTTCAAGGATCAGGCCAACGCCGATTACACGGTGACGCTGAACAACGAAAAGGGCAGGGAGGCGCTCGATTATTACATCCGTCTTGCCAAGGAAGCGGGCCACCCCAAGACGGCCGCCTTCGATCAGGCCGAGGTGATCCAGCAGATGGTGACGGGACATGCCGCGCATATCATGATGGTGATCGCCGCATGGTCGCAGATGGACGATCCCAACAAGTCGGCGGTGGTCGACAAGGTGGAGTTCGCGCCGACCCCGCATGTTGTCGGCGTTCCGTCCTCCCCCGGCCTTGGCCACTGGCTCGGCGGCATCTCGAAAAACGTGCCGGATGACCGCAAGCGCGCGGCGGTTGAGTTCTTCCGCTGGTTCCAGACGCCCAAGGCGCAGATCGCCAGCGCCAAGATGGGCGCCATTCCGATCAGCGCAGCGGCGTATAACGATCCGATGTCCAACGAGCGCCGCTACCGCTGGATGAAGCCGATGGCTGAATCGCTCAAGCACGCGGTCAACATCTACCAGTTCCCCGAGGCGAGCGAGGTGATCGCCATCCTCGAACTTGGGCTGAACCGGGCGATCGCCGGGGAAATCACCTCCGTCGCGGCGCTCAATTCGATGTCCGACGAGATTCAGGCGGTGATGGCAAAGAACGGTTACAAGACCGGCAAGCTGCCGCCTCTGAAATGACCACGACAGCGATTGCCGACGCAAGCGCGGCGCGCGAGGAACGGCTCTGGCGTTGGCTGATGCTGACGCCGACCGGGCTGCTTCTGGCATTGTTCAGCATATTGCCGATCCTCAACCTGTTCGCGCTGAGCTTTCTGAATGTCGCCTGGAAGGACGGGCGCGCGGAGATTTCGGCGGCGGGGCTGTCGCATTACGCGGCGCTGCCGTCGGACAACCTGTTCCGCGCGGGGCTGTTCAACACGATCGTGTTCGCCATCTTCGCGGTGCTGGGGCAACTCGTCCTCGGCTTCGTGCTGGCGCTGCTGACCAGCCGCGTCAGGCGCGGCAGCGTCATCTTCCGCACGATATTCATCCTGCCGATCCTCATTCCCGGCATCGTCATCGGCGCGATCTGGAAGCTGATGTACAACCCCGATTTCGGGCTGATCAACCAGATGTTCGGCCTTGTCGGACTTGGTCCGTTCGATTGGCTGAAATCATCGGATACCGCGCTGATGTCGGTGATCATCGTCGATATCTGGCACTGGATGCCGTTCTGTTTCCTGCTGTTTCTCGCCGGAATCGAAAGCCTGCCGCAGGATGTGTACGAGGCGGCGGAGCTGGATGGCGCCAGCTGGTGGCAAGAGCTGATCTACGTCACCCTGCCGATGATGATGCCCACCATTCTCGTTACGGCAGCCTTCCGCATCATCGTCGCCTTCAAGGTGTTCGATGAGGTCTACCTGCTGACGAGCGGTGGGCCGGGAACCTCCACCGAGGTCGTCAGCTTCACCATTTACCAGCGGTTCTTCACCGAGGACCGCGCCGGCTACGGGGCGTCGATGTCGGTCGTCGTCATCTTCATCGTGGCGCTGATGCTGGTGCTGGCACTGGCCGCGCGCCGCCGCACAGGAGCGGCAACATGAGCACGGTTTCACCGCGTGGGGCACATTGGCCCGTTCTTCTGACGCTCGCCGTCGCCGCATTGGCGGTGCTTGTGCCGGTGCTCTGGGTGGTCGCAGGCGGCTTTCGCACGCAGATTTCGCTGCTGATCGGCGAGTTCTGGTTCACGCCGAATCTTGCGAGTTTTCAGGAGGTCCTGTTCTCGAAAACATCGGAGTTCCTGTCGAATTTCCGCAATTCGATCATCGTGGCCGTGGTTTCGACGCTGCTGGTTCTGGTCGCCGCAACGCTCGGCGCCTGGTCGCTGCACCGGATGCAGGTGCCGGCATGGTTGCGCCACAGCCTGCTGGGGTGGACGATGCTGTTCAACACCATTCCGCCGATAACCCTGGCGGGGGCGTGGTACACCATGTTCCGCACCATCGGCCTCGACAACACGCTGACGGGGCTCATCCTTGCCCATGCGACACTCAATCTGCCGATGGCGCTGTGGCTGATGGCGGTGTTCGTCAGCGATGTGCCCGTGGAGCTTGAGGAAGCCGCGCGCATCGATGGGGCGAGCACGCCGCTCCTGTTGCGCAAGATCGTGCTGCCGCTGGTAGCACCGGGCCTGGCGGCAACCGCCGTGCTCTGCTTCGTGTTTTCGTGGAACGAATTCGCCGTCGCCCTGACGCTGACGACAAGCCTGACCGCGACCGTACCGGTGGCAATCGCGAAATTCGCACAGGATTTCGAGATTCAGTACACGCAGATGGCGGCCAGCGCCGCATTGTCGATCATACCGGCAGTGATCCTGCTGCTCGTCTGCCAACGTTATATCGTCAAGGGGTTGACGATGGGCGCCGTGAAATGACCGAACCAGTAACTTTCGGAAACGACACATGAAAACGGTCTTTGTGCTGTTCGATTCGCTCAACCGGCACATGCTGGGTGCCTATGGCGGCACGCGCATCCCCACCCCCAACTTCGATCGGCTGGCGCGCCGGACCGCGATCTACGACAATCATTACGTCGGCTCGCTGCCCTGCATGCCGGCGCGGCGCGACATGCTGACCGGCAGGCTGACCTTCCTGCACAGGAGCTGGGGGCCGCTGGAGCCGTTCGACGATGCCTTTCCGGAACGGTTGCACAAGGCCGGCGTCTACAGCCACCTGATCACGGACCACTTCCACTATTGGGAGGATGGCGGGGCAACCTATCACAACCGCTATGATTCCTATGAATTCGTGCGCGGCCAGGAGGGTGATCGCTGGAAGGCGATGGTGCAGCCGCATTGGGAGCGCTTGCGCGAAATGTATCATGCGCGGCAGTTCTCGCCCGAGCGGCGCACCTATCTTGCCCAGAACATCATCAATCGCGAATTCATCCGCGAGGAGAAGGACTTTCCGTCCGTCCAGTGTTTCGCCCATGCCTTCGAGTTTCTCGATGCCAACAAGGATGCGGACAACTGGCTGCTTCAGCTCGAAACCTTCGATCCGCACGAGCCGTTCACCGCGCCCGAACGGTTCAAGGCGCCATTTGATACCGGCTGGAAGGGGGCGATCCGCGACTGGCCGCGCTATGGCCGCGTCGATGAACTGCCCGAGGAATGCGAGGAACTGCGCGCCAACTATTACGCCATCGTCTCGATGTGCGATTTCCTGCTCGGCGAACTGCTCGATTATTTCGACCGCCACGATCTGTGGAAGGATACCGCGCTGGTCGTGACGACCGATCACGGCTTCCTGCTCGGGGAGCATGATTTCTGGGCCAAGAACCGCATGAACCTCTATCAGGAGGTGGCGCACATCCCGCTGTTCCTGCATGATCCGCGCCGGCCCGTGCAGGGCGAGCGCATCGCGCGGCTGACCCAATCGGTCGATCTTGCGCCGACGTTCCTCGATCTGTTCGGCGTCGCGCCGCCATCCGACATCGAAGGCGTTTCGCTGCTGCGCGATGCGCGGCGCGAGGCACTGCTCTACGGCTATTTCGGAGGCGCGGTGAATGTGACGGATGGGCGCTACACCTATCACCGCTTCCCCAAGGATCTGCGCAAGCAGGACATCTACCAGTACACGCTCATGCCGACGCATATCTTCAGCATGTTCACGACGGAGGAACTGTCGAACGCCGAACTTTCGCCGGCCATGCCGTTCACCAATGGCGCCCGGCTGCTCAAGATTCCGGTGACGGACCGCTCGCCGATGTATTCCGTTTACGGCCCCGGCGCCCTGCTCGAAGACACCACGCGCCTTTACGATCTCGCCACCGATCCGGGGCAATTGACCCCGCTCGATGATCCGGGCACGGAAGCGCGGCTCTGCGCGGTGATGGCGCGCCTGATGCGCGAAAATCATGCGCCGCCGGAGGCATTCGTGCGGCTGGGCGCGCCTTTCCCCGGACTGGCCGCTGCGGAATGACCGGCGGACCCGACCGCGCCCTGTTTGGCGATTTGCGTCAATTCGCCTCGGTCAGGCGCATCACCATCGATGAAGGGCCCGAGCGCGGCGTCGGGGCGCTGGCGTTTTCAACGGGCGGCGGTCTCGATTTCTGGCTGTTGATCGACCGGGCGCTCGACATCGGCCCGCTCTGGCGTGACGGCCGCCCGGTGGCCTGGCAGAGCCCGGCCGGATTTCGTCACCCCGCGCTGGTCGATCCGGAAGGGGACGGCGGGTTCGGTTTCGGTCGCGGCTTCTCCGGCTTCCTGATGACCTGCGGCCTCGATCACACCCGCGCGCCGCGCGATGGCCGGCCGCAACACGGACGCCTGCCATTCCTGCCGGCACGCCTGACCGCCTATGGCGAGAGTTTCGACGCGGACCCTGCCGTTCTGTTCGCGACAGGCGAAATCATCCAGTGGCGCCATGATGGCGAAGCCTTGCGTCTGCGCCGGCGGATCGAAGCACCGGTCGGTGGCCGTTCGCTGACTATCGTCGACGAGGTTTGCAACATCGGAGCATTGCCGCAAACCGTGGACGTGCTCTACCACTTCAACATCGGGCACCCCGCGCTCACGCCCGACACCACCGTGCTTCTCGACGGTGAGGCGCTGCCGGGGCCGCAGGGTGATCCCGTGGCCAATGCCGCCGATGTGGCGTTCAGCCGACCGCTGCCGCGTCACGACGCGGTCTGCGTCGTTCGGAACGCGGGCGGCCCGATCCTCTCGCTTTCGGTTTCGGGCGAAACCTTGCCGCACCTGCAGCTTTGGCGCGACCGTCGCCCCTTTGCGAATATCCTGGCAATCGAACCCTGCACCTCGGCGCGCGATGTTTCGGACGAACAGCGAACGCAGGAGCAGGAAACGCGAGCCATTCAACCGGGCGCGCAACGGTGTTTTGTTGTCAAGATCCAGTTTCCCTGAAGACGCGTATTTGTGCTGTAAAAACAAGGCTTTTCAGTTCGGCTGGTTCTGTCGCCAAGGGCTAAACTGGCGAACGGAAGCCCGGCAGGGTGCGCAGCGAGCGCATGCGGCTTGATTTTCAATCGGAACAAATATCGAACATTTTCATGACTGTTCTGGATCTGGTCGACAAGCTCGGCATTCTGGCGGATGCGGCGAAATATGATGCGTCCTGCGCCTCCAGCGGTGCCAAGGGGCGGAATTCCGTTGGCGGGAGCGGCATCGGCGCGACTGAAGGCGCGGGCATCTGTCATGCCTACACGCCGGACGGGCGATGCATCTCGCTTTTGAAGATCCTGCTGACCAACTATTGCATGTTCGATTGTGCCTTCTGCGTGAACCGGGTCTCATCCAACGTCCGGCGTGCCCGTTTCACCGCGCGCGAGGTCGCCGGGCTGACCATCGATTTCTACAAGCGCAACTATATCGAGGGGCTGTTCCTGTCCTCAGGGATTATCCGTTCGCCCGATTACACCATGGAGCAGCTCGGCCTTGTCGCCCGGTTGCTGCGCGAGGAACACGACTTTCGCGGCTATATCCACCTCAAGTCGATCCCCGAGGCTGATCCCGCCCTTGTCGAGATGGCAGCCAGCTGGACTTCTATCAACGTCGCGCTCACCGAGGCGGAAGCGAACTACTACGCTGTCCTTGAGAACCTCAAGATGGCCGCGTAAGACTCTAGCCACCCGCCCTCCGGCAAACCACGGGCGGTTCATCCGCTCAATTTACGTCAAAAAACATTTTCATTTGCGCGTCGTTTGGTTCGAAAAAGGGAAATCGCCTTATGACCGACGCTTTTTCTAAAGGAAAATTTACCAACATCAATCCGAGTGGCTTGGTGAGTTGTAGGTATGTCCTCGGTTCACAAGCAGGAACATAACGTAGCGTCCGTCTATAGAAGGGCATATGCTCATTTCTCACCGATGCCAACGTAATCTCTGATTTGAAATATTCACTTGCGAAAAACGGGACTCGCAGTGTCGCATAAAGCAATTCCGGGTGCTTGCGCGACGCCGCCGCGTCAACAACAAACCGCGTTGGGTCGATTAGTGTTTTCCCCTCACGTATGTAGGGCATAAGAACGTCATTAAACGTCGACATTGACGGGGAAAATGGTTGACTGGCATTAAGGACATGAACGCGAATAGCCGCCACAATCTGACCTTCGATATGTATTGATATGTTATGCGTATTATTTTTATTATCAAAACAGTCTGCCAACATATTAGCTTTATTTTTCTTGATGATACCTTCATGCAAATAGCAACGGTAACGCAAATATCTAATTTCATCCAATTCATCGTTGCTCGATGCACGTCGATACTGAATTGTCCGCAGTAATTCACTCACCCTGTCATTAAGGGAAGGTTGGCAAGAAATGCCTTGTGAGGGTTCAGAAAAGCGAATGTCGCCAGCCATCACGAGGTGGCCTTTTTGGGCCAAAAGTGCCCGGTACGCTGCTTATATTTCTTGTATTCTTCTGCGTGTGCGGACAATAAAAACATACGCTCCTCACGCACTGAGGCTATCGTATACAGCGCACTGAGAGCGCCTAGAACAACAATGCTTAATTCACTTCCTGTTGCTATAGCACACCCAAGCCAATATAATATATACGCTGTATAGAATGGATGTCGTATGTAACGATATGGTCCAAGCGCGGTTATACCTGCCGGTGTCTTGGGATCAAATGCTAATCCAAAATTCTTACCTCTCGTTGCGGCGAGAGACCATCTGAAAAGAACTATAGTAATCATAAAAAGAATAGACGTAGCACAAGTACGGATTTCGTTAGGCGGAAAATTCCAAATGAAATAACAAAATAATAATATTCCCGTAACGGAAAATAGAGATACCAGCTTCATGCCAAAAGGCATGTTCTCGGACACAAAATGGTATCGAACCGCCCAAGAAATCCAGCAAAAAAGCGCCAGTCCAGCGCACAAGAGTACCAGATGCATGAAAACCTGCTTTCCACGGAACGTGTTATTGAACGGCAATCGTTCATGCTGTGAGCGATCCGTCGTAGGAAGGTGGTGGGCTGCTCCCGGTCTGGCAGACAATTCGCAGCCTCACGCTGTGGTGCCAACGGAGGCGCGGAACCAGCTGGTCAAAGCCATAGCGTAGAATTCCCCTCCCTCCACAAACGACTCCACCTAATCCTCGCGCACACCCAAGAGGTAATAAAAGCAGCCTTGTTGCAACACCTTCACCGACCACTTGTCTGTCCGCTCCAAGATTTCACCGAGTTCGGTCATTTCGTCGTACGTACGGGGTATCATCCACCAGTCCATTACCGCTTCACAGTACCCCAAGTTTGCGGCTTCTTCCGTCAGATTGCCAAAAAGAAGCGTTCCACCTCTATCTACCGTTTCAGATATAAGGCGCAGGGTTCTTTTGGCTGCACTTACATTCAAATAATCAAACAAACCCATAGAGTAGGCAAAATCCAGCATTCCGATATTATCGGCACTAAGACGAAAAATATTATGATTTATCGCTCTAATTTTTATTGCCAGACCGTATGAATTATTTATTTCATATAACGACATATTATCTGCATCTATTGCGACGAATTCATGTATTAATTCTGAGGCATATTTTATGGATTCCAACTCTCTTGCATGACCGGAAGCAAAACTCCCAACACGAAGCTTGTTGTCCTTTGCCAGCCGCTCAATAGTTGATGCGATCAATGAAATTCTATCACGGGCGGATTGGGATTGCGGCGCGCCGGACGTTGTTTCGTATATGATCCGTCCATATTCACTTTCTGCGGCGACATGGCGCATAACAGAGCTATGTCGATAAGCATAGTCCATTACAACTGCATCACCTGCATATCCCCTTGGCTTAAGAAGTGCGTGTCTAGTATACGGATCATCACAGAGGAATTCGCGCCACGCAGCCAATTGACGATCTTCTGCGCAAAAAGCTTTCCATTCCAATTTAGACATGGATTTACGCGCGTATTCTATTCGTTCCATGAAGGGTGGCACGAGCGTGATATCCGGCGCATCTAGATTAAGCATCATAACTTCTCCCAGCCGCAGGCAGCGCCTGTTAAGTGGGCGTTTGAGGGAGGGGCTCTCATCCCCGTGGCACACCTTCCCGCTAGTCATCTGGAGTGGCCGGGTAAAAAGCCCCATCGATCGAGTGCACGGCACCGACGTCGCTTGGCGGGAGCATCTCCGCTCCAGCACCATCACGACAAATACAGAAGCCGCGAGCGTATACACCACTCATCGCCTACACTGAGCCCGCCGGGTATAGGTCTTGCCCGGCTCGCTGAATACAACGTCCGTTCTGCATGAGGCGGGTCGTGATCTGGCAAAGCTCTCGGTATTCGATGCCGTGGATGCTGTTGCCCTTGTCATCTTGCCCGGCGACGCAATTGCCGCCGCCGGGCCAGACACAATAGGGGGGAAACGAGGCAACCAGCGTTTATACTAGCAGCCGTCGCGACATCAATTGCAATACTGTCGAGTGCGGTTACAGTATCGGGGCGTGCATTCATCGACGAAAACACGGGTGCGGCCATCGCCCGAAGCACGCGGCACTTGCCGACAATCCTGCCCGCACTGCACGGACTCGACGACTGTTCGGCAATTGCGCTGAGCTAGCTGCATAGGCGCAGATGAAAACGTTCTTTCCGAGGCCAGGCCATATGATGGCACAATAAGAGAACTCAAAAGAACGAATACGGATTGAACTCCAGCGATGCTTTTCATTACTTACATCCTTGTTGGCTTTGCCCCTTGGAACAACGCTCCGCATTAAACGCTGCACCTGCGGGGACAAGAAAGAAACCCAAGGACAAAATGCCTGCAATTACAGCCAATAAAAGACGATTATACATGGCCGCCTCCATCGCGTCGTTTTGCTCATGATCGCTCCATCCTGCTTGGAAATCAGTGCCTCCAGAAGTCCCGGGGCAGTTCAAAGCAAGTTGGATGTCGTTCTTTTAAAACAGGCTGGCGATGATGATCATGATCCGAACGGACCATGGCGTGTAGGATTTTGATAAACTGGCTATAAAGGAGGCGTCAGCCGACGGGTGGCAGTACACGAAGGATCAGCCGTATAAACTCAATCCGACTACTAACCCCCGCCTTCGAGAGCACCATGGAAACCTGGTTCTTTGCCGTTGTCGGGCTCGTGCCTCGCCGTTCCGCAATTTCGGCAATGCTCGCCCCATCGGCAATCCATCGACACACATCAGTCTCTGCCGGGGTCAGTTTGTAGAGTTCGGCAAACCGCTCCAATCGAAGATAAGGTATGCGCTCGGGATCAATAATGGTGATCATCGCCCCGGCTAGCCCTTGTTCGAGCTCGCCCTTGCTGTCGCTGATCGGACCGATATCTAAAAGGAACGCTGTCAAACCCGACGGTCGGGTTATAGAAATCAATGACTCGTGTCGATTGGCCTGCCCCTTGGCCGTGGAACCGATGTCCAAGATGTAAGCATTGATTTTTTCTGTCGTATCCGGGTTGGAAGATATGAGCTTACCGTCGCCAGATAGCTTAATTCCATCGTTGGAACCAAGTATTCTCTCAGCCTCATCATTCTTAACAATGACGTGACCGTCAGGCAACGCAATAACAACACCAGCCTGTACTTTATTAAGGGCCGCAAGTGTAGCCTTGTATCGCGCTCTCAATAGCGTGAAAACGCGTCCTATCTCTATAGATTTTGTCAGATGTGGAAGTAATATTCGTGTTTTTTCTGTCGCAGAATCTGGGATTTTATGGCGTTCCCGTGCAAATCCGATGCTCATGGCGTCAAACCAAACTGAGTCGGCGTTCAACCGCACGCCAAGTCTGCGCGCAACGTCAGTCCGCTTCCTAAGAAACGCGTAGTCCTTGCGTGCGTCGAGCGCCTCTGCCGAAAGCCCCATCTTCAAATCAGGGATGGGGTGATGAGGGGCCTGAGTCTGGAGAAAATCCCAGTCCTGCTTCTGCAGGCTCGATAGCCATGCGCCATAGTACCAGCCCGATGGCGTGCGGGAAAAATCTAGGTATACACTAGACATCAGTGTGATGTCTGGCGCGCCAGCTTTCTTGCCACGAATGACCAGCGCGATAGCTTTTGATTCGACTGTTGTCGCAACTGCATCCAGTGCGCGGCGCCAAGAACCAGGGTTTACCGCTGTTCCATATATCAATTCGAGGGCGCGGTATCCCTGTTCGGGCATATTAAACCTCGCAATCACTAGAAGAGCTACCTGAGGCAAGCAGGTTGAGGATGGCTTGAAGCTTTTTCTGCTCCCCACGGCGTCCGCGCCTGGATAGGCGCTCCATGCCCCTCGTACATTCAAAATAAGTCATCATCATCGACTCTACAAGTCGATGATGATGCTGGCGCAGATGCAACTTTCTCAATCTCCTCAACAGCCAATCGAACTCCGATGGGTCACGTCCGTCAATGTGGTGTAATTTTCGGGTGTAGTGGCGGTGGCCATTTTCAGGCTGCTTTGGGTGTAATCTGAAGTGTTGGGAACGGGGCTGCGACGGCGCTCTGCTCGGCGAAGCCCTCGATCTGCATGTATCGGTTCTGTGTCTGCCATTCGTCGTTCTGCTCCATGAGGACGGCGCCGATCAGGCGGATGATGCTGTCCTCGTTGGGGAAGATTCCGACGACATCGGCGCGGCGTTTGACCTCCTTGTTCAATCGTTCGAGCGGATTGGTGCTGTGGAGTTTGGTGCGATGCTGAGCTGCGCAGCCCATGTAAGCCAGCACATCGTGCTCAGCCTCGTCCATCAATCGGGCGAGCTTTTCGAAGCGGGGCCGGAGCTGATCGGCGACATGCCGCCAGACCTGGCCTGCGGCTTCACGGTCCGGCTGGATGAAGGCTTGGCGGATGGCGGCGGCGACCATCGTGTGCTGGCCTTTCGGCACATGGGCCAGGGCATTGCGCATGAAGTGAACGCGGCAGCGCTGCCATGTCGCGCCGATCACGCGCTGGATGGCGGCTTTCAGGCCCTCGTGGGCGTCGGAGATGACGAGCCTGAGGCCGCGCAGGCCCCGCTTCATCAGCCCCTTGAGGAAGGTGGCCCAGAAGGTCTCGGCTTCCGAGGGACCAATGCCGAGCCCAACGATCTCACGCCGACCGTCAGTGTTGGCGGCAACAGCGATTATCGCCGCGACCGAGACGATGCGGCCGCCCTCGCGCACCTTGAGGTACGTGGCGTCCAACCACAGATAGGGCCAGTCGCCCTCAAGCGGACGGTCGAGGAAGGCTTTAACGCGCTCGTCGATTTCCTTACACAGTTTGGAGACTTGGCTTTTCGAGATGCCGGACAGGCCCATCGCCTGCGCCAGTTCATCGACGCGGCGGGTCGAGACGCCGCTGATCCACGCCTCCTGGATCACCGCCACCAAAGCCTTCTCCGTCGTCTTGCGCGCCTCCAGGAACGGCGGGAAGTAGCTGCCGGCGCGCAGCTTCGGGATTTTGAGTGTTGATTACCGCTGAGAACTGACCCGGCGGGCTCGTAAATTTCCACTGAGATTTGACCCATGTTCTGACCTTCTCCCTGGCTTTGGGTCGGGGGAACATGGAGTGATCGACAT
>JAIUNP010000043.1 GCA_020161975.1 Pseudomonadota bacterium
GCAAGGCCCGAGCCGGAATAGTCGGCAAGATCGACGCCCGTGCCACCCGAGAGGGTATCAGCCCCGGCCCCGCCGGTCAGCGTGTCGGCGCCGGCACCACCCGAGAGCAGGTTCGCACTGGCATCGCCGATGAGGCTGTCCGCACCGAGCGAACCAAGGACGTTCTCAATGCTGGTAAAGCTGTCGCCCTGCGCATCACCGCCAGAGGTGTAGCCCGTCGCAAGGTTGATGGTCACGGCTTCGGTCGAGGCACTGTAGTCAGCCGTATCTGCGCCGTTACCACCCGTCAGCACGTCACCATCGGCACCGCCGGCGAGGAAGTCATCGCCCGCACCACCCGACAGGGTATCGATCCCGGCGCCGCCGGTCAGCGTATCGGCGCCATCCGAACCGTCGAGAAGGTTGGCGGATGCGTTGCCGACCAGGGAATCCGCGCCGTTCGATCCCAGGACATTCTCGACCTGAAGGATCACATCGCCCTGGGCATGACCACCTGAGCCGAGTCCGGACTGGAGGTTGACGGTCACGCCTTCATCCGAACCGACATAGCTGACGGTATCGACCCCGAGACCACCGGTGACCGTGTCCGCGCCCGCACCACCGGCAATCTGGTCATCACCGGCACCGCCGGACAGGAAGTTCGCGCCATCCGACCCGATGAGCGTATCGGACAGCCCCGAGCCGATCACGCCCTCGATGTCGAAGAACTGGTCGCCATCGGCCTCGCCGCCGGTGCCGGTTGCGGTCTGAAGGTTGATCGAGACGGCCGCAGTGGACGCCGAGAAATCAACAGTATCGCTGCCAAGTCCACCCGAAAGGATATCGGAACCGGCGCCACCGACGAGCGTGTCGTCGCCGCTGTCGCCATTGAGGACGTCATCGCCAATCCCGCCGGTGATGGAATCGTTCCCGCCACCACCGTTGAGCTGGTTGTTGGCACTGTCGCCGATGATGGTGTCCTGCCCCGCCGATCCCGTCACATTCTCGATTTCGACGAGAACATCCCCTTCGGCATCGCCATAGCTGCCGAGCCCGGTTTGGAGGTTGACGCGAACCGCATCAACGGACGCCACATAGGATGCAGTGTCTGCGCCAAGCCCGCCAACCAGCGTATCCGATCCGACGCCGCCCTGAAGGCTGTCGTTGCCGAGACCGCCGTTGATCAGGTTCGACAGGCCGTTGCCGATCAGCGTATCAGCCTGGCCGGAGCCGAGAATATTCTCAAAGCCGCTCATCCGGTCGCCTTCGGCGTCACCGCCGAAGCCCTCGCCATTGGCGAGATTGACCGTGACGCCTGCCGAAGAGGCCGAATAGTCGAGTGTGTCGTCGCCGACGCCACCGATCATCGTATCGCCGCCAGCACCGCCGATCACGAAGTCATTGCCGGCGCCGCCATCGACCACGTTGCCGGCCGCGTTGCCGATCAGCGTGTCCGCGTTGCCCGATCCGGAAATGTTCTCGATGCCGTTCAGCACGTCTCCGGCAGCATCGCCGCCCTGATTGACGCCTGTCGCCAGATTGACGTTGACCGCATTCAGGGACGATTCGTAGCTGGCGGTATCGATGCCGCTGCCACCATTCAGTGTATCTGCACCCCCCGCGCCCGTGAGCGTGTCGTCGCCAATCCCGCCCGTCAGTACGTTGTTGCCGGCCTCGCCGGTCAGCCGGTCATTGAAGTCGGACCCCTCAAGGTTTTCGACATCGAGGATGACATCCGATTGCGCATCCGCGCCAACGCCGGTCGTTCCATCGAGTGCAACGCTGACGGCACCGGACGAGCCGGCATAGCTCGCCGTATCGATGCCCGCGCTGCCATAGAGCGTATCAGCGCCACCGCCACCGATGAGAACGTCATTGCCGGCATTGCCGGTCAGAACGTTTGCGAGTGTGTCACCGATCAGGATATCGGCGCTGCTTGAACCGGTCAGGTTCTCGATGCCGGTCAGCATGTCCCCTTCGGCATCGCCACCCGAACCGGTCGCACTGGCAAGATTGATCGACACACTTGAGCCGGAGGCGGAATAATCCGCCGTATCGCTGCCAGCCCCGCCGGCCAGCGTATCCGCCCCGGCCCCACCGGAGAGCGTATCGTTGCCGCTTCCGCCTTCGAGGCGGTTGGCGATGAGGTTGCCCATCAGCAGGTCATTGCTACCCGTGCCGATCACATTTTCGACACCGACAATCAGATCGCCTTCGGCATCGCCGCCCATTCCGGCCGAGGCCAGCAGATCAACCGTGACAGGCGCCGAAGAGGCGGAATAATCCACCGTATCGTTACCGGTGCCGCCTTCCAGCGTATCCGCCCCGGCGCCGCCAATGAGCAGGTCGTTGCCGGCTGAACCGAGCAGCGCGTTGGCGCGATTGTCACCGACAAGCGTGTCATTCCGGTCAGAACCCGTGACATTCTCGATGCTGCTCAGAATGTCGCCCAGCGCGTCGCCTGCGGAACCGAGGCCGCTCGCAAGGTCGACCGAAACAGAATCGACCGATCCGCTGTAGTCGGCCGTATCGGTGCCGAATCCACCGGTCAGCGTATCGCCGCCGGCGCCGCCCCACAGCGTGTCATTGCCATCCCCGCCAATCAGCAGGTTATTCGTGGCGCTGCCGGCGAGGGAGTCAGAATATTGCGACCCCGTAACGTTTTCAATGGTCTCCAGGACATCGCCCTGCGCATCGGCGCCGACACCCGTACCTTGGGTCAGGTTGACCGACACGGCGCCATCCGAAAGCGAGTAGTCCACAACGTCGGTGCCAGCGCCACCCTGAAGGGTATCGGCCCCCAGACCACCAACGAGCAGATCGTCACCGGCTGCGCCAATCAGAATGTTGTTGCTGGTATTGCCGATCAGCGTGTCGTCCCGCGAGGAGGCAACGACCGCTTCAAGGTCGCTGAGGACATCGCCTTCCGCATCACCGCCGGAGGCAACATTCGTCGCCAGATTGATCGAAATCGCTGCTTCTGATGCCGAATAGTCGACGGTATCGCTGCCGCCGCCACCCTGGATCGTATCAGCCCCCGCGCCACCCGAGAGCGTATCATTCCCGCCGCCGCCGGACAGAACGTTGTTGCCGGCATCGCCGGTCAGAACGTCCTGATAACCCGTACCGCGCAGGTTCTCGATGCCGAGATAGCTGTCACCTTCGGCATCGCCACCGACACCGGCGCCCGTGATCAGGCTGGCAACCACGCCGACGGCGGACGAACTGTAATCGGCTGTATCTGCGCCGGCACCGCCAACGAGGCGGTCCGCCCCCGCTCCACCGATCAGCGTATCGTTTCCGGTACCGCCCTCAAGCGCGTTGTCTCCGGCATTGCCAATCAGCGAATCCGCAAAGGCCGATCCGGTGACATTTTCGATGGACTCGAAATAGTCTCCCTGGGCATCGCCGCCATAACCGGCGCGCTCGCCAAGATCGACCGTCACGCCGGACGCCGAATTTGTATAGTCTGCCGTATCGATGCCAAGTCCGCCGAGGAGTGTATCGGCACCGCCGGCGCCTGCGAGTGTATCTGCGCCCGAACCGCCATCGAGAACGTTGGCGCCGGCGCTACCGACGATGGAATCGGTGTTGTTGGATCCGATCACATTCTCGATGGAATCGTATCGATCGCCTTCTGCATCGCCACCGATGCCGGTGTTGGCGCCGAGATTGACCGAGACGGCTTCAACCGAACCGGAATAATCCGCAACGTCGGCACCTGATCCGCCCACCAGCGTATCGGCACCGCCGCCGCCCACCAGCGTATCGTTGTCCACTCCGCCATCCAGACGGTTTGCGCCGGTATCGCCGACCAGCCGGTCGGCAAAGAATGAACCGATGATATTCTGGATGTTGACCAGCGTATCGCCGGTCGCATCACCATGCGTGCCGAGCCCCGTCGCAAGGTTGATCGTCACACTATCGGATGATTGTTCATAAGAAGCGGTGTTGTTGCCACCACCGCCATCAAGGCTGTCGGCGCCCCGACCGCCCTGAAGCGTATCGTTGCCGGCGGCGCCCTGAAGCTCATTGTCCAGAGTATCGCCGGCAATCGAGTCATCGAACTCCGAGCCGACGACGCGCTCGAATCCAGACAGCACATCGCCTTCCGCGTCCCCGCCCCAGCCGCGCCCGAGGCCGAGGTCCACCGAAACCGCCGTCGTCGAGGTGGCATAGTCGAGCGTATCGTCACCGTCACCACCGGACAGCGTATCCGCGCCCGCACCACCGGACAGCGTGTCCAGGCCATCCGATCCGTTCAGGACATTGGCATCCGCACTACCGATGATCACGTCATCGCCGAGCGAGCCGTTCACCGCCTCGACATTGACAATACGGTCCCCTTCGGCATCGCCGCCAATACCGGTTCCAGTCGCCAGGTTGACTGTAACGGCCTCCTTGGAGGAGCCATATTCAATGACATCCTGCCCGCCGCCGCCATCAAGAGTGTCTGCGCCCTTGCCACCCTCGAGGGTATTGGCACCGGCGGAGCCGGTGAGTTTGTCGCCAAAGTCCGAGCCGATGACCCCCTCGATGTTCGACAGAACGTCGAGCCGCGCAAAACCACCCGATGCGGTGTTGGCGCCGAGGTTGACCGTCACCGCGCTCTGCGAGTTGCTGTAGCTGACGGTATCGTCGCCCGTTCCACCGTCGATTGTATCGCTGCCGGCAGATGCGAAGATCTTGTCGTTGCCGGCCCCCGCATCGATGATATTGCCGGCGGGCACGCTGGAGAGCACCAGCGTGGTATGCCCGGTCTCCTCGTTGACGATGACCGAATCTTCATCGCTCGTCGGCTCGCCGATTGCAAACTGTTGCGAACCGTTGATCTGCGTGAAATCGCCGTTGCCCATATCAACCAGCACGCGGATTCCGAGCGTGAAGGTCATGTAGAAGCCATTCTCATCGAGAACGGCGGCATCATCAGGAATGAGATACTGCAACTGGAGTTGCATGTGGTTGGGGTCGGCGGGATCATCCAGGCCGACAATGAAGGAGTTGCCGGTCTTGAGCGCTTGACCATTGACGATCGAGAACCCGTCCGGCAGGCCGAAGATGACGGCAGAGGTCGCGGTCCAGCTCTCGACGGGCATCTCGATGACAACATCGAGGAGGCGCGCGCTGGCGCCAGGACCCACAATGTCGGGATTGTCGGCGTGGATGACGTCGTTCCGCGCGGTGCCCGTGATGGTTTCAGCCTGGTGCTGAACGGCAAAGCTTGAATCCTTGGCCGCCGCCGGCACGGAAATGCCGCCAAAGATGTTCATGCCGCCGCCGGCGATCCGCTCCGAAGACGTTTCGGTGACACCGAACAGCTTGATATTGAGAACCGCGGCCTTGTCGTTGCCATCCTCGGTCTTGTCGGCAATCGAGACGGCCGGATTGGGCTGGGCCGTGGCGGTCGCCGGGCTGCCCGAGGTTGACGGCGGCGTGCTTTCCGACTCTGTCGTGAACTTGGCCTTCGCCCGGCTGTCCTCTTCCGCCAGCGATTTGCGCGGAACCAGATTCTCGATGTCCTGGAACGGCATCTGCTTGCCGATCGGCGGCGGCGGATTATCCGTATCGGAGGTGCCCTGCCCCTGCCCCTTGCCCGGCACCGGCGCAGGCGTCGAGGGCTTGGCCTGGTCTTGGAGCGAGGGAACCGAAGTGAGGGTCAGTGACGGCAATTGCTCGGAGAGCTTGGTATCCTCGACCTTGGCCAGCAGCTTCTGCGAATCGACAATGCCCTCAAGGAACTTCAGGGTGGGTGGGGTCGGCGTGATCAGCTCATAGGCAAAGCCCGGCAGAATGATCTTGCCGTTGTCGGGGAAGATCAGCACCGCATCCACGTCGAGGATGATGATCTTCGCATCCTGCAGGTTGAAGCTGAACTCGACCTTGCGGGCCGGACCGATGTCGACAACGCTGATGCCGTTGGGCTCAGGGCGATGAACGAGAACCGACTCAGCGGATGCCGAGTTGGTGGACGTCACGAACCCCGGTTTGCCGACCTTGCCGGTGACATCGGCCGCCTGAGGACTGACTGCCGCGCCATCCGCAGGCACATGGTCCTGCGCCCCGGCGCCCGCGCGCGTAGAACCGCCAGCGGACGGGTTCTCTGCGCCCTGAGCGGCGGATTTCGGCTGCGAATCAATTGCGGCGTTGGCCATTACATGCTCCGTACAATCGGTTTTGCGGCTGTCTCGCTCCTGCCGGCCCGGCCCCCTGTCGACGGAGGAACGGCCATCACAGGACCGATTCATCCACAATGAAATCGATCACTGGGAAACGTGCGGCTTGCGAAGTTAAAAAATTCATAATCAAGAATGGCGAGAAATACTTCGAGTAAATTTCCCTATACGTCGAAGTCTCAGAAATAATTCAAATTGTGAATAACATAAACATTCGTTGTTAACGATAAAATATCTAAAATATCAAAATATTAACCTAAATCCTTATCGCGTTAATATCAAAATTTTACATGAAACAGTCACGAAATGACTCATTCCGAAACCGAATCGATGAAGGTGCTAACAGTTACTCTTTGATTGCCAATAGTTTCGGATACGAACTGAATAGACGTCGCTACAGGCGCGACGCAGCCGGGCACTGCGGCTGGTCATTGCGCGGATGCCGGATCGATCGAACAGGTCAGTACGTAAGGCATCGAGGCAATCCGGTTTCGATGTGCGAAGATTTCGAAAGCCAACAGAACGGACCTGCCTCGGAAGCAATTTTCCAAATCACCCTTTCGCAGCGACAAGCCGCCTGAACGGGCGCTCCTGGCAATAACTGAAGTGGGCAGTAACTTGATGTTCAGAGGCCCGCGCACCAACCATGGTCGCGCGTCCGCGACATGGTCACTGGCGACATTTCATTCGCTGAGGATGAGCTTGCAGGAGGTGGCCTGACAACGGCAAGGCGGAGGAGATCGCAACGTTCGGCCTGCGACCGAAGATGGCCCGTCTCCAGACGATATTGCCAGCAGGACGGGAAACGGGCCCAATGCAGAAGATACGACGCGGTAAGTTATTGATTATGAGCAGCATCTGCGCGTTCTGACGTTCTCGGCCAGAATGCGCAGTGCCTTAGCGCCGCGCCGATTTTGCCGTGCGCGGAGCCTCGCGACCAAGCATGGTCGAGGTCAGCCGGCCCATGGCATTGAGAATGCCCTGGATTGCACGCTGCTCCTCGAAGCGGTTCGAGATCGCGGTCCGCCTTGCAGTGTAATAGGTCGTCTGGATGTCCAGAAGCTCAAGCAGGGTGCGCTTGCCACCCCGGAACTGCTCATCATAGAGCTGCCGGGCCCGGAGCGCCGTGGCCACATTGTCCTTGAGGCTGGCCGCCTTGGAGCGAGCGACATCGAGCGTACGGAAGTTCTTGCGGATATCGGCTTCGATATCATCGGTTTCGCTCCGCATCCGCATTTCGGCCTGCATGTAGCGGGCGTTCAACTGCTCAAGCTGGTTGGAATGCAGACCACCATCGAGAAACTTGTACTTGAGGACGAACAGCCCCTTGGCATCGACCTCGGTGCGCTCCTTGTGTCCCCGGTAGTCCTTGACCCCCACATCGGATTCCAGCGACAGTTTGGGCAGCACAGACGCCTTCTGCGCCTCAATCTCGTGCCGCGCGGCGCGCAGCGAGGCTTCCAGCGCCTGGAGACGCGGGTTGCTCTGGGGCGCGACGCGCAACACCGCCTCCGGTGTCTGCGGAATCAGCGCCTGGCTGAAGGTGGTCGGCTGGAGCGTCCCGGGACGGGCGTGAACAAGACGCGCGAAGCGATCCGATCCGATCTGGAGTTCGGAACGGGCATCGGCCACCGCAGACTGCCCATCGATGAGGCGCGAACGGACGCGCTTCATGTCGGCGACCGTCCCGTTGCCATTTTTCTCGTTTTCCTCGACCAGTTTGACGATCTTTTCGAGGGCCGTAACGTTCTCGCTGGCAGCCACGAGCAGTTCGCGCTGTTCGAGGATCTTGAGATAGATGTCCGCGACCTGGGCGGTCACCGCCTCGGTCTGCTCACGCAATTTCAACGCTTCGGAATCGAACAGGGCCGAGTTCTTGGCGATATCGTTCTTCACGGCACCGAAGTCATACAGCAACTGCCGGCCGGAGAGGGATGCCTCGCTGCGTGCCGCACCGGCTGTATTCTTGGAGCCGCCCCAGTAACTGCGAAGATCCGAATCCTGATAGTTGCCATTCCCGCCATGGCCAGCCCCGAGCCTACCCTCAAGTGTGGGGTAAAGGGCAGCTTCGGCAACGCCAATGCCAGACAGCGCCTCCGAGACGCGGGCACCGGCAAGACCGATCAACGGATGATCACCGACCGCGCGCAGAATGGCTTCCCGCATCGGACCGTTGAACTGTGCTTCCCGCGCACTGCCGCGCTCTTCCCGCGATGGCTGGGAGGCCGCGCTCTCGCTCGGCTCGCGCCGCTTGCGGGCCGCCTTCGCTGTCTCGGGCTGGGCATCCTGCTTGTCGTCCGCCCTTTCATTGGCAGAGCCAGGCTTGTCGGCCTCGGCCTTGGTTGCCGGCGGCCCGTCAGGCGCTCTTTCGCCCTGTGCGGACGGCGCGGATTCAGCAGGCGCGGGTTCGGAGGATGCGGGCTTGGCACCATCTGCGGGGGCCGGCTCCGCCGCCGCGGCAAGCGCCGAAAAGAAGCGGCGAACAGCGGAAGCAGGTTTCTCGCCACCGGCATTCTGCGGGGCCAGAACAGCATTCGGTGCCGCCGGAGGTTCCGTCTGGATTGTCCCGGTCACCTCTGCGGGCAGGTCCACCCGACGGAGCAGTTCGGCGCGAGGCAAGGTGAGCGAGGCGGGCCGCTTCGGCCCATCGCAGGTCGCAGACGCCTTTTCACCCAGTGATGTGGTGCAAAGCGTCGCCTGATATTCGGTCGAGGTGCTGCATCCTCCCAGAAGAGCGCCGAATGCCACGCCGAGCGCCAGAAAGCTCACGCGCGAACGGCGCAGATCGCGCCGCAGCTGAGCGGTCAGGCTCTGGTGTATTAAGGCCGGCTTGTTCGGATCTTGCCAACTGGGCACGAGAACCGCTCCGATTCGTTCAGGGAAAAGCACACAAATTTACCGTCCCAATAGACCGACTTATGGTTAACGTTCGCTAAATTAAAAAAAGGAAAAGTGCCGTTTAGATACAGACATTAAAAGATAGATAATCATTAATTGTCTTTTAAAATAAAATTAATTGATAATTAAAGCATGTCTTGATCTGACACATGTCATATATCTACATAATCTCGAAGTAATATATTGGATTACATCAATGAATATGCTGAGAGTACATTGCTATTGCGCATTGCCGCCCAGGCATACACCTTCGTGACCGAACAGCGTGATGCTACGGCACTGCATTGCGTGGCAGGAGGAAGACATGCAGGGAAGCTCGCCCCGAGGTGGACGGCGATGATCAAATTCAACGGAAGGCGGCGTATGATTTCTCTTCGCGCAGCGCCGATCCCGAAAGCGTGTTAAGGTCGGATTTGATCACCGCCCGCCGGTCGTTAGTCACATAGACCGCCCGCGCCAGTTCGATAAAACGGGAGCCAAAATCGCCGACGGCCTCGCAGCGGCGAATGTCGTCCTCGATATCCCACAGCGCTTCGTTGACGACCTTCAGGTCCCGCCTGAGGGCGTCCATCTCGGCGCCGCCAAGAGCCTCGCTTGCAACAACGGCTTCGAGCGCGGCAAGTTCCTTCAGCACGTTGTCACGCTTGGAGCCCGCCGGCAGGCGTTCGCGTTTGATTTGAAGAATACTGATCTTGTCGAAAAGCTCGCCCACGGAGACGGGTGTCATCGGCTGGCAACCGCCATGTGCAGGCCGCTCGCTCCGGCGCCGAACCTCGGCGGCAATCTTGACGAAGGCACTCCACCAGTCGCCATGCGTATCCTGATGCATCAGGGTCGCGGAGGGGTACCAGCGGGTGGTGGACTGACCTGGAATCCAGCGCCAGTCCGCATCGCGCTCCTGAAGGGCAAAGATCACCGGACGCCCAAGCGCGGCCGCCACATGCGCCACTGCGGAATCAACTGTCACGACAAGATCGAGACTCATCATCAGGGCGGCGGTATCGAGAAACGCATCCGGTCCGGCATCGAAGTCCGGACCCGGGACCTCGATGCGTGATCCGAACGGCACCGTTGAAAGCTGATCCGCGCCAACACCATTCTGGAGACTGATGAGACGAACGCCGGGCAGGCTCGCAAGGGGTGACAGCGCCGCGAGCGGCGAGGACCGCCCGGCATCAACCGGCGCCTTCGGGTTCCCCTGCCAGGCGATGCCGACGCGAAAGCCTGTCTGCCCAAGCCAATCGCGCCAGCGCTGGACTCGTGTTGGCTCGGCCGCAATGTAGGGGCGCTCCATACCAAGATCCGCGCCCTGAAGGCCCATTGCGCCGGGCAGGTTGAGCAACGGCGTCCAGCTATCGATACCGGCCACCGAACCGGCGACATCCATGGCGCGCAGTTCGATCGGCGCATCCATGCTGCGGATGAGGCCGAACAGCCGGCGATGCGTGACGAACGTCACCCGTGTGCCAGCCGCAACGAGGCGCGGCAGGAAGCGCATGAACTGGATGGTATCACCCATACCCTGCTCATCGAGCACGAGCAGCGAGGCCGGCGCGGAACCACCGGTCCAACGCGGCTTGATGACGGTTTCACCCGCGCTGTTACGGCCCGAAACGGAGGGCGGCTGATCCATGAACCGGAAGCGGATATCGAGCGCGGGCCAGGCCTTGTCCCATTCCTCGAGATAAAAATGAGTGCGCATCTTGCCGATGGCGGCATAGAGGTTATCGGGCCGCTGGGCCAGAATTTCGGAATAGATGGCCTGGGCCTCACGAGCACGTCCGGTCTCGCGCAGGTCGTTGGCATAGCGGATCAGCGTGGGCAGATCGACACGATGCCGAAAGGCCGGCTCCACATTGAACTGGGGAAGAGTGGCTCTCTCGACCATGACGAATCCCGTCCGAATCACTATGCTCCGAACAATCGTTGCGTGATCGTTCGGCGACCGAGCAGAGCAAGCAATTGGTTAATGCCGTTTTAATATCCGACGATCCGTCGCGAAAACGCTGGTCCGTTCATGCGCATTCTCTTCGTTCACCAGAACTTCCCGGGCCAGTGGGTGCACATTGCCCGTCACTATCAGCGCGAGGGCCATGAAGTGGTCGCCATCCGCGACCAGGCCAACCCGAAGAAGGATTTCCTGCCCACCGCCGCCTATGGATTCACGGTTCCGGAGATGCCGAAACCGCATCCGGTTCCGCTGGCCAATCA
Organism: Pseudomonadota bacterium; assembly: GCA_020161975.1. Classification (GTDB taxonomy): domain Bacteria; phylum Pseudomonadota; class Alphaproteobacteria; order Rhizobiales; family Beijerinckiaceae; genus JAIUNP01. Next base: position 11,262 of record JAIUNP010000043.1, read on the forward strand.
TTTCGAGGAACGGGTCGCCCGCGCCGAAGCCACCGCGGTGGCGGCGCTGGAGCTGAAGAAGCGCGGCTTTGAGCCCGATCTCATCGCCGGGCATGGTGGCTGGGGCGAAAGTCTGCTTCTGAAGGAAATCTGGCCGAAAGCCAGATCCATTCTTTATGCCGAATTCTGCTACCGCACCCAGGGCGCAGACACGGATTTTGACCCCGAATTCGGCATTCCTTCCTTGCGTTCACGCTTGAACACCGCCACCAAGAACGCGGTCATGTTTACGGCACTGGCCTATGCGGACCGAGGCCTTGCGCCCACTTATTGGCAGCGGGACGGCTTTCCCGAACATATGCGGGCGCATATCGAGGTGATCCACGACGGGATCGACACCACCTTCATAAAGCCGGAAAAGGACTGCGTCATCTCGATCGGAGCGGATCGGTTGATCTTCCGGCCCGGCGATGAAGTCGTGACCTTCGTCTCCCGTAACCTTGAGCCGTATCGCGGCTACCACATCTTCATGCGAGCCCTGAAGAAGATCCAGAAGATGCGGCCAAAGGCCCATGTGATCATCATCGGCGCAGATGGTGTGTCCTATGGGCGCAATGCCCCGAACGGCAGGACATGGAAGGAGATTTTCCTGAAAGAGGTGGAGGCCGACCTCGATATGTCCCGCGTCCATTTTGTGGGCCGGGTCCCCTACGCCACCTACCTGTCGATCCTTCAGGTTTCGGCTGCGCATGTCTATTTGACCTATCCCTTCGTCCTTTCCTGGTCGATGCTGGAATCCATGGCCGCCGGCTGTCTGGTCATCGGCTCGCGGACCCCGCCCGTGGAAGAGGTGATCGAGCACGGCAAGAACGGGTTGCTCGTCGATTTCTTCGACACCGAGGAACTCGCCGATACCGTGATCATGGCGCTGCGCAAACCCGGCAAATACAATCCGATGCGGCGCAAGGCGCGCGATACCATCGTACAGAAATACGATCTGAACTCCATCTGCCTGCCGAAGATGTGCGATCTGTTCGAGCGCGTCGCGGCAGGCAAGACATGACCTTTGCGTCCACCGCTGCCGTGAGCGCGCCACATTGTTTCGCTTAATGCGGTTCCGCATGTTCAAGGGGGAAGCGACCCATGACGAGTGACGACTTCAGGCGACCGTTCTCGAAAGCGGAAATGGATGCGATGCGTCGTGCCACCCGCGAGGAAGGTCCCATTCTGTCCGAGACATACGAACTTCTGCGACGGTTGGCCCGGCGCATCCCCTTTGCAGAGGATGCGCTCGCGCTCTACCACTGCGCCCGCGATCCGATGACCGAAGCGCGCGTGAAGTTCATCATCCTGGGCGCCCTGGCCTATCTGGTGATGCCTATCGACACCATTCCGGACATCCTGCCCGTTCTCGGCTTCACCGACGATGCGGCTGTTCTGGCAGCCGCGATCGCGGCGGTGCGGGGATCGATCCAGCCGCGCCATCGCGATAAGGCCCGCGACACACTCGGCGGATTCGAGTAAGCACGGGAGCAACATGCCCTGCCCGATGCGGCAGGGGCTCATCCAAGAATGATACGGCCTCCGAAGGCTGAAGCTTGAGGCAGAGTTTAAAGATGAAGGCACGTCACATTGCGCTGGTTGCGGCTGCGGCACTCGCGGTTGCAGCCTCGCCGGCCATGGCACAGCGGAAGAAGGAAGCAGCGGGCGCAGCATCCGGCACGTTTCTCATCGCCACCTATGGCGATTGGGGCGCTTACACGAGCGGCAAGGATAAATCCAAGGTCTGCTATGCCCTCTCCCAACCGAAAGAGCGTCTGCCCAAGGGCCTCAATCGCGACCCGGCCTACATCTTTGTCTCCAACCGCCCCGGCGACGGCACGCGCAATGAATTCTCGGTCATCGTCGGTTTTAACATGAAGCCTGGCGGCCCGGCCTCTGCCGCCGTCGGCAATGCAACCTTCCAGATGCTGACCAAGGACAAGAGCGCCTGGCTGCGCAATGCAGCCGAGGAAGCCCAGCTTCTCGACGCCATGAAGAAGGGCAAGGATCTGGTGATCAAGAGCATCTCGGGCAGGGGGAACGAAACGACCGATCGCTATTCCCTCTCCGGCCTCTCCCAGGCGCTGGAACGTACCCAGAAGGAATGCCCCTAGGGGCCCTGTGCCGTGCTGACAGCAACGCCTCGGGCTGCGTCGCCGTGCTTCTAGATCGTATCGCTCAACGTCCCCGCAGGGCATTCAGCACTTTCGAGCCGGGCCGCCCGGTCTGCGGCATCCCGACCTGGGCTTCAATAGCCTTGATCGCAGCGCGCGTCTTGGCGCCCACTGCCCCGTCGGGTTCTCCCACATCATGGCCACGCGCAATCAGAAGACGCTGCAATTCGCGTCGTTCCTCGCGGCTCAGCGGCAGATCATCGGTGGGCCAATCTCCTTGCACACCGGGCTTGCCCTTCAGCCGATCGGACAGAAGCGAGATCGCGAGCGCGTAGGAATCCGCCCCGTTATAGGCATAGGCCGCATCATAGTTCTTGAAGACGAGGAAGGCCGGCCCATTCCGGCCCGCCGGCATCAGCAGGCCGGCATTGCCACTGCCGGTCAGCGCGCCGCCGTCGATCTTGCGGATACCCCGCGAAGACCAGCTTGACACGGAGTGCCGCGCGGTGCGGCCCGACGGCCCCGAATAGCCCTTCGGCACATCGACCTCGTAGCCCCAGCTCGCCCCGGTCTGCCAGCCTGCCTTGTCCATGAAATTGGCAGTGGAGTGCAACGCATCCGCGATGGAGGAGACAAGATCGCGCCGACCATCGCCGTCGCCATCGACGGCAAGGCGCAGATAGGTCGTGGGAATGAACTGGGTGTGACCAAACGCTCCCGCCCAGGAGCCCTTGAGCGATTCAAGCGGAATGTCGCCCCGGTCCACAATCTTGAGGGCAGCGATGAGTTCGCCCTTGAAGAACGAATTGCGGCGCGGCGCAAGGCAGGTCGCGGTGGAGAGCGCCTGCGCCAGCGGCCATTTGCCGCCGGCCTTGCCAAAATCGCTCTCAACGCCCCAGACAGCAACGATGGTATGGCGATCAACCCCGAAGCGCTGCTCCGCAGCCGCAAGCGTCGACGCATAACGGCGCAGCATCGCCTTTCCTTCGGCCACCTTCTCATCATCGACCAGCGTGCCGAGATAGTCCCAGATCGGGGTTTTGAACTCGGGCTGATTGTTCATCGCCTCAATGATTTTCATATCCGGCTCGATGCCGGTAAGAGCGGCATTGACCGTGCGGCCCGAAATGCCGGCGGCGCTCGCCGAAGCGCGCAGGCCTGCAAGGCAGGAATTGAAATCCGCCCGCGCCGGCAGGGCAGCAGCAAGGCAAAGGGGCAGGGCGAGGGTCAAAGCGCGCATGGGTCCACCTTTCGGTTACATGCGGGCAAATCTAGGGCGCGATGGTTAATGGAAGTTAACCGTCCTCAATATTCCGCCATTCACGCAAGGACGACAGGTGCAGCGTTCAGTTGCGGACGCCACTCGTCAGCGTGAACAGCCCCGCCCCGACGAGCAGCGACCCGCCGGCCCGGTTGAACAGGCGCACCGCAGTCGCATCGCCGACCAACCCACGGGCGCGCGAAGCAACCAGACCGTAGATGAAGGCATTGAGAAAGGCGAGCACCAGAAAGGTCGCTTCAAAAATCACGATCTGGGTCAGGAAATCTGCCGCGGGATTGAGAAACTGCGGCAGGAATGCAACGAAAAAGGTGATGCTCTTGGGGTTGAGCGCCGTCACCAGCCAGGCGTGGCCGATCATTTTAAAGGTAGAGGCGGTGTCGGTTCTCGGGGCAGCCTCCAGCGCGCCGCCTGCGCGCCAGAGCTTCCAGCCGAGCCAGATCAGATAGAGGCCGCCAACGATCTTGAGCGCCGTGAACAAGGTCGCGGAGGCCGCAAGCAGGGCGCCGATGCCGAGCATCGACAGCGTCATTGCCGTGAAATCGCCGAGCGCAACCCCGATCGCGCTCGGCAGCGCGGCACGCCAGCCCTGCCCGAGCGCATAAGAGACAACGAGCAGGATCGTGGGCCCAGGAATGATCAGAAGGATCACGGAGGCCGCCACGAATGCGAGATAGGTTTCGACTGTCATGGTCGGCCTGGGGCGGGCGCCGTTTACGCCCAGGGACGGGCGGCAGCGGCCTTGGCTTCGTAACTGTCGATCCGCTCAACCTTCTGCAGCGTCTGGCCGATATCATCGAGCCCGTTGAGCAGGCAGTGCTTGCGGTGCGGATCAATGTCGAACTTGATCACGCCGCCATCGGGCCCGCGGATTTCCTGCGCTTCGAGGTCGACCGTCAGGGTCGCGTTCGCGCCACGGTCGGCATCGTCGAACAGCTTGTCGAGTTCGTCCTGCGTCACCTTGATCGGCAGGATGCCGTTCTTGAAGGTGTTGTTGTAGAAAATATCGGCGAACGAGGTCGAGATGACGACGCGGATACCGAAATCGAGCAGCGCCCATGGCGCATGCTCGCGGGACGAGCCGCAGCCGAAGTTGTCGCCTGCTACCAGAATCTGAGCTTGGCGATAGGCTGGCTTGTTGAGGATGAAATCGGGGTTCTCCGAACCATCATCCTTGTAGCGCATCTCCGAAAACAGCGCGGAGCCAAGACCGGTGCGCTTGATCGTCTTGAGATACTGCTTCGGGATGATCATGTCCGTATCGACATTGATCACTTTGAGCGGCGCAGCGACGCCGGTGAGCTTGGTGAAGGGCTGCATGGGTCTCGCCTTCCGGTTCTTAAAAAAGTTGCAGGCTTGATAGCGCAACGGCTGCGATGTGCAAGCCAGTCGCGCCGATCAACGGCAATTGCAATGTGAAATAACGGAGAAAGAACCAGTCCGCTGCGCAATCTGCCCTTCTATGCGACCTTCACGACCCGCGTTCCGGCCAGAATGTCGAACAGAGGCGCACGCGGAAGGCGCCGCACGAACCACCAAGGGAAAAAAACGACGACATTGAGCAACAAAGCCACGCCGATGACAAACAGTATGAACCCAAGACCGCCCTGATTGGAAAATCCATACTGGAGCCCGGACATGATGATGGTCGCATTCAAACCCAGGATTGCGAGCAATATGGCGCAACGCCCTGCCGCCCGCAGCCATCCGACACGTTCGCCGCGGACATCTGCCAGTTTCAACTTCAGCAGCTTCATTCCGGGCGTTGCCTGAACGCGCGAAGATACCAGCAGGACCCACGCGGCGATCATCAACAACCAAGC
>JAIUNP010000044.1 GCA_020161975.1 Pseudomonadota bacterium
TATCAGCGCAATGTCGCGCTCGTGTTCGACGAATATGACGCGGGCCGCCCGGATGTGATGTTCGTGATCCAGCGCGTTCTCGAATCATCAGGCCGCCTGACCCTGCTCGATCAGAGCCGCGTCATCCGCCCGCACGGCGCCTTCCGCCTTTTTGCAACCGCCAACACAGTCGGCCTCGGCGACACCTCCGGTCTCTATCACGGTACGCAGCAGATCAACCAGGCTCAGATGGACCGCTGGAACATCGTGACCGTTCTCAACTATCTGCCGCACGATCAGGAGGTCGGCATCGTTCTGGCCAAGGCCAAGCACTACCAGACCAAAGACGGCAAGGATATTGTCTCCAAGATGGTGCGCGTGGCGGATCTGACCCGGAACGCCTTCATGAATGGCGAACTCTCCACCGTGATGAGCCCGCGCACCGTGATCACCTGGGCGGAAAACGCCGATATCTTCAAGGATGTCGGCTTTGCCTTCCGCGTCACCTTCCTCAACAAGTGCGATGAACTCGAACGCGGCATCGTGGCCGAGTTCTATCAGCGCTGTTTCGGGACGGAACTCAAGGAAAGCGTCGTCAACGTAGTGCTGACGTAACGCATCAAGGGCGCCGCAAGGCGCCTTTTTTGTGCCGGCCTTCCTCATGGCCCCGATAGAGACGCCAGGATGCCAACGACCGCAAACCTCCTCGCCTTCGCGGCCGTCGCCCTGACCATGGTGCTGACCCCGGGGCCGAACATGATTTATCTGATCTCCCGCACCATAGTGCAGGGGTGGCTTGCCGGACTGATCTCGCTCGGCGGGGTTGCTTTATGCTTTGTTTTTTACATGCTCTGCGCCGCGCTTGGCATCACCGCGCTGCTGTTTGCCATGCCGTTCGCCTATGACACGTTGCGGCTGGCGGGCGCGGCCTACCTGTTATGGCTGGCGTGGCAAACCCTGCGCCCCGGCGGCCGCTCGCCCTTCGAGGTGAAGGAACTGCCGATCGACAGCTCGCGGAGATTGTTCGCCATGGGGTTTTTCACCAACCTGCTCAACCCCAAGGCGGCGATGCTCTATCTTTCGCTGCTGCCGCAGTTCATCGACCCCGGCATCGCCAGCGTCCTCTCCCAGTCGCTTGTCCTTGGCACTACCCAGATCATCATCAGCATGACGGTCAACGCCATCATCGTGTTCATGGCCGGAACGATTGCGCTGTTCCTCCGGTCGAACCCCTCCTTTGCGAAGCTCCAGCGCTGGCTGATGGGCACGGTGCTGGCGGGGCTTGCCCTGCGCATGGCACTGGATGCGCGGCGATGACAATCGCCGGCATCGACTGATCCCGCATGTTCAGCCCGTCCCCGCCTCGAAAAAGGGAAGCACATTGATGAAAACTCCTCCCGCTGCCCTGCTGTTCGATGTCTTTGGCACACTCGTCGATTTCCGATCCAGCATTGCGCTGGATGCGCGGGCGCGGTTTGGTGCCGGCTTCGACGGGGAAGCCTTCGCCGATGCCTGGCGCGCGGAATATCAACCCGCCATGCAGCGCATCCGGGACGGGAATCGCGGCTATGTGCCGCTTGATGTCTTGCATCGCGAGAACCTCGACCGCATTCTGCCGCGCTTTGGCAAGGACGGTCTTTCCGAGGCCGAGCGTGCGGAATTCAATCTGGTCTGGCACCGGCTCACCGCCTGGCCGGAAGTGCCGGCGGCGCTGCGCCGGCTTCGGACAAAGTTCCGTCTCGCACCGCTCTCGAACGGCAACATCGCGCTGATGGTGGATATGGCCCAGCACAATGATTTCCGCTGGGACGCCATTCTCGGCGCGGATATCGCGCGCGATTACAAGCCGAAGCCCGTGGTCTATGAAGCGGCCTGCGCGGCCTTCGGCCTGCCGCCGGAGCGCTGCATGATGGTGGCGGCGCATAGTGATGATCTCGCAGGAGCCGCAAAATCAGGGTTGATGACCGCGCATATCGCCCGTCCCGACGAGCACGGCCCCGGCAAGGGCGAGGCGGCGCCGTCCGTGCCGGTTGATTTTGCCGCGCGTGATCTTGCGCACCTCGCCGAGCTTTTGCTCAGTTGACGTAGATCTTCTGAAATTCAGGGTCTGGCGTCAGGCCTTCCGAGCGCAATTTTCTCCCTGCTTCAACCTTGCCACCCAATTCATAAGGGCGAAATCCGATGTATTGGTTGACATTATTCTTTAGCATACAATCATAAGACTGCGCCAAATTGACCAAATTTTGCCTATATTCCGGCATTCCTTCCTGAGACCAAGGCGTTTTTACAGATTTTATTGACTTGTCCCACAAGCAATTTTTCCTTACTTCTTCTACCTTCTCATCAGAGATTGCCTGGCCATCAAGCGAACGTGGCTTGACGCCGCATCCGGATAGCATCGTCAATATCAATATAATTCCTGTCGCTTTCATAGATGTAAAAATCTTCATATAGAAACCTCATTTGAGAACTTGTGTATACTATTAGTATTAAAAGCGACGCATATGTGTCAATTCAATTTTACTTTTGCTCGAAAGTTGTTCATTTTCCTTATTTTGTAATTTATTCAACTCCCGCTTTCGCCGCAGCCAGCCGCAGCATCATCGGATTGGGCTTGGCCTCACCGGTTTTGACGAGCTTGTTCTGGTCGCGATGGGGAAAGGGCTCCGGATTGCCGCGCACTTTCAGCGTCGTCGTCTGCACGTAAGTCAGCGTCCCGTCCGCATTGAAGGTAAGGTCATGCTTGTAGGCATCGGTGCGGAAGGCGTATTCCAGAAAGGCAGTGGAGCAGATGCCGTTTTCGGTCGAGCCTCGCACCGAGCTGACCGAGATATGATCATCGCCCGGACTGGCCATACCCGTCGCGAGCGCGGTCTGCCCGCGCGGAATCGTCAGCGTCTGCATCACGAGGCCCGTTGCCGCCTCCCATAGCCAGTAGCCAACCTGATCGTGGAAGGTGATCAGCTCCTCCCTGGTGGTGATGTGGATGTGGTATCTGAGCCCGTAAAGCGTCTGCGGACCGTTCGATTGCGGGTCAATCGGCTGGAACTCAGCCCGCTCGATATAGACCCGGCGATCCGGGCCCGGCGCCTTGGGGCTGACATCGACGCCCTTCTGTGATTCCCAGACGCCGGCCAGCCGCCGCAAGGGGCCGAGATTGGCCAGTGTATCAGGATCGACATCGTCCTGTTCGGTGAAGATATCGGTCGGAAAGTCGGACATTGTGCACTCTCGGTGATGACCCAGGCATTGGCGCCACCCGGAGATTGGCACGGCGCCTGACAACAGGCGAGCGCTATCAGCGGAAGCGGTCGACGAGACGCAAGGCCATGCTTGCCTTCCGAAGGAAGGACGTGAATAAGTCTGATATCATGTCGTTGACGAACAAGAAGCCGGGGCTGCCTGCCCAGCAGCCGACAGAACCGATCAAGCGGGTGGTTTCCGCCACTTTGCGTGCGCTGGCACGAGCGCCAAACTGCGAGGTCACTTTCGCCGCGGATCGGCCTTCGCTCGTCGATGTTCCGGGAGCAGCGCGCGCGCGCTTGCCCGAACCGCCGCGCAAACCGAATGCACAGGACATTGCCATTCTGCGCGGGCAAGCTGATTCCTATGCCCTGCGCCTTGCCAGCCACGATCCCCGCATCCATCGCCGTCTTGCGCCTGAGCAGCAACAGGCACGGGCAGTGTTCGATGCCGTCGAGCAGGCGCGTGTCGAGGCCATCGGCGCCCGGCGCATGACCGGCGTCAGCCAGAATCTGACGGCCATGTTGGGTGACCGCTATCACCGGCTGAAATATGATGAGGTGACTACGCGCGAGAACGCTCCCATCGAGGATGCGGTGGCCATGCTGGTGCGCGAGGCTTTGACCGGACTGCCAACGCCGGAAACGGGCCGTCAGGTCGTTGATCTATGGCGCAGCGAACTGGAGCGCAAAGCCGGCAAGGACATTGCGGCACTGGGGAAAGCCATCGGCAATCAGGCCGCGTACGGCAAGCTCGTGCAGAAGCTGTTGCGATCGCTCGACATGGCTGATGAAGCCAATGCATCGCCCGAGGAGAGCGAAGGCGAGGACGACGCCGAGGACAATGAGAACACGAACGAGCAGCAGGCCCGCGAAGGCGAGCAGGATGACAATCCCGAAGGGCTCGAACAGCAGGACAGCGAGGCCAAGCAGGACGAATTCGAGGACGGCGAACAGGATGATGCCGACGCACCTCCCGGCGAAATGGCCGAAGAGGATGATTTCGGCGACACCGAGGAGCCAAGCGAGGCGATGCGACCGCCGCCACGGACCTTGCCTGAAAAGTTCGTCATCGATTACAAGGTCTTTACGCAGAAATTCGACGAAATCATCGGCGCTGAGGACCTGTGCGACACAGAGGAACTCGACCGGCTGCGTGCCTATCTCGACAAGCAGTTGAGCCAGTTGCATTCGGTGGTGGGAAGGCTCGCCAACCGTCTGCAACGCCGGCTTCTGGCGCAGCAGAACCGCTCTTGGGAATTCGACCTCGAAGAGGGAATGCTCGATCCCTCGCGGCTGCCCCGCGTGGTGATCGACGACATGCGCGGCTCGTTCTCTCCGCTCTCCTTCAAATGGGAGAAGGATACGGACTTCCGCGACACCGTGGTGACCTTGCTGATTGACAATTCCGGGTCGATGCGCGGACGGCCCATCACGGTCGCCGCCACCTGCGCCGATATTCTCGCCCGCACGCTGGAGCGTTGCGGCGTGAAGGTCGAGATCCTCGGCTTCACCACCAAAGCCTGGAAGGGCGGGCAGGCGCGCGAGGCCTGGCTTCAGGCCGGCAAACCAGCCGCGCCAGGGCGCCTCAACGATCTTCGCCACATCATCTACAAATCCGCCGATGCCCCATGGCGGCGGGCGAAACGCAATCTCGGACTGATGATGCGCGAGGGGTTGCTCAAGGAGAACATCGACGGCGAGGCGCTCGACTGGGCGCACAAGCGGCTGCTGGCAAGGCGCGAGCAGCGCAAGATCCTGATGATGATTTCGGATGGCGCGCCGGTCGATGATTCAACCCTGTCGGTGAACCCGGGCAACTTTCTCGAAAAGCACCTGCGCGCGATCATCGAGCAGATCGAGACGCGCTCGCCGGTAGAACTCATCGCCATCGGCATTGGCCATGATGTGACGCGCTACTATCGGCGCGCTGTCACCATCGTCGATGCCGAGGAACTGGGCGGCGCCATGACCGAAAAGCTGGCCGAGCTCTTCGACGAGAAGGCCGGCGCACCGCCAACCCGGCGTTAGAACCAGCGTTCAGAGCCCCGGCTTGGTGGCGGGGCGCACCGGTGCGGTGAGATAGTAGAGCAGCATGACAAGGATCGTCACCCCGAAGGCAAGGTGAAGCTGGCTGAAGATGTCCACCGGCGGCAGCCCGGCCGCCTGCGAAGCGCGCACGAACTGCCCGGAAATCGCGAGCGAGACGCCGGCCCCGCCGATGGACAGGAAATTGACGAAGGTCACACCCCGACCCAGCAGATGCTCAGGGAAGAACAGCCGCGCATGGCTGAGAATGACGCCATAGCACATCCCGAAAAGCCCGGTGATCGCCAGCGTGATCACTGTCGCCTCCGGCCCAAGCGTACGCACCATGGCCAGCGTGAAAAAGCCGCAGATCGCCCCGACACTCCCGAGAATTGCCACACGCTTCATGGTGCCGAGGATCGGCACGAGGACGCCCACAGACAGCGCCCCGACCGCCATGCCGAGTGCCATCCAGAAAGCCGCATTGCCGCGCTGGAGCACGTCGAACCCATGTACCTTTTCAAGAAACGGACCGATCCAGAGGCCTCGTTCTGCCGCGATGGTCGCATAGGAAACGAACGTCAGCGCATAGCAGGGCCAGACCGGCTTCAGCGTGATGATTTCCCACAATTCGGTAAAGGCATTGCCCCCGGCGTCAACCCGCGTCAGCCGTGGCGGATCGCGGACCACGAAATAGACTGAAAGTGCCGAAAGCGCCGTCATCCCCGCAATCGCGGTCATCGAAGACCGCCAGCCAATGGCCTGCACCGCCCAGGCAAGCGGCGCCGCCCCAAGCAGATTGCCGAGATTGCCCACACCGACCATGACAGAGGTGTAGAAGGGAAAACGCTCCGGCGGAGAGTTACGCCCGAAGTAGAACAGCGATGCCATCAGGATCGGCGCGCAGCCGATGCCGATCAGCCCCATTCCAGTCAGTGCCATCGCGTAACTTGTCGCCGAGCCGAAGATGATGGCGCCGGCCACCGCAACCAGCATGATGATGGAGCAGGTGCGCCGGGGACCGTATCGATCGAGCAGATAGCCGATGGTGAATTGCGAGAGCGAAAAGGTGATGAACCAGATCGCGGTCAGATTGCCGAGTTCCGCCGGACCAAGGCCGAGATCACGCGTCAGATCCCCGGCAATCACTGCAAGGCAGGACCGGAAAAACTGGGAGAAGATGTAAGCGGCGAGGAAGACGATCAGAACGAGCATGGCTTATCCTTAACCGTCTAATTCTCGTGCGCATCCAAAAAATGATCCGAGCCGCCCCGCGTCAGCGCAACCGTTCAAGAATGCTGACGTAATTGGCGACGGCGACCCCCCCCATGTTGAAAACCCCGCCAAGCTGCGCATCGGCAATCTGCATGTCGCCGGCATCGCCATTGAGCTGCATCGCGGTCATGGCGTGCATGGAAACACCGGTCGCACCGATGGGATGGCCCTTGGCCTTCAGCCCGCCAGACGGGTTGACGGGCAGGCGTCCGTCCTTTTCCGTCCAGCCTTCGATAATGGCCCGCTTGCCCTCCCCTTTCGGCGTGAGGCCCATGGCTTCGTATTCGATGAGTTCGGCAACCGTGAAACAATCATGAGTCTCGACGAACGCAAGATCGTCGAGGGTCAGCCGTGCTTTTTCCAGTGCCTTGCCCCAAGCCACCGTGCAGCCTTCCATTGCCGTGACATCGCGCTTCGACATCGGCAGGAAGTCCTGCACATGCGATACCGCGCGGAAGGCAATCGCCCGGCGCATCCTCAGCGCTGTTTCAACATCGGTAAGGACCAGCGCCGCCGCACCGTCCGAGACGAGCGAGCAGTCGGTCCGCTTGAGAGGACCGGCAACGAAAGGGTTCTTCTCGCTTTCGGTGCGGCAGAAATCATAGCCGAAATCCTTGCGCATCTGGGCATAGGGATTGGCAACACCGTTGCGATGGTTCTTGGCGGCGATCCGGGCCAGCGCATCGGAATTGTCGCCATATTTCTGGAAATAGGCAGCGGCGATCTTGCCGAACACACCGGCGAACCCCATCGGGGTCTCGCCATCTTCCGGCAGGTAGGAGGCTTTGAGGAGGTACTTGCCGATCTCCGGTCCCGGTGTCCGGGTCATCTGCTCAACGCCGACAACCAGCACAATGCGCGCGGCCTTGGCATCGATCGCCTTGATCGCCTGGTGCACGGCGGCCGATCCGGTGGCGCAGGCATTCTCGACGCGCGTCGCCGGCTTGAAGCGCAGGCCGGCGTCCGCCTGCAACACCAGCGGCGCCGTGAAATCCTGCGCGCTGAACCCCGCATTGAAATGCCCCAGCACGATCTCATCCACATCGCCCGGGCCGATGCCGGCATGATCCATGGCCTCGACCGCCGCCTTGACGATCAGGCTTTCGACCGTCTCCGCGTCATGCTTGCCGAACGGCGTATGCGACCAACCGACGATACATGCGGTCATTGCTCTCTCCCTGATGCAGCCTCGGGGGCATCGGCTGCCATGTTTTGGCCCATTCGCTATTTTAGAGGACACCGAACCTTTTGACAGTCAGGAATCGGGCGAGGTCTTGCTTTTTTCATCGAAAGGCTGCGAAGCGCCTTTTCAGCCCGCCGCAACGCAGCTAGACCGGGACACAGAGGTCCCGTCGGCTGCGATTTGCCCTTTGCGGCCAGGAATGGAGATCATGGTCAGTTTGAGGTCCCTTCGCGTCGGGCTTGGCATAGCCCTCGTTGCAGCCGCAGGCACACATGCCGCCGCTGCACCCGAACTCGTGATCGACGTTTCGACCGGGCAGGTCATCCACGCCGAGGAAGCAACCCGTCCGTGGTATCCAGCCTCGACGACGAAGATGATGACGGCCTATGTCGCCCTGCGTGCGGTGAAGCAGGGACTTCTCAGCCTCGACACACCGCTCGTCGCATCGTCCCGGGCCGCCGCTCAACCGCCGAGCAAGATCGGCATTCGCCCGGGCCAGGAAATCACGCTCGACAACGCATTGAAGATCCTCATGGTCAAGTCCGCCAACGACGTGGCGATGGTGGTGGCCGAAGGGGTCGGCGGCTCGATTGACGCCTTCGCCGATGCGATGAACCGCGAGGCGGCCCGCCTCGGGATGCGCGAGAGCCATTTCCGCAATCCTCATGGCTTCCATCAGGAAGGGCACGTCACCTCGGCGCGTGATCTTGCCACCCTTGGCCGCGCGCTGCTGATTGAGTTTCCCGAGTACCGCGACTACTGGGGCATCGGCGCGGTGAAGCTGGGCAACCGCGTCATGAAGAACACCAATGGCCTGATCGGTCGTTATCCCGGCGCCGAGGGCATGAAAACCGGCTTTGTCTGCGCCTCCGGCTTCAATCTTGTCGGCGTTGCCAACCGGGGCGGGCGTACACTGATGGCGGTGGTCCTGGGGGCGGGGTCGGGGGCCGACCGCACGCTCAAGACCGCACAACTGCTGGACAAGGGGTTCTCAAGCTGGGGCGGCGGTTCGGGCAGCCTCGCCGCACTGCCTGGCTCTGGCTACAACTCCGCACCCAATATGCGCACCGAGATCTGCCGCAAGGGCCGGCAACTTTATCTCGGCGAGGACGAAGACAACGGTGGCGCTATTTCGATGCCGCAGGCCGACAGCAGTTCCGTTTATGCGATGTTGAACCCGGTACAGGCTTCCGGCGCCCGCGCGGTTGGCGGAACCGGCGGGGGCGGTCGTCCCGTGCTTGGCGCCCGGGCCGATTTCATTCCCATCGCCGTGCATCTGGGGCGCAATCCCGGCAGCACCGAGGTTGCGCGTGGGGCCGGCAACGGAGCCTTGGCGTCGAGGGCCGCGACCGCCTTTGCCGCGCCACCTCGGCAGGACGCCGCACGCCAGGCACCCGCGCGCCAGGCCCCCGCACCGGTTCCACCCGATGGAGAACCTGCAACACCTGCACCCGCCCGCGCCGCAGCGGTCGGCGCCGGCGCTCCACTCCAGCTGCCCGGGATCATTTCAAACGCGCCCGCCAACGCCATAGGCTTGCGCGCGCCTGCTCCGGGCGCGATCCGGGCCGGTGTGAAGTCCGATGCCAAGAGCAAGGCCGGCGCAATCACGCCCAAGGCGACGAAAACCGCGACCAAGACCGACGGCAAGAAGGCATCGAAGAGCGATGCAAAGAAGGCCGACACCAAGGCGACTGCGAAAAAGACGGATTCGAAGAAGAAAAAGAAACAATGAGTGACGGCGCACTTCCGCCCCTTGCCTCTTCGCGACAGACCGCGCTGGTCGGTTCGGCGTTGGCAGCGGGCGGGGCGGTTGCGTATGGCATCAACATCGTCGGTGCGCGCATGGCCGCAAGCCAGGGTGTCACAGGCTCCGACATCGTGGTCTATCGTGCACTGTTCCTGGTTCCGGTCTTCGCACTCCTCGCGATTGCGCTGGGACGCCGGCTGGTTCTGAGCGCCGATGAGCGTCCCACTGTCCTGCGATTCGCCATCTTCGCCGCCGTCACCGCCCTGTTCTATCTCTCGGCGCTGCAATATCTGCCGGTCGCCCATGCCGTCACGATCTTTTACAGCTATCCGTTGCTCGTCATCCTGCTGACCCCGTATCTGGATCACGTCCGCCTGCCGCTGCGGCGCTGGATCGTGGCGATCGTTGCCTGTGCCGGTGTTCTGATCGCGGTCGGGCCGGACAGCCATGTCCTGGACCCTCGGGGTGTTATCCTTGCCTTCGCCGGGGCTTGCGCTTGCGCGGGCATGTTCATAACCGGCGCACGTCTTACGACGGATGCCACGGTCACGTTCTTCTGGAGCCAACTGGTGGCCCTGCCGCTCGGCCTCGGCTTTGCGTGGCTCATGGGCGGGCTGGCGGAGCCAAGACAGCTTGCGGTCGCGACTCTCCCGCTGACCATCACGCTGTTTGGCTATCTGATCGGCTTTTTCTGCCAGATTACGGCCGCGCCGCGTATCAGCGCCGCCACTGCGAGCCTGCTCTTTCTGCTCGAACCGGTTTCGGCCATCGCCGGCGCCGCAGTAGCCCTCGGCGAGGGGATCACGCCTCTGCAAGGCATTGGCATGGTTCTTGTGATCGCAGCACTGGCGGCAGACCTTCTGCCCTCGCTCCGCCCGGCGCCATCAATCACTTCCGGTCTCGGAACATGAGCGGGCGGCCGCCTGCGATTGCCTTTGCCACACTGACCGGCCCGGCGGAGGTCCGGGCGACATTGATCCACCGCCTCGCAGATCCCAGACTGATCCTCTTGCACCATCAGGCCGAAACACAGCCTGGCCCCCCGCAATGTCTCTGCTGCGCCGGCGAAACGGATATGGCCCGCCATTTGGAGACATTGCTGCGCGATATCGACAATGGCCGCGCTGAAAGGCCCCAGGGCATCATCCTCCTGTTGGACACGGGCAACGACCCAGCAATCCCGCTCGGACTCATCCTGCGGCATCCCTACTTCAGACTGCGCTTTTCCCCCGTTCGCTCGGTCGCGACCCGGCACGATGCGACCGCACCCGACCTTGCCGATCTGGTGATCGACGTCGAAGAAACTGGCCCGGACGAACTCCTTGCTGCCCTGTCCGCCCCGGTGAGCCGACCACCCGCCTTGCGCGAGCGCCTCTATCGGACGGCCATGATCCCGCCGGCCCGCCGCTGATTGGCACAGCATTTGAAGCACAGCTCTCCAACCGGCTGACACGGTCGGCCCTGTCCCCTTCCGGGACGGGCGCCGGGTCCAAACGGAGATGGTGCACATGGACCAGGGTGAAAACATCGCGGAACGGTTTCAGACCGGAACAACCCGCACCGGCGCAATGGATCTGCTGGCGGCGGCGATTCCGCACCGGAACCGGATCATCGCCACCATCCTGCCGCCGCGCGACATCCCGGGTCTGGAACCATCGCTCCGCACCCTCGAACGCCGTGCGCTCGTGCCGAACGTCTTCTACAGCGCTGATTTTCTGGTGGCCGCGAGCCAGCATTTCCGCAACGGCGCACCGACCGTCATTGCCGCCTGGGAGCGCATCCCCAACTCCAGCGCCATGCGCCTTGTCGGGCTGTTGCCCGTCGCACGTCCCGGTCTTGGACTTCCGGGCGCTGTCCAGCGGGGATGGGCACATCCCTTCCTGGTTCTGGGCAACCCACTGCTTGACCGCGACTGCGCCGAAGCCGCCTGGGATGCCATCCTCACCGCGCTCGCCGATCTCAATCCGGATGTCAGTGGGCTCCTTCTGAAGGATGTCGATCTCTCCGGCGCCCTCGGTCAGATTCTCTCCTCGGTTGCTGCGGACCGATCCGCGCCGATCATGCCCCTCTCAACCGCCGCGCGCGCGATGACATCCGGTGCGCCGATGCGCAGCGAGACCGGCGGACGCAACGGTAAGGAACTGCGCCGCCAGCGTCGTCGGCTGAGTGAACTCGGGACGCTCCGGTTTTCGGTGTCCGAACGTGCGGACGATCTCCGCCGCGCGGCGGAGACCTTCCTCGCTCTCGAAGCCGCAGGCTGGAAAGGTGCTGCGGGCAGCGCCCTCATCCGCAATCCGGACAGCGCCAATTTCACGCGGGCCCTCCTCCGCTCGGGCGCCAGGCAGGACGGGAACCGTATTGCCGAACTGACGCTGGATGGCAAAACTATTGCCAGCGTCATCATTCTCGTCTCCGGCAGCCGCGGCGCGCTGTGGAAAATTGCCTATGACGAGAGCTTTGCGAAATTCTCCCCCGGCGCCCTGCTGATCGAGGACGTCACCCGCTGGATGCGCAACGCACCCCAGCTCATGATGCTCGATTCCTGTGCCACGGAAGGGCACGGCCTTATTGAAAGCCTCTGGGATGAGCGCCTTGTGCTAACCGACCTCATGATCGGCCTCCGCCGTCAGGAGACGACCGGCTTTGCCGCCTGCGTTGCCCGCGAGCGGTTGCGTCGCAGCCTGCGGCAGCATATGCGCTCCGCCTGGCACTGGCTGCGCGCAAAGCTCTGACAGCCGGATCGGGTGGATCAGGCCTGCGCCCGCAACAGCCGCCGGATGATTTTTCCGGTGGTCGTCAGCGGCAACTCCGTCACGAAAGCGATTTCCCGCGGATATTCATGGGCCGAAAGTCGTGTTCGGACATGAGCCTGAATTTCGTCGCGAAGGCCGTCATCGGGTGCATACCCCACCTTGAGAACGACAAAGGCCTTCACGATCTCGGTGCGAAGCGGATCGGGCTTGCCAACCACCGCCGCCACAGCAACCGCCGGATGGGAGAGAAGGCAATCCTCGATCTCGCCCGGTCCGATCCGATACCCTGCCGACGTGATCACATCATCATCCCGCCCGACAAAGAAGATATAGCCGTCATCATCCACGCGGCCCTGATCGCCGGTCTTCATCCAGTCGCCGACAAATTTGGCCGCCGTCGCCTCGGGCTGGCCCCAGTATTCGAGGAACATCGCCGGATCTGGCCGGCGCGCGGCAATCTGGCCGGTCTCGCCAATGTCGCATCGACTGCCGTCCTCGCGGATCACAGCGACAACATGCCCCGGGACCGGTTTGCCCATCGCGCCGGGGCGCGATACGCCGCCGCCGGCACAGGACGCGACGATGAGATTGCATTCCGTCTGACCGTAGAATTCATTGATCGTCAGGCCAAGCTCGCGCTGGCCCCACGCAAACACCTCTTCACCGAGTGATTCGCCCCCCGAAGCGAGCGATCGCAGATTTACCCCGAAGCGGGATTTCGGCGCTCGCACTGTGCGCAGCATCCTCAGGGCCGTCGGCGCGATGAACGTGTTGCGGACGCCCTGTCGCCCGAGAAAATCGAGCGCATATTCTGGATCGAACTTCTCGACCACATGGCCCACCACACCGACGCCACAGGCCAGCGACGTCATCAGCACATTCATCAGACCGCCGATCCAGGCCCAGTCAGAGGGTGTCCACATCTTGTCGCCCGGCTGCGGCATGAACTCATGCGGCCACTGCACGCCCGGCAGATGTCCGAACAGCACCCGATGGGCGTGCAGTGCGCCCTTGGGCTGCCCGGTCGTTCCGGAGGTATAGATCATCAACGCCGCATCATCCGGCCCGGTCGCCACAGTCTCAAAAGCCTCCGGCGCGCCCTCAATGAAGCGGGCGAGACCAACCGCATCGCCATCATCGCCATCGACAGACACGACAAGCTCAAGATCCGGCAGTACCGCACGGATCGCACGAAGTTTGGCAACTCCCGCCGCGTCGGTGATCAGGACCCGCGCCCCGGCATTTGCGAGCCGGTACTGCAAGGCGTCGACCCCGAACAACACGGCCAGCGGCAAGGCAATGCCACCCATGCGATAGACAGCAAGATGCGCGGCCGCGACCGTTACCTGCTGTGGTAACAGGATCGCCACCCGATCGCCGCGCTGCACTCCCCGGCGCACCAGCGCGTGGGCAATCCGGTTCGACTGGCGCCTAAGTTCGGCATAGCTCGTCACCACGACCGCGCCATTGCGCGACACATCGAAGATCGCCGGGCGGTCGGGATCATGGCTTGCCCAATGGTCGCAAGCCATATCGGCGATATTGAAACGGGCGGGAATATCCCAGTGGAACTCTGCCCTGAGCCGGGCATAATCGCGGATGACGGGCAGCAACATGGCACGCTCCTTGGTTCCGGCTCGCATAGCGCGGTAGAGGCCCAAAGGGAACCGTCCCGCGCGGAATTTGCGCGCAAAATCCCGCCAAACGCCGGATCCTCGCTCTAAAACGAAAAAGGCCGCCCGAAGGCGGCCTCTGTTACCGGTCAGCTGACCGATCTCAAGGGCGAACCGCCGCCTGCATCGTCTTCAGCGCGTTGAGCGTGGTCCGAGCTGCCTCGCGGGCATCCTCGGTCTTGGCATCCTTGAGGTCGTCTTCGGCATTCTTGATGTCCGTCGCGAGCGCCTCAAGGTTGATTTCCTCAACGGGCGTCGCCTTTTCGGCAAGAATTGTCAGACCAGCCGCCGTGACATCGGCAAAGCCGCCACGAACATAGAGACGGCGCGCCGCCCCCTTGTCAGCGCTGACCGAGACAATGCCGGCGCGCAGCGTCGTCATCACCGGGGCATGGTTCGCCAGGATGGTCATGTCGCCATCGTCACCGGGCACGACAACCTGCTCGACCGGGCCGGAGAACAGCACGCGCTCCGGCGAAACGAGATCGAAGGTGAAGGTAGCCATCGTTCATCTCCTGCCCGGGCATGATCCCGGAAAAGTGTCCTTGCGGCTTTCCGCAAGGATCATGCCCCGACCAAATTAAGCGGCTTCCGCTGCGAGCTTCTGCGCCTTCTGGACGGCTTCTTCGATGGTTCCGACCATGTAGAACGCCGCTTCCGGCAGATGGTCGTACTTGCCTTCGACGAGGCCCTTGAAGCCGGCGATCGTGTCCTTCAGCGACACGAGCTTGCCCGGCGACCCCGTGAACACTTCGGCCACGTGGAACGGCTGCGACAGGAAGCGCTCGATCTTGCGGGCGCGGGCCACGACCAGCTTGTCCTCTTCGGAAAGCTCGTCCATGCCCAGGATCGCGATAATGTCCTGCAGCGACTTGTAGCGCTGGAGCGTCGACTGCACACGGCGAGCGACATCATAGTGCTCGTCACCGACAACCAGCGGCGAGAGCATCCGCGAGGTCGAGTCGAGCGGATCCACCGCTGGATAGATGCCCTTTTCCGCAATCGAGCGCGACAGAACCGTGGTCGCATCCAAGTGGGCGAAGGAGGTGGCCGGCGCCGGGTCGGTCAGATCGTCCGCCGGCACGTAAATCGCCTGCACCGAGGTGATCGAGCCCTTGGTGGTGGTGGTGATGCGCTCCTGCATCGCGCCCATGTCGGTCGCGAGCGTCGGCTGATAACCCACCGCCGAAGGAATACGGCCCAGCAGCGCCGACACTTCGGAGCCCGCCTGGGTGAAGCGGAAGATGTTGTCCACGAAGAACAGCACGTCCTGGCCCTGATCGCGGAAGTGCTCGGCAACGGTCAGTCCGGTCAGCGCGACGCGGGCGCGGGCGCCCGGCGGCTCGTTCATCTGGCCATAGACGAGCGCTGCCTTGGAGCCTTCGCCGCCACCCTTCTTGTTCACGCCGCCCTCGATCATCTCGTGATAGAGGTCATTGCCTTCACGGGTGCGCTCACCCACGCCGGCGAACACGGAATATCCGCCGTGCGCCTTCGCAACGTTGTTGATGAGTTCCATGATGAGCACGGTCTTGCCGACACCGGCGCCGCCGAACAGACCGATCTTGCCGCCCTTGGCGTAAGGCGCCAAGAGGTCAACGACCTTGATGCCGGTGACGAGGATCTGCGCCTCGGTCGACTGCTCGACATAGGCCGGCGCGTCCTGATGGATCGCGCGCAGCGCCTCGGCCTTGATCGGACCGGCTTCGTCGACCGGCTCGCCGATGACATTCATGATGCGCCCGAGCGTGCCGGCACCCACCGGCACCGAGATCGGCGCGCCGGTATCCGTCACCGGCTGCCCGCCCGCATCGCCTTGACCTTTTCGGCGACGGTGGCGGCGAGTTCCGCGTAGAGCTCCTCGAGCCGCTCGGCCGCCGTCAGCGTATCGGGGTCGTGGCCGGCAGCCTCGAGCACGCGCGACAGGCTTTCCGCGAAGCCGGCCTGCTCTTCAAGCGCATCGAAAAGCGTCTTGACCTGTTCCTGAGTGATCGCCGGATCGGCAAGCATCTTCGGCACGTCGACCGACATGCGCCGGCCCGTGTCGCGCTGGGCCTTCAGGAGATCGAGCAGTTCGGACATCGCGAGCCTAATGATGGTCCTTGCCGCCCTTGTAGAAGATCTTCTCCCAGCGCTTCTGCGCCTCGTAGCCCTCGCGGATGAACGGCGTGAACGGGGCCGCATTGAGAAGCGTCGAGTTGACGAGGTTCGCCGGAAAGCTGGTCGGCTTGACGAAATCCACGAAGAGCACGACCCGGACCTCGTCCGAGTGGTTCCAGGCCTCGTGCTCATAGGCATCGTCGAAGATCAGCACCTTGCCTTCATCCCAGTGGCAGACCTGGTCGAGGACACGGATCGCCACCTTGTCGCGCGCCGCCGGCACTTTGAGGCCAAGATGCAGGCGGAGCACGCCATTGTAAGGCCCGCGATGCGGCTTCAGGTGCTTGCCGGGCTCGAAGATCGAGAACATGGCCGACTTCAGTCCAGGTATCTTCTGGAGGATCCGCCAGGTCTCCGGACAGGTTCGCTTGGCCTCGTCGCT
>JAIUNP010000045.1 GCA_020161975.1 Pseudomonadota bacterium
AGGTCACGCGCCCCGAACTCGACCGCATGGCCGGGTTCGACGGCGTGCACCAGGGCGTCGCGCTGAAGGTGCCGCCGTACGAGTACGCGCACCCGCAGGACCTCCTCGAGAACGTCCTCGAGAAGGGCGACACGCCGCTCCTGGTCGCCCTCGACGGCGTCACCGACCCGCGGAACCTCGGCGCGATCATCCGCTCCACGGCGGCGTTCGGTGGGCAGGGCCTCATCATCCCGCAGCGGCGCTCTGCGGGCGTCAACTCCGCCGCGTGGAAGACGAGCGCGGGTGCCGCGGCGCGCATCCCCGTCGCGATGGCATCGAACCTCACGACGACGCTCAAGGAGTTCAAGAAGCAGGGCGTCTTCGTCCTCGGCCTCGACGGCGGCGGCTACGGTTCCTTCAGCCTGATGCTCGACCGCACCCGCGAGGAATGGCGCCACTGGGTGCGCGGACTGGCAACGCCAGTTGAATGGCAGCAGGCCGTCATCCGGTCAGCGATTGCGCTCAAACTTTGCCAGCATGAAGAAACCGGCGCGATCGTCGCAGCCCTGACCACATCGATCCCGGAGCACGCCGGGTCCGGCCGGAACTGGGATTACCGGTATTGCTGGCTGCGCGACGCTTACTACACCGTTCAGGCGCTCAACCGGCTGGGCGCGCTCGATGTCCTCGAAGGCTACCTCTCCTATCTCCGCAACATCGTCGATAACGCGAAGGGCGGAAAGATCCAGCCACTTTACGGGGTTGGTGGCGAAAAATTGCTGACCGAGAATATCGCCCCTGCACTCAAGGGCTATCGCGGCATGGGGCCGGTCCGCTTCGGAAATCAGGCCTATGAGCAGGTTCAGCATGATGCCTACGGGCAGATCATCCTTTCCAACGTGCAGGCCTTTTTTGATCATCGCCTGTTCCGCATGGCCGGGATCAGCGATTTCCAGGCGCTGGAATCCGTCGGCGAACGCGCCTGGCTCGCATTCGACAAGCCGGATGCAGGCCTCTGGGAACTGCGCACGCGCAACCACATTCATACCTATTCCGCGGCCATGTGCTGGGCCGGTTGCGACCGCCTCGCCAATGCTGCGGCCATTCTGGGCCTTGATGAGCGGGCACACTTCTGGCGCGAGCGTGCCGATGTGATGCATGAGCGCATCGAACAGGCGTCATGGCGAGAGAAAACCAACCGTCTCTCGGCGACCTTCAGCGGCGATGACCTTGATGCAAGCCTGTTGCAGCTTCTCGACCTGCATTTCCTCTCACCGGATGATCCGCGCTATCGCGGAACGCTCACGGCAGTGGAACAGGGATTGCGGCGCAGCTCCCACATGCTTCGCTACAATACGGAAGATGATTTCGGGCTTCCGGCCACCGCCTTCAATGTCTGCACGTTCTGGCTCATCGAGGCCCTGCATGTCACCGGGCGTGCCGATGAGGCGCGCATCCTGTTCGATGAGATGATCGCACGGAGGACACCTGCCGAGCTTTTGTCCGAGGACATCGACCCGTCAACGGGTGAACTCTGGGGCAACTACCCGCAAACCTATTCGCTTGTCGGCCTGATCAACTGTGCCGCCCTGATTTCCAAACCCTGGAGGATGGTACGTTGAGCAGGCTGATCGTTATCTCGAACCGGGTTCAGGTGCCGCGGAGCGACGACGAGGGTGCCCAAGGCGGCCTTGCAACGGCGCTTTTTGCGGCTTTACGCAAACAGAAAGGGATTTGGTTCGGCTGGTCAGGCGAAACGAGCGATTCAAAGGAACTCCACTTTGAAACCAACGCCGGCGTCACGACCGCCACGATTGATCTCTCCGAACAGGAGGTCGAGGAATACTACAACGGCTATGCCAATCGGACCCTTTGGCCGCTCTTCCATTACCGATTGGATATGGCCGAGCATGAGCGCGATTATCAGGGCGGCTATCGGCGCGTGAATGAAATTGTCGGGGACACGATCAAGGCGCATCTTCGATCCGACGACCTGGTCTGGGTTCACGATTATCATCTCATTCCACAGGGCGAGATTCTTAGGGCCAGGGGCGTCCGGAACAAGATCGGCTTTTTCCTCCACATTCCCTGGCCACCCATGCGTCTGCTGACGGCACTGCCGCAACACCGCCAGCTCGTCGAAACATTGTTCGCCTATGATGTCGTCGGCTTTCAGACCGAAGAATGGCTGGATTCCTTTCACGACTACGTCTTGAACCACCTGGGAGCGACGATCGACGGTGACGAGATCACCTATAAAGGTCGGACGATCCGGGCCATCGCGTGCCCGATCGGTATCGATACGACGGAGTTCGTCGAAGCGCTTTCCTCCGATGAGGCGATCTCGACCTACAAAAGAATGGTCGAGAGTTCGGCTGGCAGGGACCTGATCGTTGGCGTCGACCGGCTGGATTACTCCAAGGGACTGCAAGAGCGTTTCACGGGGTATGAGCGCTTCCTGAACACGCATGGGGAGCGGGCGGCAAAGGTCTATCTGCTCCAGATCGCGCCTCCGACGCGCGAAGCGGTGCAAAGCTATCGGGACATCCGGATGGCACTCAACGCCCAGTCCGGCCTCATCAACGGGGCCTATGCGGATATCGACTGGGTTCCCATTCGTTACGTGAACCGGGGCATGTCTCGCAGCACGCTCGGCGGGATCTATCGCGCGGCGCGGATCGGTCTGATCACGCCCCTCAGGGACGGCATGAACCTTGTCGCAAAGGAATATGTCGCCGCGCAGGACCCCGATGATCCCGGCGTTCTCATTCTCTCGCAATTCGCGGGCGCTGCAGAACAATTGAAAGAGGCGCTTCTGGTGAATCCCTACAGCGCCGATGATCTTTCCGAAGCGATTGAAAGGGCGCTGCGGATGCCAAGGGACGAGCGGATTGCCCGCTGGAAGCCAATGTTTGAATGCATCAAATCGCAAGATGTGAATTGGTGGCTGGCGCGTTTCATCGACCATATGAACGCCCGGCCTGCATCGTCGTAGAGCTTGCTGCTTCTGAAAGCAGCTTGCCCGATGCAAGGGGGGGCAGAAACAGAGCCACCAAATCGGCTGCTGTGCGCAGGCGCAAGCCCGGCGCACAGCAGCTCCGATGAACCGTGGGCGGCCCGCCAGATCAGTGCTTGCCGAATTCCTTGGCGTGCAGCCATTCGGCGTGCTTGGGCGCCTTCTTTGTCCTAGACCATTCCTCAAGCATGGCCCATTTCACTTCGTCCATCCGCTTGAGCATGCCTTCTTCTGCCGGATCGGGGCAGGCGAGTTCGACGCGGTGGCCGTTGGGATCGAACATGTAGATGGAATGAAACAGCGAATGGTCGGTGACGCCCAGAACCTCGACGCCATTCTTTTCGAGATGTTCCTTGTAGGCAATGAGCGTCTCGCGATCCTTCACCTTGAAGGCGATGTGCTGCACCCAGATTGGCGTGTTCAGATCCCGGCTCATCTCTGGCTTTGTCGGCAGTTCAAAGAAGGCAAGAATATTGCCGCCGCCCGCGTTCAGGAACAGATGCATGTATGGGTCGGGCTCATGCGTTGAGGGAACTTGGTCCTCGGCAATGGCCAGAACAAAGTCCATGTTCAGCATCTTGCCGTACCACTCGACTGTCTCCTTCGCATCCTTGCAGCGGTAGGCGACGTGGTGGATCCTGTCGATCTTGAGTGCGGTCATGTCTTTACTCCTTGGGGTTCAGTTCTGTTCTTGCACGCAGGCGCTTTCATCTCGTTGGATCACGCGGGGGAGGGGCAGGGCGCCTTGCGCGCCAGGGCCGTCTTGTTTGCCCCTGATTGCGTGACTTGTTGCGGTGTGAGACCCGTTTCACCGTTCGCCGCTGACCTTCACATAAAAACCGGATCATCATCAGGACAAGCGACATTTGGCGATATACATATCAGGCAACTCGATGAATATCACGCTGCGCAAACGTCGCACCGCCTTGGCGATGACCAACGCGGGGAAACCCGGCATTGCACACGGGCATTCCAGAATTGGCCTGAGAACTCTGGACAGCAGTGAAGCGCGAGAGAACATGGACCGAGCTGGCGCGACCGTTTGACGTGCATCCAAACCGGATCAAGCAGTGGAAGGACCAACCGCGCGAAGGCGCCGCCGGGGTGCTCGAACAAACCAGCTTTGGCTATCGCGACTATGATGACCGCGATGTCCACATACAGCGCCTCACCTGATCAGCGCGACGACAAATATCCATTCGGATAACCAATGAACACATCCTGTGCCCCACCCTTGGCAAAAGACATCACCTTGAACGGGTCGGGCTTTGCACCCGGGGTTTCCATGCCAGGCGAACCCGTTGGCATTCCCGGCACAGCAATGCCCAGAATGGACGGTCGCATCGACAGCATCTTCTCGATGGCCTCGACCGGCACATGGCCTTCCACGACATAGCCATCAATAAACGCCGTGTGGCAGGATTGCAGGCCCTCCGGCACGCCGGCGCGCAGCTTGACCTGCGCAAGGTCGTTATCGTTGTTGATCGTCACCGGAAAGCCCGCCCGGCGCAGATATGCGGCCCAGGCGCCACAGCAACCGCAACTCGGTGAGCGAAATACGGTGACGGCGGGGCGTATATTTGCCCGCAGGGGCGTCGAGATCGCAGCGACCAAAAATCCGAGAGTGAAACGTCTGCTGATCATGAGCGTGCCTCCTTCTTGTCAGTCTTTGAAATCGACAATGCAAGAGTCCAAAGCGCGATGAGATTGACCATCGGCACGAACACAAGAACCGACCAGAACGGCGAATACCCCAGCCGCTTCAAAATCAACCCGATGGGGTAGAGGATCGCAGCCGCCATGACGATGAACATCACCCAGTGGTAAGGCCCCCAGCTCCCGCTCATCATCCACCCGTATCCATCACTTGCTGAATGAGACATCGTTTTCTCCCGCTTCACGAAATGGCCAGCTCGGTCATCATCCCGGTCGCCATGTGGTAGAGGTGATGACAGTGCAGGAACCAGCGGCCCTCATTCTTGGCATCGAACGCAACCATCACCGGCGTATGCGGCGGGACAATCACGGTATCGCGCATTGGTCCGGCGAACTGGCCGGCGCGTGATCCAACTACCTGAAAATGATGCCCGTGCAGGTGCATCGGGTGCATCATAGAGGTTGGGTTCATGAACATCATGACGATGCGCTCGCCACGCTTGGCTTCAAGCGGCTGGTGCTCGCCGTGAACCTTGCCGTTGATTGTCCAGCGATAGCCGGCTTCTTCACCAAGCATGATGTGAAAGGTCCGGTCCGGTTTGCGCTCGGAAAGGGGGCTGAGCGCGCGCAAACGCTCATCGAGCGCCAGCGTCGCGTTCGGCGCTGCCTCGCGTGCGCGCTCGTCGAGTTTCGTCACAGCCGCGCCGGACGTCGCAAAGATGATGCCCGTCCGCCGCGTATCGGCTTCGACCTGCGCGAGAACCGGGAAAGCTCCGCCCTCCGCCGGCAGAGTGATCTCGAGATCGATGCGCTGGCCCTGCGCCAACGGAAACCGCCTGCCCGCAAGCGGTTGGCAGGGCGTGCCATCGACTGAAACACACATCGCGTCAAGCGCCCCGGTATCGAGGAAGAAGGCCGTGGCGGTCGCTCCGTTGATGACACGTAAACGAACCTTGCCGCCCTTATCAACCCGGACGACATCGGGATCATCCAGGGTCCGGTCGTTAGCAAGATAGGCGTCGTACGCCACATCGTTAGCATGGACCATCATGCCCTGGCCCATGCCACGCATCATGCCCATGCCGGGCATCATCATCCCGGATGAACCGGCGCCGTGCTTCATGCCGTCATGATTCATGCCGTCTGAGCCGGACATGCGCGGCGCGGCGGAGGATGCATCGCCGTGCCCCCCATGGGCCGCAGATCCGCCAAGGCTGGCAAGGATTTCCGCCGGGGACCGAAATGCAAAGTCGTGCAGCATCAGCACGACCTCCTGCACATCTCCGACGGAGCGTTCGCGTGCGATCATCGGCGCCGCAAGCAGTTGCTGCTCGGTCAGCTGATGCGAATGCATCCAGTGCGTGCCCGGTGTCAGTAGAAAATCATACGCATCAACCGCGCCCGCTGTGAGGGAGCCGCCATCCGGACGGGCCCGATCCTGATCGGCGGCGGCATGGATCTGGCCGTGCCAATGCATGACCAACGGATCAACGGTGGCATTCTGGACAACACCGGCGAAGCGGTCCCCTTCACGGGCCAGAATGCCTTGCCCGCCGTTGGCGCCGGCAATGCCAAAAACGGTCGCGGCCTTGCCTTTCACGTCAAGCGTGCGTGTTGATACACTGAGAAGCGGCGCCCGGGCGGCCGCATATCGCGCCGAAGCAGGCAAAGATGCGGTCGCAGCCATACCGGCCAGAAACGTTCGACGTGTCGCGATCATGTGCGTCTCCAAGTGTAAAACTCATTGGAAGCACGATAGTGACGGGATCGAGGCCCTCGCTTTGATCTAACGCATCCAGAATGTTACAAATTGTTGCAAGAACTGTCTAGATTTGCCTCTGAAACGGCAATTTTACCCCCATTCTTGCCAAGAGATTGTCTCTCCAGAAAAGAGCGTGAAGGGCCACCCCCGCAACATGGAGAACCAGCAACCCGTAGAGCAGGCGCGTCAGAAGGACATGAACCGGCCCTGCTGCCGGCAGGACATACATCTTCAGCACGCCCGTGATCGGCAGGAGAATGAGCATCGCATAGAGTGCGAAATGAACGAGCTTCGAGAGCGTTGCCACTGCGTCCCAACGAAAAACCGGAGGCTCTACAGGCTCCCGATATCTTAGCCACAGCCGGACCAGCGCGAACACCAGTATGAGCCCTCCGGAGAAGGCATGAATACTGTGCAGCATGAGGTCAGTGCCTTCGACCTTCTCGCCAAGATGGGCGGCGTGATGTGTCCTGCCTATGGCGGGATAGGTCCAGAGCTGAATGAGAAACAACCCGAAAGTGCCCCAATGGAGCACCCGCTGCGTTCCCGAGTATGTTTTCCGTATCATTGTCGATCCCGTATCGTCTTGTAGTCTGGCCCGGCCCGGTCGAGCACAGCGACGCTCACCAGCCCAGGATCGGTCAGACTGCCTGCCAGACCAGTGCATGCAGGACAGCCCACTTCAGTAACAAGGCGATACTCGTCTTCGGTGCCCCCGCGACCCGTGCAGGGATTTCCCTGATCGGGACTCCACCGAAATAACCGCCCAAGAAAAAGGCCAGAACACAGTGCGGCACCGGTCAGGGGCAACCCGCCCTGTCACCAGCGACGACATCGCGTGGGTGTCGCCATCCGGGCGGGTTGCTGATGCAGACATCCCTGGCGCGATCGATCCGGCAGAACCCCGGCGAACAGAGACGTCGATATTGCAATGCGTCGAGCCTTGGCAATCAACCTTGTTAGAGTGACGCTCTCCCGACAACCTTGGTTTCGGTCAACAAGAAGGACGGAAAAGCCACACCGACATTTCCGTCCTGCCTCCGTCACGTCCTGATTGGACAAGCCAACATCGGGCTACTTCTTCAGGTTTGTCACCGTGATAGCGCCATTGACACGATCGGCATCGAATTTGATCTTGTCACCGGCCTTCAGGCCTTTGAGCATATCGGGACTGGCAACGCGGAACACCATCGTCATGGAATCCATGTCGAGGTTCTTGATAGGCCCGTGATCGAGCGTAACCTTACCCTGCTCGATGTCGACCTTTTTCACTGTTCCATTGACGCTCTGGGCGTTGGCGACGGTCGCGCCGAACATCAGCGCAAAAACCGCGACTGTAACCGCTTTCATGGGATTCTCCTTTTGAAGAAAGGTTTTACTTTACAACGATCTTACCGGTCATGCCGGCATCGCGATGGCCGGGAATCAGGCATGAAATGTCGAACTCACCGGCTTTGGTGAAGTGCCAGATGAACTCACCGCGCTTGTTCGGCGCGAGACGTTTGGCGTTCGGATCGTCATGCTCCATGTCCGGGTTCTTCTCCATCTCCTTGGCGTGCTTGAGGTTCTCCTCAAGCGTTGCCAGTACTATCTCATGATCAAGCGCTCCGCTGTTGCGGAGCTTGAAGCGGATCTGCTCGCCCCGTTTCACCTCGATGAGAGCCGGGACAAATGCCATCTTTCCATCCATTTCGCGCATGGTGATCGACACAGGGCGCGCGGGCTTCTTCGGATTGCCGGGCTTCCCGAACGCCGTTTCTCCGCTATGCCCGTGCCCGGCCGCACCCGGCCCCGCGACGGCAGGGCCCGGCATGAAAACAACCGTGCTGAGCACAGCGGCAGCGAAGACGCTTCTCATCTGCATGGATATTCCCCTCTCTCAGTGATTGCTGTGACCGCCATCAACGCGGCGGATCGGCTTTCCATCAGGACCGACGCGCGGTTTGCGCGGATCACGAGCACGCCATTCCGGCTTTCCCGCCTCGGCCTTTCGACCGGCTTGTTGATCTGGACGCGGCGCTTCGGTCATCTTCGCCCCCTTGTACTCGTAAGCGACGGTGCCTTCGGGGTTCTTGAACCAGCCCGGGTCCTTGTAGTCGTTCCGAGCCAGGCCCTCGCGCACCTTGACCACCGAGAACATGCCGCCCATCTCGACCGGCCCGAATTGGGCGAAACCGGTCATCATTGGCAGCGTGTTGTCGGGCAACGGCATTTCCATAGAACCCATCTCGCCCATGCCGTTCGAGCCCATTGGCATGTAACCCGGCGCCAACTTCTTGATGCGATTGGCGATATCCTTTTTGTCGACGCCGATATAGGTCTTCACCGAATGGCCCATGGCATTCATGGTGTGGTGCGACTTGTGGCAGTGGATGGCCCAATCGCCCGGCTCGTCCGCCACAAAATCGAAGGCACGCATCTGGCCAACCGCACAATCGATGGAAACCTCGTCCCACGCCGCCGCCGGATCGACCCAGCCGCCGTCAGTGCACGAGACCTTGAACTCGTAGCCGTGCATATGGATCGGATGGTTGGTCATGGTCAGGTTGCCGAAGCGGATGCGCACTTTGTCGTTGAGCCCGACCACGAAGGGATCAATGCCGGGGAAGGCGCGGGAGTTCCAGCACCACATGTTGAATTCTGTCATCGTGTTGACCTTGGGCACATAGGACCCCGCCTCGATGTCGAAGGCGTTAAGCAGAAACACGAAATCCCGATCCACGCGGCGGAAGGCAGGGTCTTTGGGATGAACGACGAAGAAGCCCATCATGCCCATCGCCATCTGCACCATCTCGTCCGAATGCGGATGGTACATGAAGGTTCCAGAACGCCGGAGCTGAAACTCGTAGACAAAGGTCTTGCCCGGCGGGATATGCGGCTGGGTGAGGCCGCCGACCCCGTCCATGCCATTGGGCAGGCGCTGGCCATGCCAGTGCACCGCAGTGTTTTCGGGCAGCCGGTTGGTGACGAAGATTCGCACCTTGTCCCCTTCCACAGCCTCGATGGTCGGGCCGGGGGACTGGCCGTTGTAGCCCCAGAGATAGGCCTTCATGCCCGGTGCAATCTCGCGCACCACGGGCTCGGCGACGAGATGGAATTCCTTCCAGTCGCCGTTCATCCGCCAGGGCAGGCTCCAGCCGTTCAGCGTGACGACGGGCTGGTAGTCCGGACCTGTGGTCGGCACGAGCGGCGCCTGGGTCGCGGGCGACTTTGTGGTCGGTGCCTCGGGCACGTTGGCGAAAGCGGCACGACCGGAAATGAAGCCCGAGCCGGCGGCAACCAGACCGGAGGCGCGGACAAAATTACGACGTGAGAATTCCATTGTCCCCTCCTTCAGTGGCCGGGCGCATCGCCGCCGCTCGCGGATGCGACCGTTGAACCGCCGCCTCCGCCCGCCATTCCGCCGCCAATGAGTGCATGTTTGAAATCGGTGTCCGCAAGCCAGAAATCGCGAAGCGAATTGACCGCTGCCATTCTGGAGACCGTCTGTGCCCGAGCATCCGTGATAAGCTGCGTCACATCGATCAACATGCCGTTGTACATCAGAAGGCTTTCCTTCTGGATGACCTGACGGAGAGGTAGGATGCGGGTCTGGTAAAGTCGAGTGACATCATAGCTGCCTCGCCAGGCCTGATAGGCTTCCCGGGCTTCGGAACGAACGTTGACCGCTTTTTCGGCCAGTTTGTTCGCCGCTTGCATGTAGGTTTCCTGCGCCATGGCCACGCGCGTTTGACCGAAATCATAGATCGGAATTTCGATCTCCAGTTCGAGCATCCGGGAGCGTTCGCGAGAGACTTCCAACGTTGGCGCGTCATTCGAATCCAAACCGGGCGTTTTCGTCTTGACGGTCTTGGATTTGCCGAGGAGGTCCACATCGCTGACGAAGCGGGTCGCCTCCGTCAGGCCAAGGGATTTTGCAAGCAGGTCGAGATCAGCGCGTGCGATCTTCAGGTCAATCCGTCGCCTCAAAGCCTCTGCTTCCGCGTCCTTGACCGACCGCATTCGCGGAAGCCCGGGCAACCGATCGGGCAACGAGAACCGCGTCTCATCTCCCCAAAGGCCCAGAAGGCGGATCAGCCGCTCGCGCTCTACCCGCTGCTGCACCCGCGCCTGGGCGAGTTGCGCACCTGTTTCCGCATAAAAAACATAATCCCGGCTCTGATCCAGCTTGTTGACCGCTCCACTTTCGCCCAAACGTTTGATTAGTTCCGCCGTCGTACCGGCCGTTTCTCGGATGGCCTGCAACTCCGAAACAATGTGATTGGCAGCAACGGCGCGGTAATATTGGCGGCGCGTATCGGCAGCGAGTTTCAGAACCATTTCTGCGGTTCTGGCCTGGACAATCCGAAACCGGTCCTGCGCTATTTCAGCGCGCGCCGGCAGCGTGGCCAGAGCGAGGATGCTTCCGACGATCTGGCGTTCGATTTCCAGTTCAAACCGTGCGGTTGTGCGAGATATGGAGAGGCGGGGATTGGGAGGCAGGCTGGCCGCAACCATTTGCGCCTCGGCGATGCCAAGTTCGTTGAACGAGGCTTGCAGGCCGCGGTTCTTGAACAGCGCGACCTGGACCGCCGCGTCGGCCGAAAGGCTCTTCTTCCTGAGTTGGGTGACCCGGGCCTGAAGCGCCGCGCCCTTCTCCACCGTATCCACCTTGTCAACAGTCGCCCCCAACTCAGCCGAGGTTGAGCCCAGAACTGCGGACATTCCCCCATCTGGACTGAAAGAGGCGCATCCTCCCAGGAAAGCCGCCGCGCCACCGATAACCAGACCGAGACGCAGGCGCCGCATTGCTTTTGTCATGTCTTCGGCCCCACACGGCGGTTGAGTTCTTCCCAGCCCTTCGGTCCGACCGGCATATATGTGACAGTGCCGCTCGATACCGACTGATACCCCGCCTTCGGAACCTTGACACTCGGATCGGCTGCACGCGTCATCTGTGCAACGCCACTCGCATCCCGCGCACATCCGCCCACTGCGAATAAGCTGCCCACCGCAATCGCTACCACCAAGGGATTCATGAATCAGTCCTGTTTTCACCAGAATCATAGCTAGCAGCAAGACGGACCCAGCGTCTGTTACAGTTTGTTACGGCAAACGCTGGAAACGCTTGATTGCACTTTCGGACACAGATGGAGACGACCGCATTCTGCAACGTCCAGTCGGGCGCCGCCGCAGATCCATGATCACGGGACGACACGGTAAGGTCGCCCCGTTTGTTACAAATTGTTGCAGAATATGCGGCGTGCAGCGGCAGGGAATGGTTTTAAATCTCAATGGAATTAAAGCGTTGCCGAAAATTCCGACAAACATCGAAAGGCTTGGCTCCACACCCGCATTCATAGCCGTCTTGTCGCCGCATTTGACAATTGGCACGCACCGAACTGAACAGAAGGCTCCATGTCCGGCAGTCGATCCGGGGCCCGTCATAACGGAAGAGGAGGATGGCTTGGAGACCAATACTGCGTCCTCGCCCAACGATCACGGCAACATTCTCGTCGTCGATGACGACGCAGACATCCGGCTGCTCGTCAGCAAGTTTCTCCAACGTCACGGCTATCATGTCCACACAGCCAGCGACGCCCGTTCGCTGCGGGAGACACTGAAGCGTTTTTCAATCGACGCGATCATTCTTGACGTCATGCTGCCGGGTATTTCCGGCATCCAAGCATGTCGAACGATCCGTCAGACATCATCCGTTCCGATCATCCTTCTGACAGCACGGTCGGAGGAGGATTTTCGCGTTTCCGGCCTTGAGGGCGGGGCCGACGACTACGTTACCAAGCCGTTTTCGCCACGCGAGCTGCTGGCGCGGCTGCGGTCGGTGTTACGACGGTCGCGCGGGGGCGATTTGAACACCACCCCACCCGACCGGAACCGCATTCTGTTCGATGGCTGGGTGTTCGATACGCAGCGGCGCGAACTCAACACGCCCGAAGGTGTACTGATTGACCTCTCGACAGGTGAGTACAATCTCCTTGTCACCTTTCTCGAACATGCAAATCGGGTGTTGTCGCGTGAAATGCTGATGGAATTCGCCAAGATGCGCGCCAGCGACCCGTTTGACCGCACGATTGATGTCCAGATCAGCCGTCTGCGGCGAAAACTCGAAATATCCGAGAACGCCGAGCAGATCATCAAGACCGTTCGCAACGCGGGCTATGTTTTCCTGCCCAAGGTCACATTCGAATGATGGCGCAACCCGTCCGGTGGCTGCCCGACACCATCGTGATCCGCGCCGTCATGATCCTCGCCGGTGCACTGCTGGCCATGAGCCTCGTCGGCTATTGGGTCTATCAGATCGGCGCCGAGGGGATGGCCACCACCGCGCGCGACCGGGGCCTTGCCGAACGCATCGTCTCGATCAAACGCGCCATCAGCAACATTCCCGATGAAGCAGAGCGCGACAAGGCGGCGCATGCCCTGGCGACAGCCTCGCTCGAAGTTCATTGGAGCAATGTCAGCCTGGTGCTCGGCAACGCGCCAGTCACCAGTCGCTCGCGCGCCATGGAGGAGCGCCTGAGAGAGCTTGTGCCGGAGTTTGGCGCAGAGTCCTTTCGCGTAGGGTACGCGGACGACGGAGCGCTCAATGCCGGTAAGAGCGAAGCCTACAAGCATATGCTTCTTGTTTCTGTGAAGCTCGAAGATGGGACTTGGCTGAATTTCGCCTCGGCAACCTTCGGCACCGCGCACCACCTGGCCGGGAATATCCTCGCGATTGGCGCTGTCATCGGCTCCATGATCATTCTGATCGCGATCCTGCTGCTGAGGTGGGTTACGCGCCCCTTGCACGATCTCGCCGTCGCGGCTGAACGCTTCAGCGTCGATGAAGCGAGCGAGCCGGTTTCGGAGATCGGCCCCGCCGAGGTGCGCCGCGCGGCAAGAGCCTTTAACACGATGGGAAATCGCGTCCGGCATCTGGTTTCAGAGCGCACAATGGCGCTCGCCGCCGTGAGCCACGATCTGAGAACGCCAATCACACGGTTGCGGCTCCGCTCGGAGATGCTCGACGACGAAGCGACGCGCAATCACATCGACCGTGACCTTGCCGAGATGGAGTTGATGATCAATTCCACGCTCGACTATCTCAAAATGGGGGTCACGCAGGAGGCATCGAGAACCTTCGACCTTGCCACCATGATCCGGACAATCGTGGACGCCGAAGCAGATCACGGTCGGCCCATCCGCCTGAAGGGCATCAACCACGCTTCGGTTGCCGGAAAACCTGTCGCCATCAAGCGCGCTATGGGAAACATCATCGACAATGCGCTGAAATACGGGAACACCGTGCGGGTTCTCGTCAAATCGGAGAGCGCGAACATCGTGATCGAGGTGGTCGATGATGGCCCCGGAATTCCTGATACGGAACTCGACAAGGTCTTTGAACCATTCTATCGCGTCGAGAATTCAAGAAGCCGGAAGACCGGCGGCACGGGCCTGGGGCTGACAATCGCCAAGTCGATCATCATCGAACATGGCGGGATGATCGCACTCGACAATCGCCGGCGCGGCGGGCTGCGCGTCTCGGTGCGCCTCCCGGTCAAGCGTCCGGAAATCGCGCTGTTTCCGTCAAACGCCCGTGAGGACGCCCCCTCTGTTCACCGCACCAAAGACACCTGATTCTGGAACGCGATCCATCGGTTGCTCATTGCCAGATTTCTGGTGATCCCTGCGGTCATCGCGCCGATCTTTGGGCGCGCGACGGGTGCCGGTTGCTGCGCCTTTCGTTGCCGCCGGAAAGCGACAACCACAGCTTTTTCCTCGACCGTCAGCGCGGTTGATCGCGGCTCTTTCGGTCCGCCATTGCCGAGGAGGTTGCGCTTGCACCACACCCTAAGACAGCAATTGGCGAAACCCGGCAACGCAAGTGCGATTTACAGGACGCCATAACCAATTTGATATGCCGTTCGTCTGAATGGCGATTTCTCAGAATGGCTATCCTGTGAAACCGTTGAGCCAACACGCGCAAGTGCGGTCCCGCCGCCTGCGGTTTGGCAAACGGACAGCGGAGGAAAAGATGATTGGCAACATTTCGAGCATGCGACTGCGGGCTCAGTTGAAGCGGACTTTCCCAGGTCTGCGGTTCGCGTTTGCAGGCTTTTTCGCAGCGACAGCCCTGGTGCCCGTGCGCGCTCAGGAAACCAAGATTATCGTCCCGATGGCAGCCGGCGGCCCAGCCGACTTCGTGGCGCGGACATTCTCCGAAAAATTGCGTGAGAAAACAGGTTCGGTTGTTATCGTAGAAAACCGCACCGGTGCCAACGGCGTGATCGGCGCGCAATATGTCTCTGGCTCCGCACCCGACGGCCAGACTCTTCTTTTCGCGACATCGGGTCTGCTCACCATCACGCCGACGCTGGACCCGAACAACCCCTACAATCCGGCCAAGGAGTTGAGGCCAATCACGACGCTGGTGGTCAACGGCACAGCGCTGATCGTGCGGAAGGACCATCCGGCAAACTCGATCGCCGATCTGGTCAAGATGGCCAAGGACGGCAAGACCATCACGCTTGGCTCAGCCGGCAACGGCAACATTCTGCACCTTTACGTCGAGCTTCTGAAGGATGTGACCAAGATCAACATCCAGCACGTACCCTATCGCGGCGTCGCGCCCGCAATGACCGATGCGCTGGGCGGCACCATTGACGGGCTGTTCGCGGATCTGCCTGCTGCGCTGCCGCAGATCCATAGCGGCAAGATGAAGGCGTTGGGCCTCGTTGGCGAAACCCGCAACAAGGCCGCCCCCGACATTCCCACGATCGCGGAACAAGGCTACCCGGGCGTGATGGGGGCCAGTTGGTTCGGCTTGTTCGGCCCAGCCACGATGAGCCCGGACGTCGCTGCCGCCGTGGCAAAACAAGCCGGCGCGATTCTGCGTGACCCCGAGCTTTCCAAGCGGTTCGAGGTCGTTGGCGCTGTGCCCACGCCGGTAACGCCAACCGAATTCGCGGCCCGCATCGAGAAGGACCGCGCCAATTGGGCAAAGGTGATCGCCAAGAACAACATCAAGCTGGACAACTAGGGCGCCGGTTGAAGCCCGCGTTCATCCATATCGATAACGATATGGATGAAGAGCAAATGGCGATTAGATTTTTATATATGATGACTGCAAGGTGCCGTCATTCAACACCCCCTTCGGGAGAGACCAGGATGAAATACAAGCGGCATGACGCGAAAGCCTATTCGCGCGAAACCATGCGGGGCATCTGGGCAGCCGGGCTCACTCCGTTTAACGATGATTTCTCCATTGATGAGAAGGGATTTTCCAAGAACCTCGCTCATTGGTTCGATGACCTGAAGATCGACGGCGTGTTCGTAAGTGGCAAGCAGGGCGAGTTCTTCTCGATGAGCCTTGATGAACGCAAGCGGACCTTCGAACTCGCCGCCGAGGCGGCTACGAAGAGCGGCAAGCAAACCATTATGTCATGTTCGGACCAGAACATGGATACGGTGATCGAGCTTGCCAAACATGCCCAGAACGTCGGTGCGGATTACATCGTTGTCCATGCACCGTTGCTGCACTTCCTGCACGACGTCGACGAGACCCTCTATCAGTATTACAAGTATATCTCAGAGCAAGTGGATATCGGCATCGCGCTGTGGAGCCATCCAGACAGCGGTTATCTGATGAGTCCCGAGCTTTGCTCGCGCATTACCGATCTCGAAACCGTTGTCGCGATCAAATATTCTGTGCCGCGCGAGATGTATACCAAGCTCACTCATCTGGCTGGCGACAAGATAATCGTTTCCACGGCGTCAGAGGACGAGTGGCTGGATAACATCATCGACCTGAACTGGCGCCTCTACCTCTGTTCATCACCGCCCTACCTCTTGCAG
>JAIUNP010000046.1 GCA_020161975.1 Pseudomonadota bacterium
CACCTCGAACTTCCTGAACATGTGTTTCTCGGTTCCGTGCGAGGAATACCGCGTCAATCCGGTGCTCTCGCGTGCGCTGGACCGGATTTTCATTCTCCATGCCGACCATGAGCAGAACGCCTCGACCTCGACGGTCCGCCTCGCCGGCTCCTCGGGCGCGAACCCCTTTGCCTGCATCGCGGCGGGCGTCGCGTGCCTCTGGGGTCCGGCCCATGGCGGCGCCAACGAGGCAGCGCTGAAGATGCTGGCCGAGATCGGAACGCCGGATCGCATCCCGC
This sequence comes from Pseudomonadota bacterium, assembly GCA_020161975.1. Classification (GTDB taxonomy): domain Bacteria; phylum Pseudomonadota; class Alphaproteobacteria; order Rhizobiales; family Beijerinckiaceae; genus JAIUNP01. The sequence goes on from JAIUNP010000046.1 coordinate 279, forward strand.
ACTTTATCGCCCGCGCGAAGGACAAGAACGACCCGTTCCGTCTGATGGGCTTCGGTCACCGCGTCTACAAGAACTATGATCCGCGCGCCCGCATCATGCAGCGTACGACGCACGAGGTCCTGTCGGAAGTCGGCGTGAAGGACGATCCGCTGCTTCAGGTCGCGATGGAACTGGAGCGTATTGCGCTGCACGACGAATATTTCGTTGAGCGCAAGCTTTACCCGAACATCGACTTCTATTCGGGCATCACGCTGAAGGCGATGGGCTTCCCCACCTCCATGTTCACCGTGCTGTTTGCGCTGGCTCGCACCGTCGGCTGGATTGCCCAGTGGAAGGAAATGATCGAGGATCCGCATCAGCGCATCGGCCGTCCGCGCCAGCTTTATACCGGCGCGCCCAAGCGTGATTACGTGCCGATTGCCCAGCGCAAGTGAGCGCGGCAGAATCGAACAATCAAGGGCGCCTTCGGGCGCCCTTTTTATGTGCTTTCAGGCCGGCTGCCGGGCATAGCGCATGACAATTTCGGCAGCGGCATCGCTTGGGGTTCCACCCGGCACTGCCATTGCCGCATCCAGCGCCTCGAAATCCGCAAGCTGACTGTCGCGGTTAGCCCCGCCGCTGATCAGCGGCAGCATGGCCGCGGCGAGATTGGCGCCGGTTGCCTGCTCCTGAAGAAATTCCGGCACAACCTTGTGGCCGAGAATCAGGCTGGGCAGGATCGGCGTCGAGACTTTCACCAGCGCCCGGATGATCTGCTTTTCAATGGGCGAAACCTTGTAGGCGGTGACCATCGGGATCTGTGCAAGGCCAAGCTCCAGCGTCACCGTGCCAGACGCCGCAAGCGCCGCCCGCGCACGGCGGAAAGCAGCGAACTTCTCCGCTTCGCCGAAAACAAGCTCGGGCTTGACCGGCCAAGTCGCAATCGCTGCCTCAACCAACGGGCGGACATGCGGCACCACCGGCAGGACAAACCGGGCATTTGGCACAGCTGCTGCAATCGCGGCTGCGGCTTCGCCAAACACCGGCATCAACCGCGTGACTTCGGAACTGCGACTGCCGGGGAGTAGCAGGATATTGCGCTCGAATTCGCGGGCCAGCGCATCCTCGGGCCGTGGCCTGAGATCACCGAACCGTTCGATCAGCGGGTGCCCGATGTAGGTGCAGGGCGGGCCGCCGAGGCGTTCGTGCGCCGCCGGCTCGAAGGGCAGAACCGCAAGCACATGGTCAATGTAGCCGCGCATTTTCTTTGCCCGGCCCTCGCGCCAGGCCCAGACTGTTGGCGAGACGTAGTTGATAATCGGCACCGACGGCAGGCGCTTCTTCAGCTTGCGCGCGACACGATGGGTAAAATCAGGGCTGTCGATCAGCACCACGACATCCGGGCGCGAAACTTCCGCCACCAGCGCTGTTGTTCGGATGCGGTCGAGCAGCAGCGGCAGACGCTTGATGACCGGGACGAAGCCCATCACGGCAATGTCTGACATCGGAAACAGGGACTTCAGCCCCTCGGCTGTCATCGCCGCGCCGCCGACGCCCTCAACCTGCACATTCCATTGCCGTTGGCGCAGGGCGCGGATCAATTTGGCGCCCAGCACATCGCCGGAAGGCTCGCCGGCGATGATAAAGACCTTCAAAGGCGCCTGGCTGTCGCTCGCCATCGCGGGCTACGCCTCCGCCTCCCGGCGCGGCTGGCAAATTGCCTTGTCGCCTCCGGCGCGGATGAAGTCGAGAATCTCGACAACCTGCGGGTGGGCATGGAATTCAGCCGCGACATCCTCAACCCGTTCCTTCAGCGTCCCCTCCTCCGCGAACAGCAGACGGTAGGCGCGACGCAATTCCTGGATGGCTTCTCGCGAGAAATTACGGCGGCGCAGGCCGATCATGTTCAGGCCGGCAAGGTGTGCGCGGTTGCCGGTGGCAAGGCCATAGGGGATCAGATCGTTCTCAAGCCCGGTGAGGCCGCCGACAAAGGCATGGGCGCCGACGCGCGCGAACTGGATTACCGCTGAACCGCCGGCACAGATCGCATAGTCACCCACGGTCACATGGCCAGCCAGCATCACGTTGTTCACCAGAATGACGTGGTTGCCGATAATGCAGTCGTGACCGATGTGGGCATTGGCAAGGAAGGCGCAATTGTCGCCGATCACGGTCTTCGAGCCGCCGCCCTCCGTGCCGGGGTTGATCGTCACGCCCTCGCGCACGATGACATTGGCACCGATGCGCAATGTCACCGGCTCACCGTGGAATTTGAGGTCCTGCGGCTGGTGCCCGACCGAGGCAAAGGGGTACATCGTCGCGCCGGGACCAATTTCCGTATCGCCGGCAATCGCCACATGGCTTTTCAGGCGGGCGCCGGCGCCGAGCCGCACCTGCGGCCCGATGTGGCAGAACGGACCGATTTCGCAATCAGCACCAATGACGGCGCCATCCTCGATGATCGCGCTGCTGTGAATCTTGCCCGCCATGATCAATCCACCAGCATGGCGCTGAGGTCGGCTTCCGCGACCTTCTGGCCGTCCACGATGGCCTCGCAGCGATACCACCACATGTTGCGGCGCTGCGCAGTCTTCTTCACGTGATACTCGGCCCGATCCCCCGGAACGACAGGCTTGCGGAACTTCACATTATCAATCGTCATGAAATAGACGGCCTTGGGCTTCTTTCCGCCAGGCCGGGCAGCCACGCACATTGCGCCGGCGGTCTGCGCCATACCCTCGATCAGCAAGACGCCGGGGAAAATCGGCTGCCCGGGGAAATGCCCGGTAAATTGCGGCTCGTTCGCGGTGACATTCTTGATGCCGATGCCGCTGTCATCGCCGTTCACCTCCAGGATCCGGTCCACCAAAAGGAACGGATAGCGATGCGGCAACAGCACCATCAGGCGCTGAATATCAATGGTTTCCAGTGTTTTAGCTTCGGTCATTGGTATGCTCGTTCGCCCTTGGCAAGCCCTGTGTCTGTTAGCTTTTGCCACGCCCGATCAGTTTGGCCAAGGCCGCAACCTCCCGCATGGCCTGCCGCGCGGGCTTCGCTGGCGAGCCGAGATAGCGCGCGCCGGGTTCAACATCGGTCATGACGCCGGATTGCGCGCCGATCTGCGCGCCCATGCCGATCCTCAAATGGCCGGTAATGCCCGCCTGCCCCGCCACGACGACGTAATCCTCCAGCGTCGTCGAACCGGAAATGCCAACCTGCGCAACAATTACGCAATGCCGCCCGACGGTGACGTTATGCGCAATCTGGACCAGATTATCGATCTTCGTTCCTTCGCCGATCACCGTGTCGCGCGTGGCGCCGCGGTCGATGGTGGCATTGGCGCCGATTTCGACATCATCCTGGATGATCACGCGTCCGAGTTGCGGCACCTTGAGGTGCGTGGCGCCCATGGCAAAACCGAAGCCATCCTGCCCGATCCGCACGCCGGGATGGAGAATGACACGGTTGCCGATCAACGCGTTCTGTATGGTTGCGCCGGGGCCGACCGAAGCGCCGCGCCCGATCCGCACTTGGGGACCAATCACCGCGCCGGCACCAATAAAACTGCGGGCGCCGATCTCGGCTCCCGGACCGATTACCGCGCCGGGGTCCACGGTGACATCCTCTTCAAGGTGCGCCGTCGGATGGATGAAACTGCCCGGTGCGATGCCACTGGTGCCGAACATCGAGGTCGGCTTCATGGAGGCCGGGAACAGCAGCGCGGCCGCCTTGGCGTATGCCCTGTAAGGCTCGTTCGAGATCAGCGGAATTACGCCCGGCCGGAGCTTTTCGACAAACTTTGGCGCGATATAGCAAGCGGACGCTTCCGTGCTCGCCGCCTGCACCACATAGGCCGTGTTTTCGAGAAAGGTCAGGTCTCCAGCGCGTGCAGCATCCAGCGGCGCCACCGAGGAAACGACGACAGAGCCATCCGCTCCATCCGCCAGCCTCGCGCCCGTGGCTTCAGCAAGCGATGCGATTGTCATCGGCTCTGGCTTGGAAAAAAAGGCCGGAGCCGTCATCATAACACCCTGAAAAAGAACGGAGGCCGCAGCCTCCGTTGTCAACCCGTTAGAAGCGCGTGCCGCCGGAGAAGCGGAAGGCCTGGAGCCGATCACGGCCCAGATGCGCGCCCGTGGTCGGATCAAGCAGACCCTTGTCCTTGGTCAGGGCATAGGCGTAGTCGAAGCGGATCGGCCCCAGCGGCGACTGCCACAGGATGCTGGCGCCGATGGACGAGCGCAGGACGTTCTTGTCGCGCACGTTCACGCACTCCGCCTGACCACCGGTCGCGGACAGGGCCGTGGCCGCACAGCCACCCGCAAAGCCGTCGTAGACACCATTGCGGTTCACATCGAACGCGGTCGCGCCCTTGTAGTTGAACAGCGTACCGGCATCGGCGAACACTGCGCCCCTCAGGCCAAGCTCACGCGGCACCCACGGCAGCGCGAACTGGGCTTCCGCCGAGGCGCCGTAGTAGGACGTTCCACCGAGCGCGTTGCCGGACGGATCGCCATTGAGGTCGCGCGGACCGATACCGCCCGGCGCGAAACCGCGGACCAGCGTCGGGCCAAGGAAGAAGTGGTCGATCATGCGGACGTTGCCGCTGTAGGACGAGTTGTCGACCTTGCCGAAGCCGGAGATATGACCGCCCTGCACGCGCAGGATACCGGTGATGTCATCGTGGATCGGATAGAAATAGCGGGCATCCGCCGTAACGCGGAAGAACTTGCTGTCGCCACCGAGGCCCGCGATTTCCGGACGAAGTTCGGCCAGGATACCGCTGGTCGGGTTCTTCGGATTGTCGAGCGAGTTGTAGGCGAAGGTCAGACCCGCGAGCGAGGTCAGCGTATCGCCCTGCGCCTGCTTCACCGCCACCGAGGCTTCGCCGTTCAGCAAGCAGTAGTTCTGCCCGTTGAGCGTCGTGATGCCTTCGCCGAGGCTGTAGGTACAGTCGTTATACGGATGAGCCGCCGTGTTCCGGATGGTCAACCGCTGCTGATACAGCGAATAGCGGACGCCAATCGAGAACTCGTCATTGAACGGCAGAGCCATGCGGACGGTGCCGCCGGTCGTCTTGGTCTCGTAGCGCGAATACTGCGAGTTGAAGGTCTGCTTCTGGAACAGATCAAAACCGGCCGCAAGACGGCGATCCAGGAAGAACGGCTCGGTGAAGGAGAATTCGTAGCCGCGGCTCCGCTCGCCGTTCGAGATGCTGGCGCGCACGAACTGGCCACGACCGAGGAAGTTGGATTCCTGGACGGAAAGTTCGGCCATGAAACCGTCGGTCGTCGAATAACCGCCGGCCACCGAGAATGCACCCGTGGCCTGATCCTCGACATCCACGTTCACGATCACACGGTCCGGCGAGGAACCCGGTTCGCTCGACACGCGAACGTTCTTGAAGAAGCCAAGGGCCTTGAGGCGCCGCTCCGCACGGTCGACGAACACCTTGTTGTAGGCGTCGCCCTCGCCCATGTCGAACTCACGACGGATCACATAATCGCGGGTGCGGGTGTTGCCGCGCACGTTGATCCGCTCAACGTAAACGCGCGGACCTTCCTCGACCGAGTAGACGATGTTGACGGTCTGGGTGGCCGGATCGCGCTCGCCGCGCGGGCGCACCTGCGCAAAGGCGTAGCCGCGCTTGGCGGTTTCGCTGGCGATTGCCTCGACCGACTTTTCAACGGCTTCGGCGTTGTAGACGTCCCCCGCCGACGTGCGAACAGCCTTCTGGAGCGAGGCATTGTCGACGTCGCGAACGCGCGAATCAACGCTGACACCTGCGACGCGATACTGGCGACCTTCCTCGACCGCGATGGTGATGACATAGCCCTTCTTGGCGTTGTCATACTCGGCCGACGAGGAAAGAACGCGGAAATCAGCGTAGCCATTCTTGAGGTAATAGCGACGGATGCGGTCCACGTCCGCCGCAAGGCGGTCCGGATCGTAGACGTCGGACGACTTCAGCCAGCCGAACAGGCCCGACTCGGTCGTCTCCATCACATTGCGCAGCCGCGAGGCCGAAAACGCATTGTTTCCGACGAATTCAATCGCCTGAACGCCGGTCTTGGAGCCCTCGACGATGACATAGGTCACGTCCACGCGGCCATTGGCGCCATTCACGACGCGCGCGCTGATCTGCGCCTCGCCGCGTCCGGAGCGGCGATAGATCTCGCGCAGCCGCTGAACATCGTTGTCAACGAGTGCTTGGCTGAACGGCCCGCGCGAACGGCTCTGCACTTCGCTCTGGAGGATATCGGTCTTGAGCTTGTTGTTGCCCTCGAACGAAACGCGGTTGATCATCGTGTTCTCAACGACGCGGACCACGACCCCGTTGCCGGAGCGGTTGACCTTCACGTCGGAGAACAGGCCGGTGGCGAAGAGATCCTTAACGGCCTGGTTGATACGGGCGGTGGTATAGCTTTCGCCCGGCGCAAGCTGGAGATACGACCGGATTGTCTCGGCATCAGTCCGGGTATTACCCTGCACGACGATATTCTGCGCAAGGGCGGGCAACGCTACCAGTCCCGAAGCCATCACCCCGAGGAAACCTGCAGTCAGCGCGCCAGCAGCACGCCGGCGCTTCGCCGCACGCTTTGCAGTCCGCAAATTGCTGTCGTCCATCTTCATCATCGCTTCGCCTGTCTGAGCCGTCGCCAAGTTTCTGTTTTTGGGCGGGAGCCAAAAGCTATCAATCGGTTAAGATTGAAAGCCGCACCCTGCTTCTAACCACTTGGGCCGCCAATGCAACCTTGAAAAAACGCCACGACCCTTTTTGACAGGGGCCGTGACATGCACGCCACGGGTCAACTCTTCTGGATCTGAACGATGTCGTTGACCGTCACAAACACCATCAGAAGCAGAACCAGCGCCAGGCCGATCCGGAACCCGATTTCCTGCGTCCGCCGACTCAGGGGACGCCCGAAAATACCTTCGATTGCGTAGAACATCAGGTGCCCGCCATCAAGCAAAGGGATTGGCATGAGGTTAATGAATCCGATGGAAATCGACAGGATCGCCGCCAGCGTCAACAGCGAGACGAATCCTGTTTCGGCAACCTTTCCAGAGACTTGTGCGATTCGAATCGGGCCGCTCAACTGATCGGCCTTTTCCCGGCCGGAAATCAGGCCCTTTATGTAGCGGACCGACTGGCCAATCACGTTGCCGATCTGGTTGACGCTCAGCACGCTGGCGTCGATCAGTCCGTGGTGGATCAGATGTTGATGTTCGGGCAGGCTTGAGGAGGTCACACCCAGGGTCTTGTTACGGACGACGCCGAGGGAGGTACGTTGTTCTGTCACGCGCGGCGCGGCCTTCAGGTTCAGCACCGTGCTTCCGCGCTCGATCTCCATCGCCAGCGGCTGGTCTCCGCTATCCACAACATGGCGGCGGACATCCTCGAATGTGGCGATCTTCTCGCCATCGATCGTGAGAACGCGGTCACCCGACTTGATTCCCGCCTCGTCAGCCGGTGAGCCGGCCACAACCTTGTCGATGACAGGGTCGATCACATATTGCCCGGAGAGCATGAAGGCCGCCGTGAACACCACGAAGGCCATCAGGAAGTTCGCCAGGGGCCCCGCTGCCACGATTGCCGCACGCTGCCAGAGCGGCTTGAACTGGAATGCGCCCTTGCGCTCGTCGGCGCTCATGCGGTCGATGGTCTCATGATCCGGCACGCTGGCGCCGTTGAGGTCACCCTTGAACTTCACATATCCGCCCAGCGGAATCGCGCTCAGCTTCCAGTCCGTGCCGTGTTTGTCACGCCAGCCGAACACTTTCGGCCCGAAGCCGAGCGAGAAGGCATCAACCCCCACGCCGCACCAGCGGCCTACCAGATAGTGGCCGAGCTCATGCACGAAAATGACGAGCGCCAAAACGAAGAAGAACGGCACCAGATAGCCGGCGAGGCTCCAGAGGTTGGCGCCCGCCATCACCAGAAAATCAGTCAAAGCCCAACTCCTCCGCGGGGATACCGCCGCGCCTGCGACAGTAGAATGCCCGCATTAATCAGTCGCAATCGTGCCATGTCAGGAAAGGCGCGACAACACCTCGCCTGCCCTGAGCCGCGCTTCCGAATCGATGGAAACAGCGTCTTCCACCGATGCCGGAGCCGGTAAATCAGCCATTGCGGGCATAATCATGACAGTTTCTACAATTTTAACGATATCTGCAAATCCAATGCGGGAATTAAGAAACGCGGCAACGGCCACCTCGTTTGCTGCGTTCAGCACGGTGGGAACCGCTCCGTTCGCGCGCATCGCTTCTCGGGCGAGCCGCAGCGCGGGAAAGCGCGTTTCATCCGGCGCCTCGAAATCGAGACGGCCGATCCGGATCAGATCGAGAGCGGGCGTGGCGCTGTCACAGCGCTCGGGCCAGGCCAGACAATGGGCCATCGGAACGCGCATGTCCGGCACAGCCAGCCCGGCGTTCACGCTGCCATCGGTGAATGTGACGAGGCCATGGATCATCTGCTGGGGATGAACCAGCACGTCGATCCGCTCCTCGGGAAGGCCGAAGAGGTGCTGTGCCTCGATCAGTTCCAGCCCCTTGTTCATCATCGTCGCCGAATCGATGGTGATCTTCGAGCCCATCGCAAAATTTGGGTGCTTCAGCGCTTCAGCGAGCGTGGCGCCGGCGATGGCCTCGGCGCTCCACAAACGGAAAGGCCCGCCTGATGCGGTCAGCGTGAGCCGCGCGACGGTGGACATCGGCGCCCCGCCCATCGCCTGGAACAGCGAGTTATGCTCGGAATCGAGCGGTAAAATCGTCGCACCATGGCTTGCAGCAAGTTTCAGCACCGCCGCACCGGCGGAGACCATGGCCTCTTTGTTGGCAAGAGCGACCGTCGAGCCCTGCGCAAGCGCTGCGCAGGTGGGGGCCAACCCGGCAATGCCGGTAATCGCCGCCACCACCCGATCGGCCGGGCGGGCGGCCGCTTCGCAGACAGCCCCTGCCCCGGCTGCCGCCGTGATGCCGCTGCCGGCCAGCGCTTCCTTCAGCGCGGGATAGGCTGCCTGGTCAAAAATCGCCGCAAATCGCGCGCCGAGTTGCCGCGCGACGCGTGCAAGTTCCTGTGGATTACTGCCGCCGGCCACCGCCTCGACGCGATAGCGGTCCTTGTTGGCACCGATGACCGCTGCAGCGCTTTTGCCAATGGACCCCGTTGCGCCAAGGACGGAGACAGTGACGGGCACCGCCCCTACCATCCCAGAAGCCCGCCTGCCACATCGCGCCAGCCACCGCGCAATCCGCCGATCAGCGCGGCCAGAACCACCGCGAGCGTGAAGCCATCCAGCCGATCGAGAAAGCCGCCGTGACCGGGAATGAGCGCGCCCGCATCCTTCACGCCGAAGCGGCGCTTGAGAAAGGATTCAAACAGGTCGCCAAAGACCACGGAAATGCCAAGCATCAGAGAGATCAGGGCGTGGACGGCCCTCACCGGGATGCCGAACGCCAGAAGCACGAGGAGGCTACTCACAACGCCGGCGATGAGCCCGCCAACGACGCCCGACCAGGTTTTCTTCGGGCTGATGCGCGGGGCGAATTTGGGTCCGCCAATCGAGCGACCGGCGAAATAGGCGCCGATATCCGTCATCCAGACCACGGCGAACAGGTAGAAAATGGCAACAAACCCCATGCGGCCTTCACCGCGCACCAGTACGCTCGCCGCCGCCAGCAGATAGGCATAGGCGAGCCCCGCTGCCATCCAGTTGCGGGCGGGGTGCCTGGCCAGCAGTGGAATGGCGATGACGCTGCCGACGGCTGCCAGAACAGACGCGCCAAACGCGTTCGGCAGGCTTGTCGACAATACCAGCAACAGTCCCAATGCCGCCATCGCGGCGGCCAGTGCCAGTGCCCTTTCCGGCGCGACGATGCGGCTCCATTCGTAGGCAACCGCCACGGCAAGCGCGCACCAGACGAGTGCGAACGGCCAGGCGCCCCACCAGGCGGTGAACACGGCCACGCTGGCCAGAACAACAGCAGAAACAACGCGTTGCGTCAGCTCGCTCTGCCCGCGCAGGCCCTCTCCCGCCATCACAGGCCGCCGAACCGGCGCTTGCGACCGCCGTATTCCAGCAACGCTGCATCGAGCGCCGCACGATCGAAATCCGGCCAGAGCACAGGCGTGAACACGAATTCGGCGTAGGCCGCCTGCCACATCAGGAAGTTTGACAACCGCTGTTCACCGGATGTGCGGATGATCAGGTCGGGATCGGGAATGCCCGACGTGGTCAGATGCCGCGCCAGCGCCTCCTCGGTAATTTCGTCCGGCGTCATCCGCCCTGTGTACACCGCCTCCGCCATTGCGCGGGCGGCAGCCACGATTTCCTGCCGTGCGCCATAATTGAAAGCGACCACGAATGTGAGCCCGGTATTGCGGGCCGTTTTGGCCTCGGCCTCTTCCAGCAACGATACGAGATCGTCAGAAAGCGAGGCGCGTTCGCCGATCACCCGCACCCGCACATTGCGCGCATGAAGATCGGCAAGATCGTGCCGGATAAAGCGCTTCAGCAGCCCGAGAAGTTCGGACACCTCGCCGGCCGGGCGCGACCAGTTCTCCGAGGAGAAGCTGTAGATCGTGAGGTAAGGAATGCCGAGGTCGCAGAAATGCCGGACAACACCGCGCAAGGCATCCACGCCTGCGCGATGGCCGAACACGCGCGGCAGCCCACGCTTGACCGCCCAGCGCCCGTTGCCATCCATGATGATGCCGACATGACGCAGGCCACAGGGGCCACGCGCCGCCTCTTCGGCGGCAGGGTCGGACGGGATGGGGCGGACAGCCTGAGTCATGGCGGGGACAGCTTTCCGTCAGACCTGCATGATCTCTTTTTCCTTGTGCGCAAGGGCGGCATCAAGTTCGGCAATGGTCGAATCCGTGGCCTTCTGCACCTGATCAGAACCGCGCGTGGCGTCGTCCTTGGCCATCTTGCCGTCCTTCTCCAGCTTCTTGAGAAGGTCCATGGCATCGCGACGCACATGGCGGGCCGCAACGCGCGCCGCCTCGGCATATTTGTGCGCCACCTTGACCATTTCCTTGCGGCGCTGCTCATTCAGTTCGGGAATGCGCAGGCGGATCACCTGCCCTTCTGTGTTCGGATTGAGGCCCAGGGAGGATTCGCGGATGGCCTTTTCAACGGGCGTGACCATCGAGCGATCCCACACCTGCACGGACAGCATCCGCGCTTCCGGGACCGAAATGGTTGCGACTTGGCTCAGCGGCATCCGGGCGCCATAGGCTTCCACCTCAATCGGATCGAGCAGATTGGCAGAGGCACGCCCCGTCCTGAGCGAGGCGAGATCATGCTTCAAGGCGGCCACCGCCCCCTGCATTCTGCGCTTGATGTCGTTGAGATCGTAGGTATCGGCCATGTCGTCCTCGAATGTCGTCCCCGGATGCTTTTGTTCTCGTTACGCCTCGAAAGCCTGCCCCGCAAGTCGGAGCCGGCCTGTTTTCACCGGCGCTTTCACCGTCCGACGATGGTTCCGTGCCCCGCGCCCGTCAGAACGCGGGCAATCGCGCCCGGCTCGTGGATCGAAAAAACGATGATCGGCAGGCTCGCGTCGCGCGCAAGCGCGAAGGCCGCAGTATCCATCACCTTGAGATCCCGGGCGATCACTTCGTCATAGGACACACGATCGTAACGCTTGGCAGACGGATCCTTCTTTGGGTCCGCCGTATAGATGCCGTCCACCTGCGTTGCCTTGAGCATCACGTCGCAATCGAGTTCCGCCGCCCGCAAGGCGCCGCCGGTATCTGTGGTGAAGAACGGATTGCCGGTGCCGCCTGCCAGAATGACAATCCGGCCCTTGGAAAGATGATCTGCCGCCTGCTGGCGCGTATAGGTTTCAACCACAGACGGCATCGCCACCGCCGACATCGCCCGCGCCTTGTGGCCCAGCGCCTCCACCTGCGCTTCGAGCGCGATCGAGTTCATCACCGTGCCAAGCATTCCCATCGAATCCGCAGCCGGACGCGACAGGCCCATGCCGGACATCTGCGCGCCGCGAAAGATATTGCCACCGCCGATGACGACAGCAATCTCCGCGCCGAGATTGGCCGCTTCGACAAGGTCGGCGCAGATCTGCCGCACGGTGGGCTGGTGGATGCCGAAGGGCTCAGGCCCCATCAGCGCCTCACCCGAGAGCTTTACCAGCGCGCGTTTGAAGATCGGCTTGGCGGTCATGTGGCACTCCTGCAATTCAGCAAACTGGTTCGTCACAAGAAAAAGGGCGGCACGCGCCGCCCTTTCAATTGCTTGAATGGGGAACGCTCAGGCGCCGCCAGCCTTCTTCACTTCCTCGGCGAAGTCGGAGACTTCTTTCTCGATTCCCTCGCCGAGCGCAAACCGCACGAAGCCTTTCAGCGCCACGGGAGCGCCAATCGCCTTCGCCGCTTCATTCACGGCCTGCGAAACGGTCTTTGCCGAATCGTGGATGAACGGCTGATCAACAAGGCAGACTTCCTTGTAGTAGGTCTTCAGGCCGCTCTCGACGATCTTCTCGACGACGTTGGCCGGCTTGCCGGAGGCAGCCGCCTTCTCGGCGAGGACCGCGCGCTCACGCTCGACAACCGCCGGGTCGAGCCCCGAAGCGTCCAGCGCCTGCGGGCTCGCGGCGGCGACATGCATCGCAACCTGACGCCCCAGCGTCGCCAGTTGCGCCGCATCACCCTTCGATTCGAGCGCAACGATCACGGCAATCTTGCCGAGGCCCTCGACGACCTGTCCGTGCACATACGACGCCACCACGCCATCGGAAACCGACAGGCCGGCCACGCGGCGCAGCGACATGTTCTCGCCGACGGTCGCAACGGCGTTGGCAATCGCCTCCGCCACGGTGCCGCCGCCCGGATAGGCCGCAGCCTTCAGTGCCTCAAGGTCGGTCGCGCCGGTGAGCGCGATGCCGGACACCGTGCGGACGATGCCCTGGAACTGCTCGTTGCGGGCCACGAAGTCCGTTTCCGAGTTCAGTTCGACAACCACGCCGGACTTGCCATTCGTGGCGGCGGCCACGAGGCCTTCCGCCGCAACACGGCCCGATTTCTTGGCGGCCTTTGCCAGGCCCTTCTTGCGCAGCCAGTCGATGGCGGCCTCAAGATCGCCCTCCACCTCTGCAAGCGCGTTCTTGCAGTCCATCATGCCGGCGCCGGTCTTCTCGCGCAGGTCTTTCACCAGCGCAGCAGTAATCGCAGCCATAGGACAATCCTTTTTCAATCCGTCGGTTACACACGTTGTTTCATGCAGAGGCCCGGAACGCGCCGCGCTCCGGGCCCCGCCAAAGATCTGTCGATCCTTGAAGATCAGGCGACGAGCGCGCGCGCCTTCTCGATCCAGCCCTCACGGCCAATCCGGCCATGCAGCTTGAGATCGGCATCCAGCTTCTGCTCATCGGCGGTGTTCATCGCGCCAACCTGCCAGAAGTGGAAGATGCCGGCATCGTTCAGCTTCTTCTCAAGTTCGGGGCCGAGGCCGCCAAGCTTGGTCAGGTCATCCGGGGCACCGCGCGGGGCGGAGAGGCGCTCAAACGCAACCTCGTCACCCGACGTCGGAAGCTCCTCGGCCTCCGGCGCTTCAGCCGCGCCGAGGTCGATACCCATGTCGCCGGCGCCACGGCCGATGCCGTCAATCGCCGCACGGGCAACGAGATCGCAGTAAAGCTGGATCGCGCGTCCGGCATCGTCATTGCCCGGAACCGGGAAGGTCACGCCGTCCGGATCGCAGTTGGTGTCGACAATCGCAACCACCGGAATGTTCAGGCGGCGCGCTTCCTGAAGCGCGAGCTGTTCCTTGTTGGTGTCGATCACGAAGATCAGGTCGGGTGTGCCACCCATGTCCTTGATGCCGCCCAGCGCCTTTTCGAGCTTTTCCTGCTCGCGCGTCAGCATCAGGCGCTCTTTCTTGGTGAGGCCCTGCGCGCCGCTGGCGAGGGTCTCGTCGACCTTGCGCAGGCGCTGGATCGACGCCGAAATCGTCTTCCAGTTGGTCAGCATACCGCCGAGCCAGCGCGAATTGACGTAATACTGGGCCGAGCGCTTGGCGCTTTCCGCAATCGCGTCCTGCGCCTGCCGCTTCGTGCCGACGAACAGGATGCGCCCGCCACGGGCAACGGTGTCGCTCACTGCCTGCAGCGCACGCTGCAACATCGGCGCGGACTGCGACAGGTCAATGATGTGAATCTTGTTACGGACGCCGAAAATATACTGCGCCATCTTCGGGTTCCAGCGGTGGGCCTGGTGGCCGAAATGCGCACCAGCCTCCAGCAGCTGCCGAATCGAAACGTCGGGCAACGCCATGGGTCTTCTCCGGTTAATGCCTCCGCGAGGAATAGCCGGGAACCCCGGCACCAGACGGTCGAAACCAGCCCTCGCGTGTGTGATGGCGCTCCCTTAAGCGCGGTTCTGTCAAAAAAGCAAGAGGCATTGCGCAGGAAACCGCCAATTTGCCTATCCGGTCCTGACATCCAGGACGCCGGTGACGGACTTCAGCGCGCCGACAACTGCCGGGCCCACATCAAACTGGCCCGGCAACCGAATCTCGACCTCTCCCTCCCCGCCGCTGAGAACAACAACCAGCGAAACGCTGCCTTCGCCCCGCTTCTGCAACCGTTGACTGATCCCGGACAGCGGCGAATCCTGCGCGACAAACACAGTCATCGCCTTCTGCACCCGCGTCACCGCCCGGTCGAGCGGTTCGGCGTCCTGGATCCGCACGCGCACCTCATCGCCTTCCAGGGATGCGGCAACGGTCAGGAGCAGAACGTTCCCCGGTTCGAGCAAAGGGCGCAGGGACGCCAGTCCTTCTGAAAACAATATCGCCTCGAACTGGGCTGTCCGGTCAGACAGGGCGACAATGCCCATCTTGTTGCCACTCTTGGTTCGCCGTTCCTGACGGTCGAGGACCGACACGGCCAATCGGTTGTGCGTGGCACCCCCTTTCACGAATCGCTGAAATTCCACGAAATTCGGCACCTTCAGGCGCGCAAGCGCATCCGTGTAATCATCAAGCGGATGCCCTGAGAGATAGAAACCGACCGCCGCATGTTCGCGCCTCAGGCGCTCCACCAGCGGCCAGGGCTCCACTTGCGGCAATTCCAGCGCCTCCCCCTCGCTGCCACCGCCGAACAGGCGTGTCTGGCCGCTCTGTGCCTCGCTTTCCGCCCGCGCGGCGTGGGCCAGCACATGCTCTGCTCCCGCTGTCAGCCGGGCGCGGTCCTTGTCGAGCGTATCAAAGGCGCCGGCGGCAACAAGCTGCTCGAAGGTCCGCCGGTTCACAGTCTTCGGGCTGACACGCAGGGCATAGTCGGCGAGGCTGTCGAACGGTCCGCCCTTCCGCGCCGCGACAATCGATTTTGCCGCTTCCTCACCCACACCCTTGACCGCGGCAAGCGCATAGCGGATCGCCCCGTCTGCGACGTCGAAACGCACGCCCGACCGATTGATGTTGGGGGGCTCCACCGAGATGCCGAGCCGTGCCGCCTCGCGCCGGAATTCGGCTAGTTTGTCGGTATTGGTCAGTTCGAGGCTCATCGAGGCGGCCAGAAATTCGACCGGATAATTCGCCTTCAGATAAGCCGTCTGATACGAAATCAGGGCGTAGGCCGCAGCATGGCTCTTGTTGAAGCCGTAATCTGCGAATTTCGCGAGAAGATCGAAGATCATCCCCGCTTCATCGCCATCCTCGCCAAGCGCCACCGCCGCCTTGACGAACGGCACGCGCTGGGCATCCATCTCGGCCTTGATCTTCTTGCCCATCGCGCGGCGCAACATGTCGGCCTGCCCCAGCGAAT
>JAIUNP010000047.1 GCA_020161975.1 Pseudomonadota bacterium
GTCCGGATTGGAGGTTGGCAAGGATTACCCGCCCTGCTGAGCCGAAAACCAGCGACATCGGGATGCCGACGCCATAGCCGAGCGCCCCTCCACTCCCCGCCGTCTCCTGATGAATGTAGAGCGCCTTGTCCCTGAAACGGCGGCAAAGCAAGGCATTCCCGCGAAACTGCCCTGCAAGGGCCGCAAGATATGGGCGCGCGGCCAGAATGAGCGGATCGCGGCTCACCATCAGCGCATTGAGCTCAATCACCCGCGGTCCAAGCGTAAACCCGCTGCCATGCAGCGATGTCAGCAATCCCGCATCCACCAAGGTCTTGAGATAGCGATAAAGCGTCGACCGTGTGTAACCGAGCCGTCCGTGCAGTTGCTCCGCAGAAAAAATGCCGGGGGATTCTTCAAATATATCAAGAATTTTGATCAGACGTTCCAGACTGTTCACGAACGTTATACCTGTAATTGCATGTCCCCGGAACCAGAGATACGGCGGCCCAGCGAAGGCTGGCATCATTCAAACGGGTGATATCCAGCCCAAGTCAGTATTGGCACGAGCTTTGCCAGTTTGTCTCGTGAATTCGACGGTGACGACCCTGTACCTTCGTAATGGCACGCAAAGCGTACCGGATTGCGACAGATGCGCACCAAAACAGGATACGAGGAGATTGGAATGTCGTTGGCTCTTACGGTGGCAAATGCAACGAACGTCGAACAGAATACTCGCGTTTCTGCATTCCAGCGGCAATTCAGGATCGTCTGCATTTCGGGTGAGGCCCGCGTCAGCGCGGTTCTCAAGGGCCTCTCGCCAGATGTCGAATCAACCGCGTTCCAGAGTGACACCTGGCTGGTGAACTGGTTTGCGACGGTCGGCCGCGCTCGTGGTGCCGAACCGCACCTGATGCTGGCAACCTGCAAGGCAACCGGAAGCTTCTGCCTTGCCCTGCCGCTGGTGCGCTGGACATCCGGCGGTCTGACCCGGCTTGATGCCGTCGACCTCGGGCTTGCCGACTACGTTGCCCCGATCATAGCCGCAGATTTTGCGCCATCCAGCAACGAGATGAACCGCCTCTGGAAGTCGCTGCTCGCGCAACTGCCCAAAGCCGACATGCTCTATCTTGGCAAGATTCCGCCGATGCTCGGCACCCGTCCGAACCCGCTGATGCTGGTCAATGGTCTGCACAGGCACCGCCAGCGCGCCTGGGGCACCTCGCTGACCGCGCCGCCGCTGGATTTTACCGCGCTTGGCATGCCCAAGAAGCGATCACGTGAACTGAATAACCGTTTGAAACGCCTGCAAGCCGTCGGCTCCCTGAGCTTCCGCATCGCGGAAACAGCGCAGGAAAAGGACGCGGCCTTCGCCGTAATGTGCGCACAGCGCGCCGCTCGCTTCACCGCCATGGGCCGCCCCAATGCGCTGGACAGCGCGGACGTGCGGGACTTTTACCGTTCACTGCTCGACCAGTATGACGGCAGGAGCGGCGCGGTGCTGCAAACCCTGTCGGTCAATGACGAGATCATCGCCTGCGGTCTCGGC
Organism: Pseudomonadota bacterium; assembly: GCA_020161975.1. GTDB lineage: Bacteria > Pseudomonadota > Alphaproteobacteria > Rhizobiales > Beijerinckiaceae > JAIUNP01. The sequence goes on from JAIUNP010000047.1 coordinate 1,529, forward strand.
CTTGTTACGACCGACGCATTCCTGATGATTTTCCCCACCATCGGCGGCGAGGAGTGGAAGGTCTATTCGCCAGGGCTCCAGCACTTCCGCAAGAGCATGGAATGGACTGCCGGACGCGGGAAGCGCCTTTATGATTTCACCCTCGGTTCGGAAGCCTACAAGACAGAATTCGGCGCGGTTCCGACCGAGCTTTACGAGATCGTCGCCCCCCGCTCACTGAAGGGGCGCCTTGCAGCGGCCGAACTGACAGTTCGCCGCAAGATCCACGAACGCCCGGAACTGGTCCGCTTCTTGCGGAACCTTCTCAAACCCACCGTCGAAGGAGGCAAATGAGATGCAAACTGCAACACAAGTGTCCGGTTCCGGAACATTGTCGCCCCAACATCGTTTTGCGGTGCTCGATGCATGGCGCGGCGTGTGCGCCATGCTGGTCACAATCGTCCACATCCCGCTCGCCCACCGGTTCCAGGGCACGGAAGGCTTCCTGAACATGCAGATGTTCGTGGATTTCTTCTTCGTTCTGTCAGGCTTTGTGATGTGCCATGCCTATGGCACCAGCCTTTCCACCGGCAAGACCGGGTTTGAAGGCTTCATCATTCGGCGCTTCGGCCGCATCTACCCGTTGCATCTGGCGCTGATCCTCGGCTTCCTCGCGCTTGAGCTGGTCAAGCTCGGTGCCACTCACACCTTGAAGATCGACATTGACGGCGCACCCTTCACCGGTCCGCGCTCCTTCGAGAGCCTGGGCGCCAACCTCTTCCTGATCCAGTCGTTCAACCTGCTGGGCATGACGAGCTGGAACGGCCCGGCCTGGTCGATTTCCGTCGAGTTCTACGCCTATATCGTCTTTGCAGTGGTGGTGATCCTTGCCGGAATGCGCACGGCGCTCTTTGCGGCGCTGGCAACGGTCGGTCTGGCAGGGCTGGTCGCCTTCTCGCCGAACTACATCTTCGCAACCCACGATTACGGCTTTCTGCGCTGCATTTACGGCTTCTTCGTCGGCTGCCTGACCTATCAGGCCGTGATGCGTCCGAATGCCGGGACAGCCACCGGCACATGGGCAGAACTTGGCGCCATTGCCCTGCTCGTCGTCTTCATGGTCCTCTCCGGCAAGAATGCGTCGAGCCTTGCCGCCCCGCTGGTCTTTGCCGTCGTGGTCTATGTCTTCGCCTTTGAACGTGGCATTGTCTCGAAGGTGTTGCACACCGCCCCGGCCCAGGCCCTCGGCCTCTGGTCCTACTCGATCTACATGGTGCACCTGCTGATCTTCACCGTGGAGAAGATGGCGCTTGGCTTTGCCGCCAAGAAGGGGCTCATCGCCGTCACCGGCATCTCGACATCGACCGCCAAGCTCTGGACCTTCAACAATGCCGGCCTGGATATCGCCTTCTTCACGCTCCAGATCGTGCTGACCCTCATCGTCTCGAAGTTCACCTACGATTACATCGAGGACCCGTGGCGCAAGCGTTTCGCCGCCTTCGCCAGCCGCCGCGAAGCGGCCCGGACGGCTGGCGAACAGCCGAACCCTGCACCGGTGGCACCGGGCAGCCTTCGGATCGCACGTGGTCCTGGCCTGCGGTAAGGCGAGCCGGAACATTCAGCAAGGCGGGGGTCGTCTCGATCCCCGTTTTCGTTTTTTGGGGGGGACCCGGCGGTAGCGAGGGAGGGATTTGAACCCCCGACACAAGGATTATGATTCCTCTGCTCTGACCAACTGAGCTACCCCGCCATCCGGCTGAACCCGCGAAGGGGTCCGGTCATCCCGCCCCGGAGCAAGCCGGAGCAGAGGCGCGCAATAAGCTTAAACCGCCTCGCAAAGTCAAGGCCGGCGTACGACTTTTTTGCCGCGCACCGTCTTGATTCAATGAGGCGCCAGGCGTTTGAGGCGAATAACCATGAAATAACCGAGCGGTTTCACCTTCCGCGCCGAAATCAGGGTGAACCCACGCGCAGCTGCCCAGTCCCTGATCCGCTGCAACGGAAACTCGGCACGCCAGCCGAGGGTACGGGCCAGCGGCGCCACGGCTTTCTCGAAGGTCGCCATCGGCCCTGATTCTGCACCGATATGGTTGGCGATGATGATTTCGCCGCCGGGCCGGAGCACGCGGGCAAACTCGTCGAGAGCCTGTTCGGGATTCGGCACCAGCGTCAAAAGGAATTGCGCCACCACCGCATCGAATGCCTGGTCGGGAAACCCGAGGTGGCAGGCATCCATCACGCTGAGGCCGCGCACATTGGTCAGTCCATGCCGCTCGATCTTCTCGAAGGCCTTGGCCAGCATGGGCTCGGAAAGATCGCAGCCGCTGACATGGCAATGGGCTGGATATTCAGGCAAGGAGAGGCCCGTGCCGACGCCCACTTCCAGCACTTCATTGCCACAGACGACCGCGGCAGCCACTGCATCGCGCCGGGCATGGGCCAGCAGCCCGGTATACACGGCATCGTAAAACGAGGCCCAGCGCCGATAGGCCCGGACATTCGTTTCGAGATCATAGTCCCCAGCCATCGGTCTGTCCTGTCAGTGCTGCTGGTCGGCGAACGGTGCGGCAGCAGCCGCTTGCGCGAGCGCATCTGACAGTACCCCGTCGATTGTGCCACCGCCGAGAACGCGCGCACCATCCTGCGTACTGTCATAGAGCACACAGGCCTGCCCGGGCGCGACGCCCTCCTCGCCATCGAGAACATCAACGACAAAGACATCGCCCTGACACCGCAGCATTGCCGGACGCGGCTTGCGGCTGGACCGCACTCTTGCCGCCACCTCAAGGCCCTGAGGGGGCCAATTCTCCGGCGCGCCATCGCCGATCCAGTTGACATCCCGCAAGGTGAGCCGATGCGCACTCAGCGCCTCGCGCGGACCGACAACGACCTGCCGCGCGCCCGCATCGAGCCGCACGACAAACAGCGGCTCGCCGGTTGCCAGCCCGAGGCCGCGCCGCTGGCCCACCGTGTAGTTATGAATGCCCTCATGCCGGCCCAGCACGCGCCCGTCGACATGGACGATATCGCCCGGTTTGACGGCATCGGGCTTCAGTTTCTCGATCAGGGTATTATAGCGCCCGGCTGGCACGAAGCAGATGTCCTGGCTGTCGGGCTTGTCGGCAATGGTAATGCCAAGCTCGCGCGCCAGCGCCCGCGTTTCGGCCTTGCTCTGCCGGCCCAGCGGAAAGCGCAGAAAATCAAGCTGCTCCTGCGTGGTGGCAAACAGGAAATAGCTCTGGTCCCGGTCGAGGTCTGCCGGACGATACATCGCGCGGTGCCCATCCGGCAGCGCACGCGTCTCGATGTAATGGCCCGTGGCCAGCACATCGGCGCCGAGATCCTTTGCCACGCTGAGCAGGTCGCGGAACTTCACGGTGCGGTTGCAGACGATGCAGGGCACCGGCGTCTCGCCCGCCGCATAGCTCTCTGCAAAGGCATCAATCACCGCATCGCGGAACCGGCTCTCATAATCGAGAACGTAATGGGGAATGCCAAGATGCTCGGCCACACGCTGCGCATCCGCGATATCCTGTCCGGCACAGCAGGCGCCCTTGCGGTGGATCGCTTCGCCATGGTCGTAAAGCTGGAGCGTGATGCCGATGACCTCATACCCCTCGCGCTTGAGCATCGCTGCCACGACAGACGAATCCACCCCACCCGACATCGCGACAACGACACGGGTCTGGTGAGGCACCTTTGGAAGATCGAGCGAATTCAGCGGCATCATCGGAACAATTGGCAGTTTGGCCACTCCATAAGGCTTTTTCATGGGCAATACCAGACCGGACACCCGGCAGTTTCTGCCCGGTCCGCTGTGAAATCTGCCGGAAGAGTTCAGGCGATCACGCGTAAGCCACTGATTTTTGGCTCAATCCCGATGGGGCGGGATTTGCACAAGCGGTTTGTCCTGTTGCGTAGGAAAGTCATGCCCGCTCTCTTGAAGTCTCTTCAGATCCCCGCCGCTTCCGTTTCAAGCCCCCCGGCCCATACCCGCCGCGATTCCACACCTGAAGAAGGCGCGGATAGCTTTTCGGCGGCACTGGAGGCGGAGATGGACGGCCAGCGCACACCGGGAAAGACGGTGCGAAAGGACGCAAACGCCCCGGCAAAGCCGAATTCCAGGACAGCCGCGATAGCGAGCAAAGATGCAGTGCCTGCGATACCAGAAGTCCCGATCCTCCAGGAGTGCCAAGCAGCGCCAACAGTTGCAGCAACCATTCCTGATGCTGAGATACCGGCCACGCTGCCCGACGCGGATGGCAGTGACGAGCAGGGGCCTTCGGGCGAAGGCGACGCTCAACCGGGCGACGTGCTGCCGGAAGCCACGGCGCCGGCAGTCCCCGTCGCAATTCAACCCGAATGCGTGCCAATATCTTTGGCCACGGCACCGCAAACGCCCTCTGCCACCACGGATTCAAACGCCGACAGCGTCAGCAGTGCCGTATCCGGGCAATCCGCACCGGGTGCAGCGAGCGCACCGAAGGACGCCGTTCCTCCCATGGAAAAATCCGAAACGTCGCGCCCAACGACACAAGGTAACCATGAGACGCAAGGGACCCATGAGACGCAAGGGACCCGTGAGACGCAAGGGAGCCGTGAGAGGCAAGACGCCCATGATATGCAGCCAACCTCGCGACCGGATGCAGCGTCCCGAACTTCCGCAGCACCCGATGCCGGTCCTCAGCTTGTTCCGGCGCAGCCGCCATCGGCGCAAAATCCTTCCGTTCCTCTTCCTGCCGCCGCGCCACCAGTGCGCCCTCCTGTTGCACTATCCGAAGTCCCGGTGCTGATCGCCTCGCGCCTTGCCGAGGGCGAAAAGAGCTTTGACATCCGCCTCACTCCGGGCAGTCTCGGATCGATCGAGGTCAAGCTGGACATCAACAAGGATGGAACGGTCCGGACCCATTTCATCGTCGAGCGCGCCGAAACGCTGCAATTGCTGCGCAACGACGTCCGCAAGCTGGAACAGGCGTTCACCGATGCCGGCTTTGCCGCAGATACAGCCGGCCCCAACCTCTCCTTGCGTTCTGATGGCGATGGCCAGCGCACGCCCCAACAGCGCCAGCCGCAAGAGCCGGCAGCAAGGCAGCCTCCGCCCGAGGAGAATGCCCCCGCCCCCCTTCCACAACCGCGCTGGCGGCCCCTCGCGACCACCGCGTCCGCGCTTGATCTCACCCTTTAGGTTCAGCCATGGCCCTTACGGTTTCCCAGACGCCCGCCAGCATCACCGCCAGCCAGAGCACGCTGTCGAACGGCACCATCGCCCAGAACTTCGAGACCTTCCTCAATCTGCTGACCACGCAGCTGCGAAACCAGAGTCCGCTGGATCCCCTCAACACCAACGAATTCACCCAGCAACTCGTTCAGTTCGCCAGCGTCGAGCAGCAGATGAAGTCGAATGATAATCTGAACGCGCTTCTGACGACAATGCGTGCGAACAACGTCACGAATGCGCTCGGCTTCGTCGGCGCGCGCGTCACCGCCAGCGGCAACACGACCGAACTTGCGAGCGGCAAGGCCGAATGGCGCCTCGACGTGCCACGCAGCGCAGCCTCGGCCACCTTCACGGTGACGGACAAGACAGGCGCCACCGTGTTCAGCGAGACCCGCGCGCTCGCAGCCGGCAGCCAGCCCTACACCTGGTCCGGCGCGCTTTTAGCAGGCGGAATTGCGCCGGATGGTGAATACACTCTTAACGTCAGCGCAAAGGATGCTGCGGGTCAGACGATCACGATCGGCACGGATGTTACCGGAACGGTCGAAAGTGTCGATATCACGGGTTCCGAGCCAATTCTGACCATCGGAAGCCTGATCATTCCGGCCAGTAAGGTTAAGACAATCCAAAAATGAACAAAGCGTGTATTTCGCAATGTTTGTCGTGGTTTAGCCATTTTTTAAATTGCTGGTGTCTATCCTCGGTCCCGTGAGTTGCGTAGTGTTCCTGTGAGCGTATCCATGACCGAACCTTATCGCCCGCGTGCAAAGTATGTCATCGGCCCCGATGGCAGCCCTTTGACGATCGCGGATCTGCCGCCGTCCAACACAAGGCGTTGGGTCATCCGCCGCAAGGCAGAAGTTGTTGCCGCAGTGCGCGGCGGCCTCCTGTCGCTTGATGAAGCCTGTAGCCGGTACACGCTGACGGTAGAGGAATTCCTCTCCTGGCAGCAGTCGATCGACGATCACGGTCTGGCCGGCCTGCGCACCACGCGCATCCAGCACTACCGCGCCTGATCGCTCGCGCCGCACCCGGCGCGATGGCTATTGGCCAGGCCGCTTCCGCAGATCATGCGGCGGGCGGCCTTGCGCGCATGGCCATGGCCAGATCGTAGGCCGTGATGAGACTCCCGGGATCGGCAAGCCCCTTGCCGGCGATGTCGAAGGCCGTGCCGTGATCAACGCTGGTGCGGATGATCGGCAGGCCCACCGTGACATTCACGCCCCCCTCGATGCCAAGATATTTGACCGGGATCAGGCCCTGGTCGTGATATTGCGCCACAACCACATCGAATTCGCCATTGCGCGCCCGCATGAACACCGTATCGGGCGCAAGGGGGCCTGAAACGGTCAACCCTTGCCGCTGCATTTCGGCCACCGCAGGGGCGATGATGTCGATATCCTCGCGCCCGAACAGTCCGCCCTCCCCGGCATGGGGATTGAGCCCGGCGACCGCAATGCGTGGACGGTCAATTCCAAAAGCCCGCGTTCCAAGATCGGCAAGCCGGATGGCGCGGCAAACGTTGGGCCCTGTTACAAGGCGGATCGCCTCGGTCAGCGGCACATGGATCGACACCAGCACAACCCTGAGATGGCAGTCGGCCAGCATCATGCCGAACTCGGCCGTCCCCGTCCGCTCGGCAAGGATTTCCGTATGCCCCGGATGGCGAATGCCCGCTGCCTTCAGCGCTTCCTTGTGGATCGGTGCGGTGACAATGCCGCCCACCTTGCCCGCAATCGCCAGGTCTATGGCGGCAATGATCGCGTCATAAGCCGCCTTGCCCGCCCGGGCGTCGACCATGCCGATTGGCAGATCGGCAGGAAGCGCGGAGAGGGAAAGGACGGGAATTGCAGGACCATTCAGCGCGGCAAGCTCTGCCGCATCCGCACATTCGATCACCGGCGGCGCACCCGCAACCTTCGCCGCCGCGCGGCCCATCACCCCGGCATCGCCCACCACCAGCGCCCGCTCGAATGGCCGCTTCGCGAAGAATTTCGCGACGATCTCGGGGCCGATACCGGCGGCGTCACCCATCGTGATTGCAAGCGGTGATTGCACATCGCCAACCATGTTGCGAATATTTTCAATTACCGGTTGCATAAATTAACCTCTTACTAACCATCAGCCCGGCAAAAATTGCCCAACGCAACAATGCCACCGACGGGCCGGACAGTGCAGGGAATCATCGATCTCGTCCAGAAGTTAGGGGCCCGCCGGCTGGCGGCCATGGGCGCCGTCACGCTTACGCTGATTGGCTTCTTTGCCTATGTTCTGCTGCGCGTTTCCGCCGTGCCGATGGGTACGCTCTTCACCGATCTTTCGCCCACCGAATCCGCCAGCATCGTGCGTGAACTCGAAGCTCGTGGAATCAAGCCGGAGGTTCGCGGCGAAGGCGCCGTCATTCTGGTGCCACGCGAACAGGTGGCGCGCGCCCGCATGGATCTTGCAGCCAAGGGAATACCGGCAGGCGGCTCGGTTGGCTATGAGATCTTTGATAAGGGCGATGCCTTTTCCGCAACGGGATTTGTCCAGAATCTCAACCACTTGCGTGCGCTGGAAGGCGAGCTTGCCCGCTCGATCCGCGCTATTGACCGGGTGCAGTCCGCCCGCGTCCACCTGTCGATTCCCGAACGACGGCTGTTCCAGAAAGACAAGGTGGAGCCTCGGGCCTCGGTGGTTCTGAAGGTGCGCGGCGAGCTTGATGCATCGCAGGTGCGCGCCATTCGGCATCTTGTTGCCACCGCCGTCGAGGGGCTGAAACCGACACGCATTTCGCTGATCGACGAGACGGGCACCCTGCTTGCAGACGGCACTGGCGATGATGGTGATCAGGCAACGCTCGCCGCCGACCGGCAGGCCAGCCACGAACGGCGGCTGAAGACGCAGGTGGAGGAGATTGTCGCCTCCGTCGTGGGCCGCGGTCGCGCCCGCGTTCAGGTGGCAGCCGAACTCGACTTCAACCGCATCCAGCAGACCGCCGAAACCTTCGACCCTGAAAGCCGCGTTGTCCGCTCCACCCAGACCCGAACCGAGGCTAACTCCACTGCCGAGGGCAAGGATGGCCAGGTCGGCGTCGCAGGTGAACTGCCCGGCGGCCAGAAGAACGACAGCGCTGCCGGTACGCGCGAGCAGGGCCAGAAGAACGAGGAAGTGATCAACTACGAGATTTCCCGCACCACGCGCACCGAGACCATCGAGGGCGGCCGCCTCAAGCGTCTGTCCGTGGCGGTTCTCGTCGATGGCACCTATGCCCCCCAGCCGAACGGCGGCCAGACCTATACGCCCCGCAGCGCCGAAGATCTGCAACGCATCGCCACGCTGGTGCGCATGGGTATCGGCTTCGACAAGACCCGCGGCGATCAGGTCGAGGTCGTGAACCTGCGCTTTGCCGAAGCTCCGCCCCTGCCGCTCACCGAGCCGACCATGACATTCTTCGAAAAGGTTCTTGCCTTTGGCCGCGATGATCTGCTGCGTTTTGCTGAACTCGCCGTCTTTGCGCTCGTCACCCTGATCGTGCTGATCTTTGTCGTCCGCCCGTTGCTGCGCGAGATGATGAGCCCGGAAGTCGCCGGCCCGGTCCTTGCAGCCGCAGCAAGCGCGCCGACGGCACCCAATGAGGCTGCCACAGCAACCGCGACGTCCACTGCCACAGCCGACTCTGCCCCGGCGCTGGAACGGCTCGGCTCGCGCATTGCCAGCCAGCCGCAGGATGCCGCAGCAATCCTGCGCAGCTGGATGAGGAACGCCGCATGACAGACGCCAGCAAACTTCGCCCAGCCACCGGTGCGGAACGGGCCGCCCTCGTTCTGCTCGCGCTCGGAGAAACCCATGGTGCTCCGATCTGGGCAGAACTGAATGATACCGAAATCGCCGAGATCACCCGCGCCATGGCCCGCCTTGGCAGTGTCGACAAGACGCTGGTCGATGCAGCGCTGAACCTCTTCGACACCGAGATTGCCGCATTGTCCGGCTTTGCCGGCAGCCCCACCAGCACAGAGCGCATCATCGAAAAGGTCCTGCCGGAACTGAGGGCCAAACCGCATTTGGCGCGTTTGCGCAAACCGCAGGGGCTTGATGTCTGGGAAAAGCTCGCAGGACTGAAGGAAACCGTACTGTCCGACTATCTCGCCGGCGAACATCCGCAAACCGCAGCCATCGTGCTGAAGCGGATGCCCCCGCAGCAGGCCGCGCGCATCCTCGAAGCCTTGCCGCGTGATTTTGCCCTCGACTGCCTCAACCGGATGCTGTCGCTGGAAACGGTCAAGCCCGCCTTTCTCGAAGCTATTGAGGAAACGCTGGGCGGCGTCATCAACGCGGCCTCGAACGCCGGCGAACAGGGCGACGCCACAGGCGAGGTCGCCGATATCCTCAACCTCGTCGACAAACGCGCCATGGAGGAACTGTTGGGCCGTTGGGCCGCCGACGATGAAGGCACAGCTGGCAAAATTCGCGCAAAGATGTTCACCTTCGAGGACTTCGCGCGCCTGTCCCCTGCCGCCATCCAGTCCTTGTTGCGTGGGGTGGATCGGGACCTCCTTGGCCTCGCGTTGAAGGCCGCGCCACAGCCGCTGCGCCAGTTTTTTTTCGATCAGATGTCCATGCGCGCCGCAAGGATGCTGGAGGACCAGATGGCCGGGCGCGGTCCCGTGCGCCTGGCAGATGCCCAGCGCGCACAGGCCCGCATGATTGCTATTGCACGCGACCTCGAAGCGGCCGGCGAACTCTCGCTCGCCATCGCTGGTGAGGAAACCGAGGAGATGGTGGAATGACGGCGCCTTTCCAGTTCACGACCGATTTTTCCGGACTGGCCCCGGCCCGGAAACTCATCGAAATGACGCCGGAGGATCTGGAAGCGCGGCTGGAAGAACGCGCCACCGAAGCCTACGCGCGCGGCTTTGCCGATGGCGGCAGCCTGGAACGCAACACCCGCGACGCACATCTGGCCACATCCATCAGCACGCTGATGGAACAGATCGCCGACCTCGAAATGACCCTGCGCGCAACCACCGCCCGACAGGATGCAACAGGCGCAAGGCTTGCCGTAGCGCTCGCGCGAAAGCTCGCCGGGCGCCTGCGCACCGCTGATCCCATTGCCGCTCTTGAGGAAGCCTTCACAGGTCTTGTCGGTGACATGCGCGGCGAGACGAGCGTTGCAATTGCTGTCCATCCCGATCTTGCGGCGGAGGCGGAACAACGCCTCGGCGCTTGTGCCCGCACCATGCTGGCCGGCTTCACCCTTGCCATCATACCGGACCCCGATTGTGCCCCCGGCGATGCCCGCATCACCTGGAGCGACGGCGGTGCCATCCTCGATCAAGCGGCAGAAGAAGCGCGGATCGAAGCCATTATTGCCCGCATCCTCCCTGTGACAGGAGACCTCCATGACTGACACGCCCGTCCATTCCCCCGAGGAAGAGGAACTCCGCCGCATCGGCGAAATGCCGGTGCGTGTTACCGCCGTCGTCGGGCGAACCGAAATGGCCATCGTCGACCTTCTGAAGGTACAGCCCGGCGCTGTCCTCGAACTCGACCGCAAGCCTGGAGATCCGGTCGACATCCTGGTCAACAATCGCCTGATCGCCCGCGGCGAGATCGTCAAAATCGACGAACGCCTCGGTGTGACAATGACGGAAATCATCAGAAGCGAAGCGTGAGGATCCCATGCGTCTCCTGATCGTCGGACCGCTGAGAAGCGAACTCATCACCGCCGCCAAGATTGCCCGCGACCGTGGCGCAGATGTTGCGCAGGTTGATACCGTTTCCGCCGCATTGGCGCACCTTCGGGCGGGGCGGGGCGCGGACCTGATCTTCATCGATGTGCAGCTCAACCTCGGTCAGCTGGTCGGCGCACTCGAAAGCGAACGCATGGCCGTACCGGTCGTCGCCTGCGGTGTCACCCAGGACCGGATTGCCGCCGTCGCCGCCATCCGGGCCGGCGCGCGCGAATATGTCCCGCTGCCGCCGGACCCCGAGATGATCGCGGCCATTCTCGAAGCCGTGACAGGCGAGCGGACCGACATCGTGTTCCGCGATGAGGCGATGGCCCGGGTCGTGCGCCTTGCCCGCCAGATCGCCGGGTCCGATGCATCAGTCCTGATCACCGGCGAAAGCGGCGTCGGCAAGGAAGTGATGGCCCGTTTCGTCCACGATCAATCCCGCCGGGCACGCAAGCCTTTTGTCGCGGTCAACTGCGCCGCCATCCCCGAAAACCTGCTGGAAAGCGAGTTGTTCGGCCATGAGAAAGGAGCGTTCACCGGCGCGCTCGCCCGCAGGATCGGCAAGTTCGAGGAGGCGTCGGGCGGCACGCTGCTGCTCGATGAAGTTTCCGAAATGGACATCCGCCTTCAGGCCAAGCTGCTGCGCGCGCTTCAGGAGCGGGTCATCGACCGCGTGGGCGGCACCCGGCCCGTACCGGTTGATATCCGCATTATCGCCACCTCGAACCGCAACCTGACCGAGGCCGTGCGCAACGGCAGCTTCCGCGAAGACCTCCTCTATCGGTTGAATGTGGTGAACCTGCGCATTCCCCCTTTGCGCGAGCGGACCTCCGACATCATTGAACTCGCCGGCCATTTTGCAATCCGCTATGCCGAGGTGAACGGCCTGCCCAAGCGTCCGCTGGCGATTGCCGCCAAGCGCGCCCTGCTGGCCAATCCCTGGCGCGGGAACGTGCGCGAACTTGAAAACACCATGCATCGCGCCGTGCTGATGGCGACGGGAAGCGAGATCGACGCCGACGCCATCGTGCCTCCCGAAGGAGAAACTGTCCCAGCGCCGCAGGATCCTGCCACCCGTGCTGCCGAGCGGGCGGAACTTGCCACCCGCGCGCTGGTGGGCCGTTCGGTCGCCGCTGTCGAGCAGGGGCTGATCCTCGACACACTCGACCACTGCCTTGGAAACCGCACCCATGCCGCCCGCATCCTTGGCATTTCCATCCGCACACTGCGCAACAAGCTCAACGAATACGAAGCCTCTGGCCTTGCCGTGCCCGAACCAGGAACCGCCCGCATCACCTTCGTCTGACCCACCCGTTAATTGTTGAGCATGCTGATGAAATCGGCCAACCCTACCACCGGGCTTCCGGGATTTTCGCTGGATGACCTGCGCGCAGCCCTGTTTCGCGGCGATATCGCGCTCGCCATTGGCGTTCTGACCATCCTTGTTGTTCTCGTCGTGCCGCTGCCGCCGCTGATGCTGGATCTCATGCTCGCGGTGTCGATCATCTTTTCCGTCTTGATTCTGATGACAGCTCTCTTCATTCAGGGACCGCTGGAATTCACATCTTTTCCGGCGGTTCTGCTCATCGCCACCATGCTGCGGCTGGCGCTGAATCTTGCTTCAACGCGCTTGATTCTCGCCAACGGCCACACCGGCAGCGGCGCGGCGGGCCATGTGATTGAAAGCTTCGGTTCCTTCGTCATCGGCGGAAATTTCGCGATTGGCATTATCGTTTTCATCATTCTGGTGATCGTGAATTTCGTCGTGATCACAAAGGGTTCAACCAGAATTGCCGAGGTCGCCGCACGCTTCACACTCGATGCCATGCCCGGCAAGCAGATGGCGGTGGACGCCGACCTCTCCGCAGGGCTGATCACGCAGGAACAGGCACGCGCCCGCCGCAAGGAACTGGAGGACGAGAGCGCCTTTTTCGGCGCCATGGACGGTGCTTCGAAGTTTGTCCGTGGCGATGCGGTGGCCGGCATCCTGATCACCGTCATCAACGTGATTGGCGGCATCGCCATCGGTGTGGCCCAGCAGGGTATTGACTTTGCCGAGGCAGCCCGGTCATACACACTGCTGACGGTGGGCGATGGCCTCGTCAGCCAGATTCCGGCGCTGATCGTCTCGACGGCAGCGGGCCTGCTCGTCTCGAAGGCCGGGGTCTCCGGCGCCGCCGACAAGGCCCTCATCAAGCAACTGACCTTCTACCCGAAGGCTCTCGGCCTTTCCGCCGGTGTCATGCTGGTCATCGCCGCCCTGCCGGGAATGCCGGCCCTGCCCTTTCTGGTCCTGGCCGGCGGCGCAGGCTATCTTGCGCGAAGCGTTGCTGCCACGCAGGCCCTCGCGGCGGCGGCACCGGCGACCAACGACAAACCCGCCCCGGAGGAGCCTGAATCCGACCACGCAGCGATCCGTATTGATGAGTTGCGCATCGAGATCGGCTACGGTCTCATGCCGCTGGTGAAGGAGGGCGGCGAGGACGACCGCTTGACCGGTCAGATCAAGGCACTGCGCCGCTCGTTCGCAACCGATTTCGGCTTCGTCCTGCCGTCCGTGCGCCTCATCGACAACATGAACCTTGAGGCAAACCGCTATATCATCCGCCTGCGCGAGGTGGACGTTGGTTCAGGAACGGTCGTCCCCGGCCACTTCATGGCGCTCGATCCGACCGGCGGAGCGGTCGAACTGCCCGGCCAGCGGATGCTGGAGCCGGCCTTCGGCATGGCCGTGACCTGGATTGAGGCCGGCTTGCGCGAGGAAGCCCAGTTCAAGGGCTACACCGTCGTCGATGCGGCCTCGGTCATCACCACCCATCTCACCGAAATCCTGCGCGCCAACATGCCGGACCTGCTTTCCTATGCCGAGATGCAGAAGCTGCTGCGCGAACTGCCCAAGGACCACGCCGACCTCATCAAGGACATCATACCGGCCCAGATCAGCTACACCGGCCTGCAACGCGTCCTTCAGGGGCTCCTTGCCGAGCGCGTTTCGATCCGCGACCTGTCGACCATTGTCGAGGCGGTCGCGGAAGTGGCCGGTGCCGTGCGCGATCCACGCTCCATTATCGAGCATGTGCGCACGCGCCTCGCCCGGCAGCTCTGCGCCCAGCATCTCGGTGCAGATGGCACACTGGCCATCCTGCCGCTGTCGCCGCATTGGGAGGATGTCTTCTCGTCCGCCCTCATCGGCGAAGGGGAAATCCGCCAGCTCGCAATTGCGCCGTCGAAGCTTCAGGAGTTTGTCACAGCGCTGAAGACCCGCTGCGAGGATCTTGCGCGCGAGGGCGAAACGCCGGTGCTTGTCACCAGCGCTGCTGTGCGCCCCTATATGCGTATGGTGGTGGAGCGCTTCCGCCCGCAAACAGTGGTCTTCAGCCAGTCCGACCTGCACGCGGGGGCAAAGCTGCGCAGCCTGCCGATGCTCTAGGGAGCATCAGTCCTCATGACCCTTTTTGTGATGAACGGCCTCTTCGAGCTTCTTTTCCTCGAAAAGCAGGATGATCGGAATGGCCAGTGCCAGCGGGATGATAAGATAGAGCAGCCGCCAGACCAGGAGCGCCGCAAAGACGCTGGACGCCGGAACGTTT
>JAIUNP010000048.1 GCA_020161975.1 Pseudomonadota bacterium
GCCGCCTGTTGCCGGGCAGATCCAGCCTGCCAGCATGGACCTGCGGCTTGGGAAGCGCTGCTGGCGCGTCCGCGCGAGCTTTTTGCCGGGGCCGGGCCGAAACGCCCGCGATCGGATTGCCGCTATCGCCCTGCATGAGATCGACCTGTCAGACGGCGCTGTGCTGGAAACCGGCTGCGTCTATGTCGCGGAACTCTGCGAGGCCCTCGCCTTGCCCGCAGGCATGGCCGCCTCGGCCAATCCGAAAAGTTCGACCGGGCGCATCGACGTGTTCACCCGTGTCATCGTCGATGGTGGCGCGGCCTTTGATGTCATCCCCGATGGCTATTCCGGCCCGCTTTACGCGGAGATTTCGCCCAAAACCTTCCCGGTGCTGGTGCGTACCGGCTCGCGCCTGTCGCAGATCCGCTTCCGCTCCGGCCAGCCACGGCTGGATGATGCTACGCTCGCCGCGCTGGATCGCAGCGAGACGCTGATTGCGGGGGGCGCCCATCCGGTCAGCGCCGGTGTTGCCGTCAGCGTCGATCTCTCGGGCTTCGATGGTGCGGGCCTGATCGGCTATCGCGGCAAGCGGCATACGGGGCTTGTCGATGTGGACAAGGTGGGGGCCTGCCGCATCGCGGACTATTGGGAACCGCTGACGGCGGACGGATCGGGCGCGCTGGTGCTTGATCCGAGCGAGTTCTATATTCTCGCTTCGAAGGAAGCGGTGCATGTGCCGCCCGATTACGCAGCGGAGATGGTGCCCTTCGATCCTCTGGTCGGGGAGTTCCGCGTCCATTACGCCGGTTTCTTCGATCCCGGTTTCGGCCATATGGCAGCGGGGGGAGCGGGCGCGCGCGCCGTGCTGGAAGTGCGCTCGCATGACGTGCCGTTCATCATCGAGGATGGGCAGATCGTCGGTCGCCTCGTCTATGAACGCATGGCCGAACGCCCCCGCACGCTGTATGGCGCCGGGCTCGGCTCGAACTATCAGGCTCAGGGCCTGAAGCTCTCGAAGCATTTCAAATAGGGGCGACGCCGAAACCGGAACATTGGTCAGGCGCGACGGCGAGGCCGGAACTCTAGATGACCAGCACCGCCCGGATATCGTTGACATTGGTCAACGTCGGCCCGGTTATGATGAGATCGCCCAGCGCATCGAAATAGGAATAGCTGTCGTGTCCGGTCAGGAAGGCGCGGGCGTCGAGGCCTTTTGCGGCCCCGCGCGCCAGTGTATCGGGCGTGATCACCGCGCCTGCGGCATCTTCCGTGCCGTCGATGCCGTCGCTGTCGCCAGCAACAGCATAGACGCCGGCTTCGCCCGCCAGCGCCACCGCAAGGCCGAGCAGGAATTCGGTGTTGCGCCCGCCGCGACCGGCCTTGCCCTTGCCGATGGTCACAGTGCCTTCGCCGCCCGACAGGAGTACGGCAGGCCGCCTGACGGGCTGCCCGTAGAGCGCAGCGGAGCGCGCGATGCCGGCCATTACCGTACCGATTTCCTTCGCCTCGCCCTCCAACGCATCGCCCAGCATGAGCGGCGTGATGCCAAGTTCGCGCGCAGCGTCCGCCGCTGCCGCCAGCGCCTGACGGGGCGAAGCGATCATGCGGATGTCGGTGACAAGTTCGCCGGGCTTTGGCGTTTCCTGCCCCCGCGCCAGCGCCGCCTCCGCCGCTGGCGAAAGCTCGATACCGTAGCGGTTGAGGATCTCGTGCACATCGGCAAGGCTCGTCGCATCGGGCACGGTGGGGCCGGAAGCAATGACGGCGGGATCATCGCCGGGTACGTCGGAAATAACGAGCGTGACCACGCGCGCCGGCGCAGCCGCCAGCGCCAAACGCCCGCCCTTGATGCGCGAGAGATGCTTCCTGACAGCATTCATCTCGGTGATCGTGGCGCCGCTTTTGAGAAGCGCGGAATTGAGCGCCATCTTGTCGGCCATCGTCATGCCTTCGGCCGGCATGACCATCAGCGCTGAGCCGCCGCCGGAAATGAGGGCAATAACGAGATCGTCCGGGCCAAGTCCGGTCACTGTATCGAGAATGCGGCGCGCAGCAGTCTCGCTCATCGCATCGGGGACCGGGTGAGACGCTTCGAGGATCTCGATGCGCCCGGCAGGAACCGCGTGTTCATAACGCGTCACCACGACGCCGGAGAGCGGAACATCGGGCCAGGCAGCATCGAGCCCGGCTGCCATGGCGGCAGACGCCTTGCCGGCACCGATGACGATGCAGCGGCCCTTTGGCTTGTCCGGCAGGTGACGCAGCACGGCAGGGCCGGGCGCGGCGCTTGCCACTGCGGCGTCAAACAGCCTACGCAACGCGGCGCGGGCAGCACCGTCCGTCAAGCTCATGAAAGACCTCCGATATTCCTGAGCCAGCCGAGCCCTTCCACCGTGCCCGCCGCCGGGCGATATTCGCAACTGACCCAGCCGGTGTATCCGAGCGAGTCGAGATGAGCGAACAGGAATGGATAATTGATTTCGCCGGTTCCCGGCTCGTTTCGGCCCGGCGTGTCGGCAATCTGGATATGGGCGATACGCGGTAGGATGCGGCGGATCGTATCGGCGATTTCGCCCTCCATCCGCTGCATGTGATAGATGTCATATTGCAGGCCGATGTCGCAGCCCGTGGCGTCGAACAGGTCAAGCGCCTGCTGCGAGCGGTTGAGATAGAACCCCGGCATGTCATAAAAATTGATCGGCTCCACGATCAGCCGCACGCCCGCGTCCTTGAGCGCGTGATAGGCAAAGCGGAGGTTGGCGATGATCGTCTCACGCATTTTGTCCGGGGAGGCCCCGGCGGGAATGATGCCGGAGAGGCAGTTGACCTGTTTGCAGCCAAGCGCCCGGGCATAGTCGATGGCATGGCCGACACCGTCCTGAAATTCGCCCACCCGATCCGGCAGGCAGGCAATGCCGCGCTCGCCCGCTTCCCAGTTGCCCGGTGGCAGGTTGAACAGAACCTGCGTCAGGCCATTGTGGGCCAGCGCATTGGCCAGCGCGTCCCGGTTCTCGGCATAGGGAAAGAGATATTCGACGCCCTTGAAGCCTGCCGCGGCTGCGGCGGCAAAACGGTCCATGAACGGATGCTCGTTGAAGAGCATCGACAGGTTGGCGGCAAATCGGGGCATTTCCGTCTCCGGTTCTCTTGTCAGACAAGTACCGTGTCGGGGGGAATTTTCAAGCGCCCTGGAACGCCCCCAGCGGCATGTGGCGGTTCACATCCTTGTACAGCAGGTAGCGGAAGCGGCCCGGTCCGCCCGCGTAGCAGGATTGCGGACAGAAGGCGCGCAGCCACATGTAGTCGCCGGCCTGAACCTCCACCCAGTCCTGATTGAGGTGATAGACTGCCTTGCCTTCGAGCACATAAAGCCCGTGCTCCATGACATGCGTCTCATCGAAGGGGATGACGCCGCCGGGTTCAAAGGTGACGATGGTCACATGCATGTCGTGACGGAGATCGGCAGGGTCGACAAAACGCGTGGTCGCCCAGGTTCCGTTGGTGTCCGGCATGGCGTTTGGCGCCACCGCCTGATCCGAGGTGATGATCGGATCGGGAAGGGCGAGTCCGGGCACGACCTGATAGCGCTTGCGGATCCAGTGGAAGCGGACCGGCGCATCGCTGCGGTTCTTCAGCGTCCAAGCCATGCCCGGCGGCAGATAGGCATAACCGCCTGACGTCATCGCGTGCGTCTTGCCGGCAAACGACAGTTCCAGCGCGCCCTCGACGATGAAGAGAACACCCTGGGCGTCGGCATCGGCTTCGGGCTTCTCTGAGCCGCCGCCCGGCGCAACCTCCATGATGTAATGCGAGAAGGTCTCGGCAAAGCCGCTCATCGGCCGGGCGATCACCCAGAGTCGCGTATTGTCCCAGAAGGGCAGGTAGGAGGTCACGATATCGCTGAATGTACCGCGCGGGATCACACCATACCACGGCGTGAAATGGGCGCGGTCGGTCAGAAGCTGGGTTTGGGGCGGCAGGCCACCCTTCGGGGCGTAATAGGAGGCGCGGGTCATGTCATGCTCTCAGCGGGAAACGGTCAGGTGGCGGTCCTGCGGCAGGAAGCGTTCTTCGAGGTTGTTGCCCGGCCCTTTCCGGTCCACCACCATGAAGCGGTCGCCATCAGCAAAGGTGACAAGGGGAAAATGCCAGACATCGCGGGCATAGTTGACCCCCTGCCGGCCAGTGCAAGCGAAGGCGCGGAACGTCGATGGATCGGCGGGATCAATGCAGACCACGGCAAGCCAAGGCTGGTCCTGCAAGGGCATGAAGGCCTGACTTCCGAGCGGATGCCGCTCCATCATCGTAATGAGCAGCGGCAAGGTCCGTGCCTTGGCCACGAAGATGCTGACGTTTGTGGCGCCGCCCTCGGGCGCAACGTCCACCGTGCAGAGATCATTGTGCCGACGGGCAAAACCGGCGTTGATGAGGATGGGGTCGCCCCGCGTGTCGAGCACCTCGCCGAACGGGGCGAAGGCCTCGGGGGTCAACGGCGTGACGGCGAGCGAAATCATGGCGCGAGCCTCGCAAGACCCGGCAGATCACTGAGCCGCAGCAGCGCGATGCGCTCGATCTGCGTCAGCGCGGTTGCAAATTCCTGCTCCGGGTTATTGCCGAGGCGCTCCTCGAAATTGGCGAGGATTTCGGCCTTGGTTCGCCCCTTGACCGCGAGAATATAGGGAAAGCCGAACCGCGCCTTGTAGGCGTCGTTCAGCGCCGTGAACCGGGCTTTCTCGGCATCTGTCAGATGATCCAGCCCGGCAGAAGCCTGTTCGGCGGTGGACTCTGCCGTGAGTTGTTTCGCCATCGCCAGTTTACCGGCAAGGTCGGGGTGCTTGAGGATGAGATCGCGCTTCTGATCGTCGGTGCCCGCGCGCATGGCTTTCACCATCGCGGCGTGCAGCCCCTCCGCTGTATCCGCCATGGCGCCAAGCCCGGCATCGAACGCCCGTTCGGCTACCCAGGGCGAATGTTCAAAAATGCCGCCGAAGCGGGCAACGAACAGCGCACGCGACAGATGCGAGGGCCGCCAGCCGCCCGCTGGCGGATGCTGCATCACCCAGTGCTCGGCAATCGCCTGCCGCGTTGCGACCCACACACCCTCATGACCGGCGATATGATCGAGAAAACGTGCCAGCGCAGCAATGCGGCCAGGGCGGCCCACGAGCCGGCAGTGGAGGCCGATGGACAGCATCTTCGGTGCTTCGGCGCCCTCTGCGTAGAGCGTGTCGAAACTGTCCCTGAGATAGGTGAGGAATTGCTCGCCCGTATTGAAGCCCTGCGGTGTCGCAAAGCGCATGTCGTTGGCATCGAGCGTATAAGGCACCATCAGGAACGGCCCGGTGCCGCCGCGCCCGTTCGGTCCCTCGACCCAGTAGGGTAGATCGTCGGCGTATGTGTCGGCAGACCAGAGAAAACCACCCTCTTCCTGCGACAGTTTGAGCGTGTGGGCGGATGTACGGCCCTGGTAAATCCCGAGTGGACGCCGGCCCGTCAGCTCCGTCTGGATCGCGACCGCATCGGCGATATGGGCCGCTTCGATCTCCTCGGGTACGTTACGATAGTCGATCCACTTCAGACCATGGGTTGCAATGTCCCACCCCGCCGAAACCATCGCATCGACGACGCCCGGATGACGGGCCATGGCGCTCGCCACGCCGAACACAGTCACCGGAAGTTTGCGTTCCGTGAAAAGCCGGTGGAGCCGCCAGAAGCCGGCGCGCGAGCCGTATTCGTAGATGGATTCCATGTTCATGTGCCGCTGGCCCGGCCAGGGCGCGGCACCGACGATCTCGGACAAAAATGCCTCCGAGGCCTCATCACCATGCAGGATGTTGTTCTCGCCGCCCTCTTCGTAGTTGATGACGAACTGCACGGCGATGCGGGCATTCCCCGGCCAACGGGGATGGGGCGGCCTCTCGCCATAGCCGATCATGTCGCGCGGATAGGTCATGCTCAGGACCCCCTGTAGGTCGAATAGCTCCAGGGCGTGACGACGAGCGGCACATGATAATGCCCGTCGGGTTCGGCCATGGTGAAGCGGATCGGCACGATGTCGAGGAAGGGCGAGTCCACCGCCGGCGTCCGGCGGGTGAAATAGTCGCGAACGTTAAAGTAGAGCACATAGGTGCCGGGCCGATAAGCCGGGCCGGCGAGCAGCGGCTGATCCGTGCGCCCGTCGCTGTTGGTGCGGGCGCGCACAACCTCGATTTCACGACCGTCCTCGATGCGGATAAGCTGCAATCCGACGCCGGCAGCAGGCCGCCCGATGCTGGTATCCAGAACATGCGTCGACAGCCGTGCCATGATCCGTTCTCCCCTGATTTGCTGTGGAGGCTAGCACGGCATGACAACAGGATTACCAAATTTATTTTGAATATGATCCGCAATTTCGACGGTTAATATTTCCGCGCCCACGCGGGAAGGTGGCGAAGGAACAAGATGCGGCAGTCTAGCCGCGCCACCCCGGGGGAATTGGACATGTCGAACACTCTGCAACCTTCGCCGGTCCATCCGGTTGATGAGATGCTGGCGCCGCCAAAGCTGCTGGCGCTCGGTCTCCAGCACGTTCTGGTGATGTATGCCGGCGCTGTTGCCGTGCCGCTGATCATCGGTCGTGCGCTTGATCTCGGGCCGCAGCAGATCGCCTTTCTGATCAATGCCGACCTCTTTGCCTGCGGCATCGTCACCTTGGTCCAGTCCCTCGGGTTTCCGGGTGTTGGCATCCGCCTGCCCGTGATGATGGGCGTCACCTTCGCGTCTGTCGGCCCGATGCTGGCGATGATCGCCGCCGGAAAGGCAGGTGGGGTGCCCAAGGAGCAGACGCTCAACATGATTTACGGCTCTGTGATCGCCGCCGGCCTGTTTGGTATCCTCATCTCGCCTTTCATCTCGCGGATGATCCGTTTCTTCCCGCCCATCGTGACCGGTTCGATCATTCTGATCATCGGCGTTTCGCTGATGCGCATCGGCGTCAACTGGGCGGCGGGCGCCCCGGTTGATACGCTGCCGAGCTACGGTGATCCCGTGCATCTGAGCGTGGCCGGCTTCGTGCTGCTCGTCATCCTCGGCCTCACCAAATACGCCAAGGGCTTTCTCGCAAACGTTGCGGTGCTGATGGGCATCATCGCAGGCTCGGTTGTCGCCATGCTTATCGGCAAGATGAGCTTTGAAAAGGTGGCGAAGGCCGACTGGTTCGGCATCGTGACGCCCTTCAGCTTCGGAATGCCGGTGTTCGATGTCGTCTCGATCATCACCATGTGCCTTGTGATGATCGTGGTCATGATTGAATCGCTCGGCATGTTTCTTGCGCTCGGCACCATGACCGGCAAGAAGCTCTCGCAGGATGACCTGACGCGTGGCCTCCGGGCCGATGGCATCGGCACCATCATCGGTGGCGTGTTCAACACCTTCCCCTACACCTCGTTTTCACAGAACGTCGGCCTTGTCGGGGTCACCGGCGTGCGCTCGCGCTGGGTGGCGGTGGCGGGCGGGGCGATCCTGCTGTTGCTCGGCCTGACGCCGAAGCTGGCGCAGCTTGTCGAAAGCGTGCCAACGTTCGTGCTCGGCGGCGCCGGCATCGTCATGTTCGGCATGGTCGCGGCCACCGGCATCCGCATCCTCTCGCAGGTCGATTTCGCCGGGAACCGCAACAACCTCTACATCGTCGCAATCTCGCTCGGCTTCGGCATGATCCCGCTGGTCGCGCCGAAGTTCTTCCAGTACATGCCGAAGTCGCTGGGGCCGCTGCTGCATTCGGGCATCCTGCTCACTGCGATCATGGCCGTGCTGTTGAACCTCTACTTCAACGGTGTGAAAAGCCAGGCCGAGGCCGAGGCGGATGCGGCTGCCTCCAGCCATGGTTCGGAATAAGGAAGGGGCCGGCGGCAACGCCGGCCTTCCATTCTTGAGGAATAGCCAATGAACGACGATGCCGCGCTGATTGATCGTTTCATCACTGTGATCGAACAGGACATCCTGCCCAAAACCCGGGCGGGCGTTGCTGCCGGAAACAAGGTGTTCGGCGCAGCCATCCTGCGCAAGTCTGACCGCTCGGTCGTCATCGCCGAAACCAACAACGAGACCGAAAACCCGCTCTGGCATGGCGAGATGCACGCGCTGAAGCGCTTTTACGAACTGCCCGCTGACCAGCGCCCCGCGACGCGCGATTGCCTGTTCCTTTCAACGCATGAGCCATGTTCGCTCTGCCTTTCGGCAATCACCTGGGCCGGGTTTGACAATTTCTGGTATCTGTTCAGCCATGAAGACAGCCGCGACGAATTCGCCATTCCGCATGATCTGGAGATCCTGAAAGAGGTCTTCCGGCTGGAACCGGGCGGTTACAACCACCGCAACGCCTTCTGGACCGCCCATGGATTGCGCGCCGAGATCAACCGTCTGCCGGCGGATACGCGCGAGGCGTTCCATACCCGCCTTGATGCGATCAAAACCGCCTATGCCGGATTGTCGGAAACCTATCAGGCGAGCAAGGACGGGAACGACATTCCGCTGAACTGATCCTAGCCCAGCAGTGCCAGTTCCCCTGCCACATGCTTGCGGCAGGTTTCGTAAAGATCGTCC
This sequence comes from Pseudomonadota bacterium, assembly GCA_020161975.1. GTDB lineage: Bacteria > Pseudomonadota > Alphaproteobacteria > Rhizobiales > Beijerinckiaceae > JAIUNP01. The sequence continues at coordinate 8,563 of JAIUNP010000048.1, forward strand.
ACAAGGTCGCGCACCCGGCGCGAAATCATCCGTCGGCTCGGATAGAGCACCGAAAGGGGGACGGATTCGGGAGCGTAACGGGCAAGGACGGGCATCAGCCGTCCCTCGGCGATCGGTCGCGCGACCTCGTAGAGCGGTTTCAGTGCCAGCCCCATGCCGGCCAGACACCAGTCGGTGAGCACGTCGCCGTCATCCGCGTCCACTGGACCGGAGACAGGAATGGTCACCGCCTCCGCGCCGCTTCCCAACGTCCAGCGGAACTGCCGGGAACCGGGAAAGCGAAGCAGCAGGCAATCATGCTGCAACAGATCGTCCGGCACCTCTGGCGTGCCCCGCGCATCGAGATAGGCCGGAGCCGCGACGATCACCCGGCGCACATCGGCAATCTTGCGCTGGGTGAAGGTGGAATCCTCGAGTTTCGCCATGCGCAAAGCCACATCAACGGCCTCCTGCACCAGGTCGAGCAAATGGTCGGACAGGCGCAGGCGCAATTCGGTTTCGGGATATTTTGTTCGATACGTTTGAACGACCGGCGCAATCACCCGGCGTCCGAGATTGAGCGGCGCCGTCAGTTTCAGCGCACCGCGCGGACTGCCGCCCCGATCCGCAACAGACGCCTCCGCCCTCTCCAGCGCTTCGATCACATCGACGCATTTTTCATAAAAGATCCGGCCGGCCTCGGTCAGGCTCATGCGCCGCGTCGTCCGGGTCAGCAGGCGGCAGCCGAGGTGCTCCTCCAGCATCCGGATGCGATAGCTGGCGACCGCCGAGGACATCCTGAGGACACGCGCGGCTTCGGAAAAGCTGCCGCTTTCGACCGCCCGCATGAACACGCGGATATTTTCGAGAATGCCGCTCATCGGGCCTCGGGATTGCCTCAAGAATTTTGAAGATACTCACGAAAATGCCGAGGGCACAAGCAGCGATGAACTTGCTAGGATACCTCATCAAGCGGGGAGGATGCGGGTTTGGAAGCCTATGTGATGGAATGGGGCAGCATGTTGCTCCGCTGGCTGCATGTGATCACGGCCATCGCCTGGATTGGCTCCTCCTTCTTCTTCATGCATCTCGATGCTTCGTTACGCCCCGATCCCGGGATCAAGGCTGGCGGTTCGGCCTGGCAGGTGCATGGCGGCGGCTTTTATGAGATGCGGAAGTACTTCGTGGCGCCCGCAACGCTTCCCGCCGAGATCACCTGGCACAAATGGCAGAGCTACTGGACCTGGATTTCCGGCTTTTTCCTGTTGGTATGGGTTTATTACGCGCAGGCGACCCTCTATCTCATCGACCCCTCCGTGATGACGCTGACGACGGCGCAGGCGAGCCTGATCGGCCTTGCCTCGCTGGCCCTGGGCTGGGTGGTCTACGACCAGCTCTGCAAGTCGCCGCTGGGCAGGAACGATACGACGCTGGCGCTGGTGGGTTTCGGCTATGTTGTGCTGACATCATGGGTCTACACCCAGGTCTTTTCCGGTCGCGGCGCCATGATCCACACCGGCGCGCTGATGGCGACGATGATGACCGGCAACGTCGCCATGGTCATCATGCCCAACCAGCGCAAGGTCATCGCCATGCTGGAGCGGGGCGAAACGCCGGACCCAAAATACGGCAAGATGGCCAAGCAGCGCTCGTCGCATAACAATTACATCACGCTGCCCGTGCTGTTCATGATGCTCTCGAACCACTATCCGGTGTTCTGGGCCAATTCCGCCGTCATTCCGGCGATTGTCTTTCTGGTCATCGTCGCTGGCGCGCTCATCCGCCATTTTTACAACGTCCGCCACGCCGACCATGCGAAATCGCCATGGTGGACCTGGGCGGTCGCTGCGGCTGCGATGATGATTGCCTTTTATGTGTCGATGGCGGCCTCGCCCGGCGGACGCGAGCGCCTGGGTCTTGCCCCGCGTGAAGTGCCTGACGTCGCCATTGCCGGGCTTGCCAATCCACCGGCCCATGTCGTCGACATCATCTCCAGCCGCTGTTCGATGTGCCACGCGCCCGAGCCGGTGTGGGACGGCATCCAGATCGCCCCGAAGGGCGTGATGCTCGATACGCCACGGCGCATCGCCAAGGAGGCGGAGGCCATCCGCATGTGGTCCGTGCTGACCCACGCGATGCCGCCGAACAACCTGACCGAGATGACGGCGGCAGAACGGCGGCAACTCGCTGAATGGCTCGGGGTTCCGAAGGGATAGCGCGGGAAGGGAGCCCCGCCGGGAGGCGGGCACCCCACAGGAGCAAAGCGACGCCGAGCCGATGCGAGGGACCCCGCCGGCAGGCGGGTAACCCAAAAACGCCGCTTCAGGCGCCGACCTTCAGTACTCCGCGCCGGATCTGGTCTTCCTCGATCGATTCGAACAGCGCGCGGAAATTGCCCTCGCCGAAGCCATCATCGCCCTTGCGCTGGATAAACTCGAAAAAGATCGGGCCAATCACGGTTTTCGAGAAGATTTGCAGCAGGATGCGGGTCTCGCCGCCATCGACCACGCCTTCGCCGTCGATCAGGATGCCGTGCTTTTTCATGCGCTTGACCGGCTCCTCGTGGCCGACAACGCGCACATAGGAGCGGTCGTAATAATTGTCCGGCGGACCGGGCATGAACTTCAGACCATTGGCGGCCAGAAGATCGGTCGCATCATAGATGCCGTCAGTGCCGACCGCGATGTGCTGGATGCCTTCGCCCTTGTATTTTTTCAGATATTCGACGATCTGGCTGGTCTCGTCTTTCGACTCGTTGAGCGGAATGCGAATCTTGCCGCAAGGCGATGTAATCGCACGCGAGACGAGGCCGGTGATGCGGCCGTCAATGTCGAAGAAGTGGATCTGCTTGAAGCCGAACAGGTCGCGATAGAACGCCCACCACTTGTCCATATTGCCGCGATAGACATTGTGGGTGAGGTGGTCGAGGAAATAGAAACCGACGCCCTTTGGCTTCGGGTTCTTTTCGCCGGTCCAGTTGAATTCGTCCTCATAGGCCGAACCCTTGTCACCGTATTTTTCAACGAAATAGAGCAGCGAACCGCCAATGCCGACGATCGCCGGGACGTCGAGCGCCTTGTCGTCGCCGGTGTAGGGCGTCGCGCCCTTGGCGACTGCATGGTCGAAGGCGTGCTTCGCGTCGACAACGCGCCAGGCCATTGAGGCGGCGCAGGGGCCGTGCAGGTCGACGAACTTCATCGCATGCGAACCGGGCTCGGCGTTGATGAGGTAATTGATGTCACCCTGACGCCAGACGCTGATCGCCTTTGTCTTGTGCTGTGCGACCTTGGCGTAACCCATGCGGGCAAACAGCTCTTCCAGCTTTTCAGGTTCGCTGTGGGCGAACTCGACAAATTCGAATCCGTCGGTACCGGCTGGATTGTCCTTGCTGATTTTCGCAACTGGCGCGTCGTGCGGGAACGGACCCATGGCTTTCCTCCGGAGAATTTTGATCTCCCCCAATTTATCGCAGATCGCCTGCACGGTGTGTGCATTCACACGCGGGAAACATGATTGTGATGCACGTTCCTTGCATGATATAGCCAATCTATGAATGAGATTGCCCAGGTTGATCAATTTGATCGAAAAATCCTCGCGCTCTTGCAGGCCGATGCGCGGCTGACAAACAATCAGTTGTCCGAGGCGGTGAACCTGTCGCCGTCGCAATGTTCGCGCCGCCGCCAGAGGCTGGAGGAGGACGGTTTTATCGCTGGCTATCGCGCTGTTCTGAACCGCGATCGGCTCGGTTTCGGGCTGGTCAATGTGGTGACGGTGACGCTTGCGACGCACAACCGCGACAATTCGCGGCGCTTCGCCAACCTGATTGCCGGACTGCCGGAAGTGCAGGAGGCGCACGCGCTGACAGGCGAGATGGACTATATTCTGAAGGTGGTGACGCGCGACCTGAAAGGCCTGTCGGAATTCGTCAACGGCGTGCTGCTGCCGCACGACAGCGTGCAGCACGTCAAGACCGCGATTGTGCTCGAGACGCTGAAGGAAACCAGTGATCTCCCGCTTTGAGCGGGGCGTCAGTGCCGGGTTCATGACGTGTCTGGATAGTCGAGCGCATAGCGTGCCAGCGCGTGGCAATGGATCAGGATTTCGTCGATTTCGCGCACATTGCGGCGACGTCTGGCACCGGGGTCAAAGCGGGTGAGGCGACAGCCGCGCGGCGGCCCAAGGCGCAGGGGCGATCCGGGGGTGACACGGCCCGCCTGCTGACGTTTTTGCCAGCGCGCAAAGCGCCGGGCCTGGCCGGGCAGATCATCCAGCGCCCGGTCAAGCGCCGTCAGGCGGCGGGTGAGTTTTGTCAGGTCGATCAGATCGTCGGGCGAGACGGGTTTCGGCTTCGGGATCGAGACCGGGACGGGCATGCCGAGCGCCCAGACACGCGGCAGGGTTTTGGGTGTCTTGCGCCTGCGGTCGCGTTGCGGACGAAAGGGCAGCCGCACACTAAAGGGTGCCTGCGGGTCGAACAGGGAAAATCGCGGATTGTCGGACGGCTTGATCGTGCCGGGCTTTAGTTTTTTGGATTTTTGCAGCGGGGGGAGAGTGACGACAATGCCGCGCGCGGACGCAATGATGAGACGCCGCACGGCCAATTCTGCCGGACGCAGCAGGCGCAGGATGACGAGATAGAGGCTGCGCTTCACGGCGGTCGCCGCACCGCCAAGGCCGGCCATGGCCGCAATCGCAACGATGACGCGTTTCAGCGCCAGCCGGTTGTTTTCAATTGGGATCGTTCCATCCATGGCGGTCGTCCGTGTTTAACGGTGCCATTGTGCGGGACGTTTTTGGGGGTGGGGAAAGAATTTGGCGGTTTTTTTGCGCTGATCTCTCAATTCGTCACTTTCGGGCTGGTCTCGAGAATCTACCGCAGATCGCGAGAATGCTGGAAATGCAACGTTTGGTGTGTCCGGTCGGCAGATCATCGGAACAGGGCCGATGATGACGAGGTGGAGGAATTTGCGACTTTTCTGCAAATTCTGTCCCCCTGATCGTGCGCTGTGTTACGCGCGCGGGGGTCGGCGGGGGTCGGTTGGGATTTTGCCCGACGACCTATGCCTGAGCGCCAGATCGGGCAGCGCCATGCCGGCACCGTTGGTGCGTGTCGTCACCGGTCAGGCATGGATCCCGTGATCTCGCCTCGCTGCGCTCCGGCTTCGCCATAGGATGACGAGGAGGATAGGCGGATGCAAACTGGCGGTGTTGGCGGTGCAGGAAGTTGATGGAGTTGAGTTGCTGAGTTTGACGGCTGGCTGCATACATCGATGCGATCGTCATCCTATGGCGAAGCCGGAGCGCAGCGAAGGCGAAGACCATAGGATCCATGCCGGAAGGGTGATGAAGCCAGCCTTGGTCCAGACCGAGTACCGCGTGGGCATTGTTGTCTGATGCAAGCCGAAATAGCCTGCCTGCATGACAGGTTATGTCTACATGACGACGAGCCAGAAACGCGGCACAATCTACATTGGCGTCACCAACAGCCTTGCGCGTCGCATTCCCGAACACAGGGAGATGACGGGCTCACGCTTCACGGCAAGATATGGCGTGCGAAGGCTGGTCTGGTACGAAGAGCATTTTGATATTCGCGATGCTATCCAGCGCGAGAAATCGCTGAAGCGCTGGCCGCGTCAATGGAAGGTCGAGTTGATTGAAAAGGCAAACCCTCACTGGAACGAACTGTTTGTAGGTCTGGATTGGGATTAAGCCTGCTTTGCAGCATTGGTGCAGACCGAGCACCGCATGGTCTTGGCCTTTGCTTCGCCACAGGATGACGAAGAGCTGTAGGGTTTCGACGCATTCACAACGCGGCGAACAGGAGTTTCACTTCACCGGTTCCACCACCAGCATTGCGATCTCCGCTCCAAGGCGCATGTCATCCTCGGCGCCAAAAGCGTGGCGGCGCACACGGCCCTGCCGGTCGATCAGGATCAGGGTTGGGGTGCCCTGCATGCCATAGGCGGCCATAGTGCGCGGGATGGGACCATTGTCGCCCGATTGGTCAACCGCGATCGGAAATTTGAGCCTGTATTCGTGGATGAAGGCTGCGAGCGACACGTCTGTCATCGCGTCGTGATGTTCGAACACGGTGTGAATGCCGATGACGGCGACGTCGCTGTCGGGAAAGAGCGTTGCGATGCGCTTGGCCTGCGGCAGACCGCCGGTGACACAGCCCGGGCATAACATCTGGAATGCGTGCAGCACGACCACCTTGCCGCGCAGGCTTGCCAGCGTCGGCGGCTCGCCATCCACATTGAACCAGCGCGAAACCGAAAGTTCAGGCGCTGTCGAGAGGCTCATGTCACCTCCTTCGCCGCACGCCAAAGCGCGACGCTATTCTGGGGTCGTCATCCTCGCATCTGCTTGATGGCGGCGTAAAGATTGGTACAGCGCGTGCCGGACCGGCAATAGGCGAACACCGGGGCGGGCAGTTCCTCAAGAGCCTGTGCCTGATCGGCGACATTGTCCGCCGTCATCTGGCCACTGATCACCGGTATCCATTTGAACGCAAGTCCCGCTTCCTCGACCGCCTTGCGGATCGTCTCATGGTCGGGTTGGCCGGGATCCTCATTGTCGGGCCGGTTGCAGATGACGGTCTTGAAGCCGGCGGCCTTGATCTCGGCCACGTCGCTTGCCGCGATCTGCGGCGACACGGAATAGTTCTCGTCAATCTGGCGGATCTGCATGGCTGTCCTCGGCAAGTTTTGTCAGCATGTCATGCCACCGTGCGTGGCCGGGAGCAACCGGTTCGATCGTCGCGGTGCTGCAGGAAAATGAGTGCATCTTCCGCTTCGTAAGGCGCGTCTTCGATATGGTTAGCACTTTGGTAACAGGCAACCGGCATCATTAACCATACAGGTTGGGATGACAGTCAGTTTTTCGTCATTGGCATGATGCCGCGCCAGCCTACCGGTTAAGTCCGGTCTGACCCGTGTTTGTTGCGTTAGGGTTTAGTATGACCAGTATTATGACCAATGCGTCCGCTATGACGGCGCTCAAGACTCTGTCGGCTACCAATGCCGCACTCTCCACCACCCAGTCTCGTATCTCTACTGGCTACCGCGTTGCGGAAGCTTCCGACAATGCGGCCTACTGGTCGATCGCAACCACGATGCGTTCAGACAACAAGGCGCTTGCTACCGTCAAGGATGCGCTGGGTCTTGGCGCTGCCAAGGTCGACACCGCCTATACCGGCATGAAGTCTGCGATCGACGTCGTCGACGAAATCAAGACCAAGCTCGTTGCTGCCCGCGAACCGGGCGTCGACAAGGCCAAGATTCA
>JAIUNP010000049.1 GCA_020161975.1 Pseudomonadota bacterium
CTGCTCGACCAGCGCATCGATGCGGTTCTGGTTCAGCGACAGGGACTTGACGTCGGCGACGATCTCTTCCTGAAGCTTCTTGTACTTGCGCTCCTGGGCGGGCGACAGCGACTTCGATTGCAGCTTGTTCTCGACGTTCGCTTCGGCAAGGCGGCGCAGCTTCTTGTAATTGTCGGCGATGCGCCCGAAGGTTTCGAGAACACGCGGCTTCAAATCCGCTTCCATCGCGGAGAGCGAGACACCGCCGTCGAATTCGTCGTCGAAATTATCCGGCTCGGCGGCCTGCTGGCGCCGTTCGGCTTCCACCTCGTCATCCGAGGAGGGCATGCGCGCTCGCGGCGCCGGTTCCGGCTCGTCATCCGGCGGCGGCTCGGCCTTGGGCGCCTGCTTGCCATCCGGGCCGGCATAGGTCGCCTCAAGGTCAATGATGTCGCGCAGGAGGACCTTGCCCTCTTCGAGTTCGTCGCGCCAGATGATGATGGCCTGGAAAGTCAACGGACTTTCGCAAAGCCCGGCAATCATCGCCTCGCGGCCCGCCTCGATGCGCTTGGCAATCGCAATCTCGCCCTCGCGCGAGAGCAGCTCAACCGAGCCCATCTCGCGCAGGTACATGCGGACGGGGTCGTCCGTGCGATCCACCGGCTCGCGCGTTTCGGCCTTTACGGGGAGTTTTGGCTGGCTTTCGCCGCTATCGGCCTCATCCTCGCCATCATCGCCGCCTTCGCCCTCAGCTTCGGCGTCTTCTTCTTTCTCAATGACGTTGACGCCCATCTCGTTGAACATCGCAAGGATGTCCTCGATCTGCTCGGACGTAACCTCTTCGGACGGCATGAGGCCGTTGATCTCGTCGAGGGTGACGTGGCCCCGCTTTTTGGCAAGCTTGATCAGCCGCTTGACGGCGGCATCGGAAAGGTCGAGCAGCGGGCTGTCGGGAGTCTCGCCGCCCTGTGCCTGGGCATCGTCCTTTTTCACCGGCTGCTTTGCCATGCCAAAGATCCCGTACTCTTCTGCCGCTCGTGCAACACCCCTGAGGGAGTGCCTTCACAATCACCATCGCGTCTGGCACAAGCCTTACGCGTATTCGGCCTAACGATTCATTATCCATGCCAGACAGAATTGCCCGGCCGGGGCTGGATGCGGTTGCCCCGGACAACGAGACAACAAAAACACGCGGACTCCGGACTGAGGTCCGGCCGCTGGATGGCTGCTAGAACACTTCTCGACGCTGAACAAGCCCATAAAGCTCGTCAAGCGCCTGTTCGTCGCCATCGCGAGCCACTTTTTCTCCGATTTCGCGCATTTCCTTAGGTAGGGTCGTTTCGCGAATATGCAAGTGGGCGGCATCGCGCCAACGTTGCAGGGCCTCGTTCGGTTCGGCCTGCGGCAGGGCCCAGCTGTCGCCGGGGGTCAGTTGCGCCTCGATTTTTCGCAGCATATCGCTGCCACCGCGCTCAACAATCTCGGCCCGGACCTCACCGGGCGCGGGATGGGCACCACCGCCGGCAAGATCGAGCACGGCATCACGCAGGCCGGCCAGTTGACGGTTGCCGATGTCGAGACCGGCCAGCATTTCGGCTTCCTGCTCGACGATGAGCGGCTGGTTGAGCGCGGCGAGCACCAGCGCCACCTCGCGGGGGTGCACGGCGCTCGGCCCCGCAAACAGCGCGGTCCGGGTCAAACGGTCCGAGACCAGAACCGGGGATTTCGGCGTCGGCGGCCCTGGCTGGAAGCGTCGTCCGCGCTGGCCGCGCAGGCCGGGTGCCGTTCCGGAACCACCCTGTCCGCCGCCGCGTTGCCCTCCGCGCGCCCGCTGGAACAGCGCGCGCAACCGATCGTCCAACGCCTCGCGGTAATATTTGCGCACCACCTCGTCCTTGATGGTGAACATCAGATCCTTCAGCCGCTTCTCAAGATCCGCCCTTCGTTCAGGCGTATCCAGCGGTTCGCGTTCCGCCTCGCGGGCGAACAGCACATCGACAAAGCTGTGGGTTCGACCGATGGCATCGGCCACCGCCGCCTCGCCCGATGAGCGCAGAAGTTCATCAGGGTCCTGACCGCCGGGCAAGAAGACAAACCGCAGCGTCTTGCCGGGCTGCAATTCCGGCAGCGCGACATCGAGCGCGCGGTGCGCGGCCTTGGTGCCGGCCTTGTCGCCATCGAAACACAGGATCGGCTCACCATCCATGCGCCAGAGCAGTTTCAACTGGTCCTCGGTCAGCGCGGTGCCGAGCGGGGCCACCGTCTCCGGGAACCCCGCGCGCGTCATGGCGATGACATCAATATAGCCCTCGACGGCGATCACCCGGCCCTTGTCATGCGCAGCTTTTCGCGCTCGGTGGATGTTGTAGAGGGTCGCGCCCTTGTGGAAGAGTGGCGTTTCCGGCGAGTTGAGGTATTTGGCCTGCGCATCCTTCTGAAGCGCGCGCCCGCCAAAGGCGATGATCTGGCCGCGCGCATTGGCGATGGGAAACATCACCCGGTCGCGGAACCGATCATAGGGCACGGCGATGTCTTCGCCGGCGATGAGAAGCCCCGCCTCGACCATCACCTCTATCGGAACGCCCTTGCCGGCGAGATGGTCGCGCAGGGCAAATCGCTCCCCCGGCGCATAGCCAAGCTGGAACTCGGCCTGCACGGCCGGCGACAGGTCGCGCGCAGCGAGATAAGAACGGGCAGCGGCCCCTGTCCGCTCTTTCAGTTGCTGGGAGAAGAATGCGGCGGCAAGGTCCATCGCTTCAGTGAGGCCCTTGCGTTTTTTCTCATGCGCCTCGGTCTCCACCGAGAGCACGGGCATCGGCACGCCGGCCTCGTTGGCAAGCCTTTCCACCGCCTCGGGGAAGCTCAATCCCTCGGTTTCCATTACGAACTTGAAGATATCGCCGTTCCGCCCGGAGGAAAAATCGAAGAACGAACCCTTCTGATCATTGACGAAGAATGAGGGCGTCTTTTCCTGGTTGAAGGGCGACAGGCCTTTCCATTCACGCCCCGCGCGCGTCAGCTTCACGCGCCGACCCACGACCACCGAAACCGGCAGGCGGGCGCGAATGTCGTCCAGAAACGAGGGCGGGAATTTCATGGTGCGAGTCTATAGCGCAAAGCGCTTGCGAACCCAATCGGCTCGTTCGGCTCACACCTTCGGGCAAACGGCGGCAGGCGCCTTCGCTGCTTCCAGCGTATCAGTGAGGAAGTTCGAGGGGAAAAGGCTGATGTCTTTCGCCTTCAGCCCACCTTTTGCGCCGATTTGCTGCAAGGTCTGGACAATTTCGCCGTGAACACCGTTCGCCAGCGCTGCGGCAACGAGCCGCGCGGTCCTCTCATCGCTGCCGGCGGCCTTGAGGATATCGCCCCGCAACTGATCGTAGAATTTCACATGAGCAATCACCTGCTCGCGCGGTTGCTTTTCGCACAGCATCGGCTGTGCCCGCTTGAGCGTACAGAGTGCCAGTTCGCTGATGATGGTGAAGAGCGACATGTGGCTGTTTGACGCGGCATTTCCGGTGCGCAGTGCTGCGGCCTTGGGGGCCAGACGCTGTTCAAGTTCACCGGTGCAGACTGCCACCACATCCTTCGGGTCAACACGACGCGGCGGGGCCATCAACTTCCTGCGGGAATCGGGCGCACCGCTCTTCAACGCCCCCTCAAAGGACGGCATGTAACCGATGCTGCGCAGCACGTTCGCTTCGTTGACCATCGTCATGCTCAGGACGCGGGCCAGGGCATCCGCAGCATCATGCGGATCAACCGGCGTCGTCATGGCCGGAACAGCCTGAACTGTGGGTGCGACTGCAGTTTCCGTCGCAGGCGCAGATTTGAACGTCGCAGGAATCGAAACGTTTGGCAGCACGGATTTCAGCCGCGCCACAGGCTGAACCCTGGAGAAGAACCCGGTCTGCCAGGCGTAGGCGCCGCCAAGCCCGATCATCGCAACCAGGGCAACGGAAATGATCGGGGAGGATTCGGACGACCGCGACAGGCCCGTCTGTGCAGACGGGGCAAAGGCACGCAGGTCCGAGTTCTTCAGTGCCATCTTTGCGGAGTCCCAGAGCAACGGCGCTGCAGGTTATCCGCAATTAATGTGCAAATCCTTGCAGGAACAAAGGAAAATGACCTCTGTTCCCATAAGGAAATCTCAACCGCCGAGCGCTGCCTTCACAAGACCGGACGCCTTGCCGAAGTCCATCTGGCCGGCATACTTGCCACGCAACTCGGCCACCACCTTGCCCATCTCCTTCATCGGGGCAGCGCCCACAGCCGAGATCGCCGCAGCGATGGCGACCTTGACCTCGGCTTCATCCATCTGTTTGGGCAGGAAGGAGGAGATAACTGCAATTTCCGCGCGCTCGCTCTCCGCAAGTTCCGGGCGCCCACCCTTGTCATAGACCTCCGCCGATTCCTGGCGCTGCTTGACCATCTTCTGCAACACGCCAAGGATTTCGTCGGGTGACGCCTCCGTGCGGCCCGCACCGCGCGCCTCGATGTCCTTTTCCTTCAGCGCGGCGATGATGAGCCGGATCGCACCGAGCCGCGGCTTGTCGCCGGCCTTCATGGCGGCCTTCATCTCTTCCGTGAACTGCTGGCGCATCGCGCTTCTCCTCATCAAAATCGTCAGCACTGGCATCTCGTTCGTTGACCTTTGCCGGCCCAGCGCATAAGTGCCATGGCTTTAGAGACAAAATCACGAGGGAGCAACGGCAGCCGCCTGGCCAGCCGGTTGTTTTCTTGCGCTGGAGCAATCCGACCATGGCAAACGCAGTGACTTCCACCGAAGGCTGGCACGAACCGAAAGCCACCGCCATCCTCGTTCTGGCCGATGGCACGGTCATCGAGGGCGTGGGTGCGGGCGCAACCGGCATTGCCGGCGGCGAGGTTTGCTTCAACACGGCCATGACCGGCTATCAGGAGATCCTCACCGATCCATCCTACGCTGGTCAGATCATCACCTTCACCTTTCCGCATATCGGCAATGTCGGCGTCAATGATGAGGACATCGAGACCGTGAACATGGCCGCTGCCTCGAACGTGCGCGGCGCGGTCTTGCAATCGCCGATCACCGCGCCATCGAACTACCGCTCCGCCAAGCCGTTCGAAGCCTGGCTGAAGGCCCGCAATATCATTGCCATCACCGGCGTCGATACCCGCGCGCTGACCGCGCTGATCCGCGACCACGGGATGCAGAATGCCGTGATCGCCCATGATCCGGAAGGGCATTTCGACATTTCCGCATTGAAGGCGCGCGCGGCCGCCCTGCCGAAGATGGACGGACTCGATCTCGTACCCGGCGTTGCCACCAGCCAGCGCTTCGGCTGGACCGAGACCGACTGGCTCTGGCCGCGCGGCTATGGCGAGCAGACGACGCCGGAGTACAACGTTGTTGCCATCGACTACGGGGTGAAGCGCAATATCCTGCGGCTACTTGCCGACCGGGGCTGCAAGGTGACCGTGGTTCCTCCGACCATGAGCGCCGACGAGATCATCGCGCTGAAGCCGGACGGCGTTTTCCTCGCAAATGGCCCCGGCGATCCGGCAGCAACGGGCGAGTATTCGGTGCCGACCATTCGCGCGCTGCTGGAAAGGAAAGTGCCGACCTTCGGCATTTGCCTCGGCCACCAGATGATGGCGCTGGCCATCGGCGCCAAGACCATGAAGATGCCACAAGGCCACCATGGCGCGAACCATCCGGTGAAGGAGCACGCGACCGGCAAGGTTGAAATCGTGTCGATGAACCATGGCTTTGCGGTCAACCCGCAAACACTACCGGCCAACGCCGCCGAAACCCATGTTTCGCTGTTCGACGGCTCCAATTGCGGCCTGAAACTGACAGATCGTCCAGCCTTCTCGGTGCAACACCACCCCGAAGCCTCGCCCGGCCCGCGTGACAGCCATTACCTCTTCGACCGCTTTGTGGAGATGATGAAGGCTGAAAAGGCTGCGTAATCCCTTTACCGGGCGTTCAGCCTGTTCTTTCATCGCCGGTGCCCGGTAAGAATTGCCTCAGAGCCTCCGCCCTAATCTTGGCAGCGATTGCTGAGGATGGGTGTTATGGCAAACAATGTTGTTCGGGCAACGGGCGGGAACGTGCTCCGAACGTTCGGTTATATCGTGGGCGCGATTTTTCTGATCACGTTCGTCGCACCCGCCATATTGATGCAAACTTTTGTCGCTGGCGTTGGAATGCTGATCTGGAACGGGCCAAACTCCGTCGAGACCGGCAGGGGGCCGGTTTCCGTCAGCCAGGGCGGCATCGTCAGCAAGGCCATGCCGGAAAGCCGCGCCGCCGCAGCCGTGAAGCTGGCGGACCTTTCCGCCGAACGTTACGAGGCTGGCGGAACACTGCGTCGCCTGCGCTTTGTCGGCGTCCAGTTCACCGGTGGGGATGACCGCATGACCAACCCGGCCGACCGCAAACGCCAGGACCTTGTGCTCGATCTCAACCTGCCCAAGGACCTTGGCGTCGTGTTCATCGCCGCCGAACCGATCAACTGGTCGGTGAACAACCGCGGCTCGCGGGAGCGGGCGCGCATCGGCTTTGAAGGCGCCGCGCCCTTCGGCATCCGGACCGAACAGGGCGCGGTGTCCGGCTTCCGCATCGGCGCCTTTGGCGCCTCGCGCAGCGCCTATCCGGTCGATCTTGTTGATGAGACGCGGGCTAACATCTCCCGCTTCTGCACCGCCATGCAGCACTGGGGCAACCATTTCGGCGTCGAGTTCGACCGCATGGAATATGTGCTGCTGACCAACCCCACCTCCGTCTCGGTGGATGCCGACAGGGCCAACAGCGTTGGCGGCAGGGTGGGTGCCTTCTATTCCGGTTCAACCTTGCGCACCTTCTGCTTTGGCCCGGACCGCGGTTCGTCCGGCAGCCGCGACCGCAAGATCTACAATCGGGTGAGCCGCCAGTGGAATTGACGCCCGGCGCGAGAGGAGCCAAAAGGGCGCATGACCATCGCCGTTGCCGCATTTTATGAATTCGCCCCGCTTTCGGACCTGTCTCGGCTCCGCACAGCCATCCGCGCGCTCTTTATGGACCACGGTGTGCGCGGGATCTGCCTCATCGCGCCCGAAGGCATCAATGGCACGCTCGCCGGCCCGCCGGACGGGCTCGCGGCGACGCTGGATGCGATGCGCGCCCTGACCGGCCTTGCCCTGCCGGCGAAGATGTCGGCTGCCCCGGAAATTCCCTTCAAGCGCCTGAAGGTGCGCCTCAAGAAGGAAATCGTGACCCTCGGCGTTCCTTCCGCCGATCCAACGCGCCGTGTCGGCACCTATGTCGCGCCGGAGGACTGGAACGCGTTGATCGGGCAGGAGGATGTGCTGCTGATCGACACCCGTAATCATTTCGAGGTGGAGATGGGGTCGTTTCAGGGCACGCTCGACCCCAACATCGCATCCTTCGGCCAGTTTCCGACCTTCGTGCGCGAGAAACTCGATCCTGCGAAACACCGGCGCATCGCCATGTTCTGCACCGGCGGCATCCGCTGTGAAAAGGCCAGCGCCTTCATGCTCAACGAAGGGTTCGCGGAGGTCTACCACCTCAGGGGTGGCATCCTGAAGTATCTTGAAGACGTTCCGGAAGCCGAAAGCCGCTGGCAGGGCGGCTGTTTCGTGTTCGACGAGCGGGTGGCGCTGGGCCACGGGCTGAAGGTGGTGGGCGGTCCATCCGAGGCTCAGCCGTAACGCCGTTGCGCCTCGACCGCGAGGCCAAGGCCAACCGAGCCGAAGCGGTCGCCATCCACAATCGCGGATTCAGGAAAACAGGAGGCGATGGTGGCGCGCACATCCGGAATCTGGCTGGTGCCACCGGTGAAGTAGATCGCATCGAGTTGATCGATCCGGATTCCGGCAGCCTGTGCGCAGGACAAAACGGTTGTCCGCAGGCGCTCGTGAAGCCGGCGTGTCGCCTGGCGGAAACCTTCCTCAGTACAGTCCACAGCGAGACCTGGCTCGATCCAGTCCAGCGCGGCAGTAGCGCGCTCGGCATCCGACAATGCAATTTTTGCAGCTTCTACGGCGATCAGCAGGCTGTGGGCGCGGCGGTGGTCAATGATGCGGAGCAGCCGGTCGATATGTTCGGGGTAAAGCGCGGCCTGGCGGATGCTCCTGAGTTCCAGAATCCGCTTGGGTTCATAAAGAAGATGCACAGCGGACCAGGTGGACAGGTCCCAGTAAGGCCTCGCCGGAACCTCCAGTTCCTGCCGCTTCTGCGGTGTGCCATGGCCAAGTAACGGCATGAAAGCCGCCATGGAGAGGCTGGTGTCGAAGTCCGTTCCTCCGAGCCGGATGCCGCCATTCGCCAGAAGATCGGAGGCACGCTCGCGCTGACCATGCTGCTGCGGCGAGAGGCGAACAATGGTGAAATCCGAGGTGCCGCCACCAATGTCGGCGACCAGAACCAGCGTCTCACGCGTAATCTGCCGCTCGTAATCGAGCGCAGCGGCCACTGGCTCGTACTGAAACGACACCTCCCTGAAACCAATGCCATGCGCAATCTTTCGCAGACTGTCCTCGGCATGGCGGTCGCCGACCGGATCGTCATTGACGAAATGGACCGGACGCCCCATCACCACCTGGTCGATGGGATGGCCCAGCCGCACTTCGGCCCGCCGCTTCACCTCGGCAAGATAGCGCCCGATAATCTCGGAGAAGGCCATCCGCTTACGGAAAACCGGCGTTTTCTCATCAATGAGGGACGAGCCGAGGATTGACTTCAGCGACCGCAGCAGCCGGCCCTGAACGCCGTCGATATAGGCGGTAACGCCCGCACGCCCCACCAGAAAGGCGTGTTCCGCATCAAAGCCGAAGAACATCGCGCTGGGCAGGGTCACGTGTTCGCCTTCCAACGGCACAAGAGCTGGCCCATCGCCGGTGGGGACGGCGAGCGTGGAATTCGACGTGCCGAAGTCGAGCCCGCACGGGGCTGAATGGGTGGGCATGGAGACATCCGGGGAAAACGCAGGGAGGGCCGCTAGTAATGCCCCCGGCACTGCGCAATCAAGAGCGCATCGTCAGCAATCTGGCGTCATGGGCCTGCCAGAAGAGGGAATCCTTCTGCGCCGTCCCTGCGAAGACGATCTTCATGCAGCAGATTTGCGCGGGAATGTCCGGCGGCAGCCTTGCCCCGGCCACCCGCGATGACAATGGTCCGATTTCCAATGTGATCGACGCGGCAGTTTCTCTGGTGGGCAGTCCTGGCAATGGAAAAGCGCTGACATTGCGCGATCAGGCCTCCATTACCGCTGCACCCATTCCGACGCGACGCGGGCGTCACCGTTCCTGATCGACACGTTCGAGCCTGTCGACCACGGCGGCTGGATGCAGAATTGTCCCCGGCGCAAGAACGGCATTGGCACCGACGCGCGCACCATCCCCGACGACCGCTCCGAATTTTGGCACTCCAGTCTCCGTCAGAACGCCATCCAGGCGCACCCTTACGGCTCCACCTCGTTCGTTACGCGTATTGGCGATGATGCTGCCGGCTTCGAAGTTCACATCCGCACCAAGAAGGGAATCCCCGACGAAGTTGAAATGCGCCAGCCGCGCCTTTGCGAAGAGAAAAGACGATTTTACCTCGCAGCCGGGCCCGACCGAACAATGGGGCGCGAGCCAGACACCGCCGCGCAGCAGCGCATTCATCCCGACGAAACAACCCTCGCCAATGATTGCCGGTCCTTTGATCACAGCCCCCTGCTCGATATGGGCCATCCGGTGCACGGCGATGTCATCGGTGATCAGAAACCGGTCAACCGGCAGCGTCCGCATCATGCGGCGCATGAGATCGGCCGCCTGCGCAGTCATGTGCCAGGGTGACAGGTCACCGAAGCCGGCGAGCGGCGAGGTGGCGAATGATGCGATATATCCGTCCAGCATCCCTTGCTCACCCCTTCTGGTAATCCTTCACATCCGTGAACGCGACATCGGGTGCGCGCTCCTGCTCGTAGCGCATGTTGAAGGAAAATATCTCACCCCTCGCCATTGTCGGACGTGTTCCGACCATCCACATCTTGCCCTCAGTAATGCGCCCGGCACTGGGCAATCATCAGCGCGTCATCCCTAACCTGATACACCAGCCGGTGTTCGCGGTTCAGCCGCCGCGACCACCGCCCGGAGAGCGATCCCCGTAAGGGTTCGGGCTTGCCCGTTCCTTGAAACGGCGTCCGTATACATTCCGTGATCAGCGCGTTGAGCCGCGTCAGCAGCTTGGCATCATGCGCCTGCCAATAGAGATAATCCTTCAGCGACATGAGCACCGCTGAAGGCTGGCCCCGGACGCGCGTAATGATGACCGGCTCATGATCGTTGGTCACGCTGTCGAGCATCGCGGCCAGCGTAGTGCGGAGTTCCGAATAGGAGGCGGGTGCATGATCATTATTGTACGCGATTAGAGAGAATTGACACGGACGCGTTACCGCATCAAGTTATCTTAGGGAGCAATCCATGACGTATTCCAAGAACGAACTGCCCTTTGCACATGCAATCGCAAATGCCGTGCTGGGCAATGCGGCATTTCGAGCGTACTTGCTGGAGGAAACACCGTTTGCAGGCGCCTCATACACTCCAGTTCCGGCCGATGTACAGGCCAAGCTCCGAAGCAAGAACATGAAGAACCCATATTGGTTCAATTATTTTCGGAACAAGCCGACCTGTCCATGTTGTTCCGGCAAAGGCGCGGAAACGGATGTTTTGATCGTTAGTGAATCAGCCGACGCGAAACGCTTGGCACTTCACTTTGAGATCAAGACGCCGATCGGCAAGTTAGAAGAAAATCAGGCTGAAAAATATCCACGACGCGCCGAGTGCTGGGCAAGTCCTGCAACCCGTCCAAATTTCATCCCCCCGCACGATGCCGCCTTGACCTTCCTCATCGGCGGGCGCGTGCTGCAATCCGATCCGCGCATCGCCCATTTCGACCGCACGATCTATTACGACGAAATCGAGCAATATGCGCCGACCGCGTCCCTCACCCCTTCTGGTAATCCTTCACATCGGTGAGCGCGACATCGGGCGCGCGCTCATGCTCATAGCGCATGTTGGGAGAAAATGCCCCTTCCGCCGTCATGGTCGGACTTGTTCCGACCATCCACGCCTTTACAACATTCGTGATGCAACGCGGCGGCTTCCTCTACATCGTCACCAACAGACCACACGGCACGCTGTACCTCGGCGTAACTGCCGACCTGCCCCGCCGCATCTTTGAGCATCGCGAAGGCATCTATCCCGGCTTCACGAAGCAATACGGCCTCAACCGGCTCGTCTGGCACGAACATTTCGAGGACATCCGCGATGCAATCCAGCGCGAGACGACCATGAAGCATTGGGTTCGCGCATGGAAAATCCGCACCATCGAGATGATGAACCCGGAGTGGAACGATCTTTACGAAACGCTGGCGTGAGGAAAGCGATCAAAGGCGTGGATGGTCGGAACAAGTCCGACCATGACGACGTGGTGAGGCGCACGCCTTGAAGCAGAAAACCCTCACCCCTTTTGGTAATCCTTCACATCCGTGAACGCGACATCGGACGCGCGCTCCTGCTCGTAGCGCATGTTGAACGCAGATGAAGCCAGGAACACCGGGTCGCCGTCGAGATCGTTCGCCATCGAAAAGCGGTGGCTTTCCATGAACGTGTCCACCGGCGCCCAATCCTCCTTCTTCCAGGCCGCGCCGTCCTCCTTCGGCTTTGGCGAGACCCAGCGCGCGACGTTGAACTGGCTCGGCTCGAATTCGACCGGGATCGAATATTCCGCGGCGAGCCGCTCGCGCAGCACATCGAGCTGAAGCGCGCCGACCACACCGACGATCGCGGGGGCTCCATCATGCGGCAGAAAGACCTGCACGACGCCCTCCTCGGCCATCTGTTGCAGCGCTTCCTTCATCTTCTTGGCCTTCATCGCGTCCTTCAGTTTGACGCGGCGCAGAATCTCCGGCGCAAAGCTTGGGACGCCACGAAAGACGAGATCCTCGCCATCAGTCAGGGTATCGCCGATGCGCAGGGTGCCGTGGTTGGGAATGCCGACGATGTCGCCAGCAAAGGCCTCATCAGCAATCTGCCGGTCGCGCGCGAAGAAGAACATCGGCGCGGAAATCGTCATCGGCTTGCCGGTGCGGACGAGCTTCGCCTTCATGCCCCGCTCCAGCTTGCCGGACGTGACGCGCATGAAAGCGATGCGGTCGCGATGGTTGGGGTCCATGTTCGCCTGAATCTTGAACACGAAGCCGGTCATCTTCTTCTCGCCTGCTTCCACCACGCGGCGATCCGCCTTCTGCTCGCGCGGAGGAGGGGCGAAGGCGCACAGCGCGTCGATCAGGTCGCGGACGCCGTAGTTCTTCAGCGCCGAGCCGAAATAGACCGGGGTCAGATGCCCTTCGAGAAAGGCTTGCTCTTCGAACGTCTTCAACCCCTCTTCGGCCAGCATCACCTCTTCCTCGAAAGCGGAGAACACGCCCGGCCCCGGAAGCAGACCCCTGATATAATCATCGTCCGGGCCGGAAACGGGATAGGCTTCCTCGTCGGCATCAAGCTGACGCACGGATTTATCGGCGAAATTGTAGGTGCCGGCGAAATCCTTGGCGCGACCCACCGGCCAGTTCATCGGCGCGCATTCCAGCGCCAGCGTCTTCTCGATCTCGTCGATCAGGTCGAAGAGTTCGCGCGTCTCGCGGTCGACCTTGTTGATGAAGGTGATGATCGGGATATCGCGCAGGCGGCACACCTCGAACAGCTTGCGGGTCCGCGCCTCGATGCCCTTGGCCGCGTCAATCACCATGATCGCCGAGTCCACCGCCGTCAGCGTACGGTAGGTATCTTCCGAAAAGTCCTCGTGGCCGGGCGTATCAAGCAGGTTGAGCACGCAATTCTTGTACTCAAATGTCATCACCGAGGTGATGACCGAAATGCCGCGCTGTCGCTCGATGGCCATCCAGTCCGAATTGGTCTGGCGGCGGCCAGCCTTGGCCTTCACCTCGCCGGCAAGCTGGATCGCACCTCCAAACAGCAGGAGCTTTTCAGTCAGCGTGGTCTTGCCCGCGTCCGGATGGGAAATAATCGCGAAGGTGCGGCGGCGCGCATAGGGTGCATCGGTCATGGCGCCGGGTTGAACGCGCCAACGCGCCGCTTGTCAACCGCATGTGCGGGTGCACGACGTTGTGGCGCAAAATTGCCCGGACGTCAGCCAGGTGCGGACGTCAATGTGCTCCCGGCAGAATGGCGCGAAGAAGTCCGGACCCGATTATCAGTGCGACTACAATAAATATCAATTTCTTCCAGATTTTTAATGGATATTGAGATGTAATTCCGGCCCGATCGGCGCCGCTTTTGCGAACACTCTGCTCTTTTGGCACATAATTCTTGATAACAATGGGGGCAAAAAAATCCGCACTTGTGTAATGCTAATTATTATCGCCAACAACTGAAGCATCCAGCAATTCGGCTATCTGTATCATCTTTTTAATCATTTTTTCATCTGGATTCTTTGAGTAAATTTTACCATCCAACCATGCAATCCAGCACCCTTCCCAATCCTTTTCGTCACTAAAAAATACAAAGCTCTCTCCATCAAAACTACTTTCATCCGAGGCAGTTGACCTTAATTCTGCATCCGTCTGAAGATAATCCAAAAATTCTTTCTTGGTAATCGGCATATCTCGGCTATCCAACCACTGCTCGGCTCTCGTTATATGCAGTTCGTAGCCCAAGCCGTCCCCCCGATCCCTGAAATGAAACGTGTCTACCACGGATCTCGTGGAATGAAATCCAATGTGCCACCCCTCCCATTCGTTCGCGATTCACCCCATATTGCCGTCATGGCAAAGTCTCCCCGCACCCCCGCATCCAAGGCATCCAAACCCGCGCTTCAGCCGCTGGATTCGCATCTGGCGGCCCTTCTCAACCCGGCGCTGGAACAGGCCACAGGGTTCGGCGAGGCGCCGCAGGCCGCCTTTGCCGGGCCTGTGACCGGTCTCGACCCCGCCCTCGGCAAGGCCCTGAACCTGCCGGTCCTGCCCGCCGAGATGCAGGCGCTGAGCCGCGATGAGCTTGCCGACGAGGCGCTGCATTCCTCCGATGGCGTCGCCGCCACTTCCGCTGCGCTGGAACAACTGCTGAAGGACGGCAACCCGTTCATCGACAAGAACCGCGCCTGGACGCCGCATCGCCCGCCCCGCCCGGACAAGAGCGAGGGCGGCATCCGCTTCGTGATGCAGTCCGCATTTGACCCCAAAGGCGACCAGCCCACCGCCATCGCCGAACTCGTGGCCGGAGTGAACGCGCAGGAACGTGATCAGGTCCTTCTGGGTGTGACGGGCTCGGGCAAGACCTTCACCATGGCCAAGGTGATCGAGGCAACCCAGCGCCCGGCGCTGATCCTTGCTCCGAACAAGACGCTGGCCGCGCAGCTTTACAGCGAATTCAAGAGCTTTTTTCCAAATAATTCAGTCGAATATTTCGTTTCCTACTACGATTATTACCAGCCGGAAGCCTATGTTCCGCGCACGGATACCTATATCGCCAAGGAATCGACGATCAACGAGGCCATCGACCGGATGCGTCATTCTGCGACGCGCGCCCTTCTTGAACGCGATGACGCCATCATCGTCGCCTCCGTCTCCTGCATCTACGGCATCGGCTCGGTGGAAACCTACACCGCGATGACCTTTTCCATCGAGGTTGGCGAGACGATCGAACAGCGGCAGCTGATCGCCGATCTCGTCGCCCTGCAATACAAGCGCATCCAGCATGATTTCGTGCGCGGCACCTTCCGCGTGCGCGGCGACAACATCGAGCTTTTCCCCGCCCACGCAGAGGACCGCGCCTGGCGCATCGGTCTCTTTGGCGACGAAATCGAAAGCATTGCGGAGTTCGATCCGCTGACCGGGCAAAAGACCAACGATCTCAAATATGTGAAGGTCTACGCCAATTCCCACTATGTCACGCCGCGCCCGACGCTGACGCAGGCGACGAAATCGATCAAGGAAGAACTGAAACAGCGCCTCACCGACCTTAACCGCATGGGTCGCTACATCGAGGCGCAGCGCCTTGAGCAGCGCACCGTGTTCGATCTCGAAATGCTGGAGGCAACCGGCTCCTGCCAGGGCATCGAGAATTATTCGCGCTATCTGACGGGCCGCAAGCCGGGCGAACCGCCGCCGACGCTGTTCGAATACCTGCCCGACAATGCGCTGGTTTTCACCGACGAGAGCCATGTCACGGTTCCGCAGATCGGCGCCATGTACAAGGGCGACTTCCGGAGGAAGGCGACGCTGGCCGAATACGGCTTCCGCCTGCCGTCCTGCATGGATAACCGCCCGCTCCGCTTCGAGGAATGGGAGGCGATGCGCCCGCAGACAGTCCATGTTTCGGCCACCCCTGGCGGCTGGGAAATGGACCGGACGGGGGGCGTTTTCGTCGAGCAGGTGATCCGCCCGACCGGCCTCATCGACCCCGAGGTGATCGTCCGCCCCGCGCGCTCGCAGGTCGACGACCTCCTCGGCGAGGTGAAAGCCGTGGCGCAGGCCGGCTATCGCACGCTCGTCACGGTGCTCACAAAGCGCATGGCCGAGGATCTGACCGAGTACCTGCATGAGC
>JAIUNP010000050.1 GCA_020161975.1 Pseudomonadota bacterium
TCAAATCTCAGTGGAAATTTACGAGCCCGCCGGGTCAGTTCTCAGCGGTAATCAACACTCGATTCCCAAAAGCAATTCGCGATGCCCGGAGACGCCGCCGTCTTCTATAAATCTCTGGGCTGGGAGCCTCTTGTGCTCCCCGCCCGTGAAAAGGCTCCAAAAGGCAAGTGGAAGACGGTTGTTGAACGGACCGACGAGGAGTTGTTTTTCGCCTATGGCGCGGTAAGCAACGTCGGTATCGCTCTGGGCGAACGTTCGCGCGGTTTGATCGACCTCGATTTCGACTGGCTGGAAGCGGCACTGATGGCCGATCTTGTGCTTCATCGCTTGCCCAGTTTCGGGCGACCCGGCTCGCCAAATAGCCATCGCTTCGCCAAGGGCACGGTACGGAAGAATATCCGCTATCAGATACCTTCAGGCGCGAAGAACCTGTTCGATGCTGACAAGGATACAGTTCTGGAACTCCGTGGCGATGGCCTGCAAACGATGGTCCCACCTTCGGTCCATCCGAACGGGGAGCTTCTGCGGTGGAATGACGATCCGCGCGGGGTTCCTGACGAGGATGCAGAGGGACTGGAACGTTATGCCGGATGTACTGCCTTCCTGGCGGTTATTCTGAATCGCTATCCGCGCTCGCCGGGCAATCGAGACAGTGTCTGCCTTGCTTTAGCGGGGACGTTAGTCCGCGCCGGTTTCTCCGACGAGGAAATTGACGGGTGGGTGAAACACCTCGCGGGCCTTGCGGACGACGAGGAGGCCGACAAGCGCGGCAAGGCAGCCGCGAGCCGAGAGAAAATCGACGCAGGCGAGGCAGCGTGGGGACTACCCACACTGTGCGAACTCCTCGGCATCGAGCCGATGGAAAAGACACTCCGCAAATGGCTTGGCGATGACGGAGACGGGGTTGACCCTAACGCCATCGTTGTGCGGCCCGGCGAACTTCCGCAGGCAGTGGATCGGGCCGAACAGGCTTTGATCGACAATAACGTCGACATCTTCCAGCGTTTTGAATCCTTGGTACGGGTTGCCCGGATTCAGACCAGTGCGGAAAGCGACGGGATCAAGCGTGAAACCGGATCGCTCGTGCTGCAAACAGTGACGACACCTTGGCTTCGCGAACAGTTCGCCCGCCATGCCCGATGGGCCAGGAGGCAAAAGAAGGGGCTGGTCCCCGTCGATCCTCCAACCGAAGCCGCGACAGCATACCTAGCCCGCGTGGGGAACTGGAATCTGCGGTTCCTGAAGGGCGTCATTCAGGCCCCGACGCTTCGCCCGGACGGGTCTGTCCTGCAGGATAAGGGCTACGACTCCGATACCGGGCTTCTTTACGATCCGGGGCGAACGGAATTCGCCAGAATTCCCGACAGCCCGACGAAGGAGGAGGCTTGCGCTGCGCTGGAGGTTCTGAAGCGCCCGTTCCGCGAAGTCCGGTTCGATGGCGAACCGCATCGCAGCGTTGCACTCGCCGCCGTCATGACGGCACTGGTGCGTCGCATGTTCCCGTCCGCTCCACTGATCGCCCTCGACGCGCCCACCGCTGGGTCCGGCAAATCGCTGCTTTCGGAAATCGTCTGCATAATTGCAACCGGACACAAGCCCGCGATGATGTCTCAGGGTAAATCGGATGAAGAAAACGAAAAGCGGCTTTCGTCGGTGCTGATGGCGGGTGACCCTGTAATTGTCATCGACAATTGCGACCGCCCGATAGAGGGTGATTTCCTTTGCACGATGTTGACCCAGGAAAAGGTGAGGCCGCGTATCCTCGGTCGGTCCGAAGTCGCCAATGTGCCTACCGGCAGCCTTGTCATCGCGACTGGCAATAACATCGAACTTGCGGGCGACATCACACGCCGAACACTCTTTTGCCGGATCGATACGGGCGAGGAGCGGCCCGACCAGATCGCTTACAGCTTCGATGCGATTTCTGAGACCACCGAGACGCGGCCTCAGCTTGTCGTTGCGGCACTGACGATCCTGCGCGCGTATATTGTGGCGGGCAGGCCGAAGCCACTTAAGAAAATCGGTGGGTTCGAGCAGTGGGGATTGATCCGAGAGGCCTTGGTCTGGCTCGATCAGCCGGACCCGGAGCTAACCCGCGAACTGGTGATGGCAGAGGACCCGCACAAGGCGCTTCTGGTCGATTTTCTGCGGCTCTGGCGCGATGTCTTTCAGGATCGGCAGCTTAGCCTCAGCGAAGTTGGCCGCATGGCCTTGGATGAAGGCCATGACGGTGCTCAGACGATCATCAATGAACTGATCGCCAACACCAACGGTAGGGTGTTCAACACGCGCAGTGCCGGAAAGTTTCTCCGTAGGCATATGGGGCGGGTTGCGGGCGGAATGATCCTCAAGGCCGAGACCGACAGTTCCGGCGTCAAACACTACCGTGTGCTTGAAGTCGGAAGGCGGCGGGAGGAGCCGCAACGGTCAGACAGCGCACCGTTCTGATCGAAGCGCCAGGCGGGCAGGTTTGGGCCGGTTTGCCGGGTTTTATTTGGCCCGCATGGCCGCGCAAAAACCTGCCATACCTGTTCAAACCGGGCGGCGGTGGTAAGCTCACCGCCGCCCCTGTTTTTGCTGCCACCTCAGACGCGGCAGGAGGCGTGTCGACCACTGCACGGCCCATTATGCCAGCGCCACTAAAAACGCGCCTCCGAGGCGCTCTGAGGGCCAGCGTGGCGGGGTTATGTGCGGTTGGTTGGGTTATGCGGGGCATGAGGGTCGCAGTTTGGCCAGTTCCGTCCCGCACCGGTCATCCCGCTCGGTCGGTCAGCAGGTCCGCCGTGGTGGTGCCGAGAGCTTTGGCCAACTTGGCGACCACGGTAATCGTCGGGTTTCGCACTTGCCGCTCAACGCCTGAGATATAGGTACGGTCGATCTCGGCGCGCGCGGCAAGCTCTTCCTGGGACCAACCCAAGAGGCTTCGAGCTGCCTTGATGTTCCGGGCAAGTATCGCGCATACGTCTTCCATGTGCGCCATTGGCGCGAGATGAAGACTATAAGACCACGGACTATGAGTCTCATTTCGCTTTCGATTTGCGCTTGTCGACTATAAGCTACATCGCGTTTCATTAGGGCTAGCGCGATGTGGGATGTCCTTGTTCAAGCAGTTTCCTGGCTCCTGCTGATCTTCTTCGGCGGGCAGGCGCTTATCTTCGTCGGCCTTGTGCTGTGGACGATTTGGACGGACGCGATCAAGCCGAGACTGATCCCCACCGACGACATCGCCCGCGTGGCTGACGACATCATAGCCAGATATCCCGACCCCGAGCTTGAGGTTTTCGCCCGCCACGAGCGCGCGTGGTACGACAGCGACGGCGCGGAGCAGACCTATTGGTATCGCGTTCGGAAGGCCGTCAGGCGGCGGCTGGAAGGGCGCTGAGGCGCGTCAGTCGAACAGCGGACCGTGATCGCCACCAGCGGCCTTGCGGCGAACCTCGTCCTCGCGCGCGTCGCTGACCTCGCGTGACCTGAACCCATGTTGCGAGTTGACTAAGCCGCCGACCGCACAACCATATACTCGGCTACGATGCGACAGAATGACTTTTCAATTAACAGTCGCGTACTTGGAGAAGGTTAATCGCAACAATGGAATTGCCGTCGCCGGAAGACATCATAAAGGCGCTCATGAAAGGGGCGACGCCAGAGCGGAGCGACGAAATCGACACCCTATGGGTTAAGTACCATCCAAAAGTCGTCGTTGCTGATGACGGTCCGGGTATTACCCTCGATGCCACCAAAGAGCGGATCAAGTTTAATCCGAAAACGATGGAAGTATTCTGGTTGATCGGCTTTTCTGGTTGGCGCGCGATAGAGTGCTACAGCCCTCACGTTGTCCTGTCGGCGCCTTGCGGAAAAACCCTGACGGACTTGTTTGATGACGATAGCGACCTTCCGGAGGTAGAGCGCGACTACAAAGAAAAGCTCGCCGCAGCTCGTCGCCTCATCGCGGAGCTTGACGCTGGGGCTGCACCCTGGCCCGAAGACCTTCCGCGCCCATCATCCGATCGAAATGCAATCGCCGGCCCTCAGTATCAAGCGGCGTTCGATCTCACATCGTTGGCTGTCGCCTTCACCTTTCTTCATGAGTTCAGGCACGTCATGCTCGATTTTGACGATCAGCGCCCGAAAGACAGGAAGGAAGAAGAACTACAGGCGGATGTGTGGGCGCGCGAATTCATGACTGTAAAGCTGGGCGACTACGCCAAAGCTCATGGACACAATTATCAAGAGGTACTGAGCAAGCGTTCGATGGGGCTTGCGCTTGCTGCCCTCATCCTCCACGAGATCACCCCGCAGCACGGCGGGAACTTTGACTACTTCTCGATCAAGACCAGACTGACGACATTGCTGTACAATACGCCTTTATCTGACGACGATCATTTCTGGCGCTTCGCAGCATCGCTTCTCGTGGGCATATTCCGGCAACGACACCTTGCCTTCTCGCCGCCGCCAATGGCCGCTCGCGCGCTGGCCGAGCACCTTCTAAACGAACTGCCGGACTAGAAGTGTTTCGCTCGACGCGAATGTAGGCCACGATTCCGCCAAACGCTCTGACTAACTTCTCAATCTCGGAGGAAGTGGTGCCGCTTGAGGGATTCGAACCCCCGACCCCATCATTACGAATGACGTGCTCTACCAACTGAGCTAAAGCGGCTTAACCCTTCATACAGGGCCATACTATGGCCCTACTAACTTACATTCACCAACTCCAACACACTGGCTTCGAACATCATTCTCTAGCGGACCCGCTAATTACGAATGACGTGCTCTACCAGCTGAGCTATTGCGGCAATCCCGCTGCAATAGCGGGACTCTTCCCCAAGTGCAACGCCCTTTTCAGTTCAACCGAAAAGGCGCCAGCCCTTCTTCTGCTTCCCATCCGGTAGCCGTGGCCCGGGATCATCCGGCAGGCGGGTCGAAAGCGTGGCTGGCGCTGCCGCATCTGCGGCAACTTGCGCCTCCGGCGCGGGCGTAGCCGGCGGCTCAGGTTCAGGCTCTGGGATCGGCTCCACTGTTGTAACCGTCTCCGGCTCTGGAGGAGCAATACGTGTCGCCTCGACTGGTTCTGCCTCCGGCAGCGCCTGAACGCGGTCGGCGTCAATCGAAGCTCGCACCTGCGATTCGAGCGACTGGGGCGGGGCAATCCAGGCAAAGGCATCAATCCGCCCGGTCACCGGACTGACCGGAAGCCAGCGCTCGGAAACAAATCCGTCTGCAACCCATGCCGGGTCGCGAGGTGCAATGGAGGCGCGGGACAACCACTTGCGAACCAGCCCCACATTGCCCGTTTCCTTGTCTTCAAGCTCTGCCATCAGGCGGCAGACACGGGCCGTCGGTTGATCGAGAACGAGAGATTCAAGCTGTTCGCGCGCCAGGTTGAATTCACGCGCGTCCAGCGCGGCCCGCGCCACCATCAATCGCGATTCGCGGGCGTTGGGCGCCATTTTCGCAAGGTAGCGGGCCCGCTTGAGCCGGTCGAGGCTGGAATCCCCGGGCCGGACATCGAGATAGGCCTCGGCAAGATCGGGGTGTGGCAGGATCTTCCAAGCCGTCTCGATCACTTTCGACGCTTTGCTGTAGTCGCCCTTCGCCGAATGACGACGCGCAACCAGACTTGCCGCCACCACCTGACCCGGATTGAGCTTCAGCGCATCGACGGCATGCCGAAACGCTTCATCCGGCGCATGGTCCAGGGCATCAAGAGCCGACGCGGTCAAAAGGGTCGCCCGTTGCCGTCGCGCGGTCTCCCGGTCGATATTCCGGCGGCTGGCCGTCTCGTCCACCACGGCAAGCGCGCCGCGCCAATCCTTGTCCGCGGTGCGATACTCGAGCACTGCATCGCTTGCCCAAGGCGCAGAGGGCGCAAGCCGAAAGGCCTCCTCGGCAAAGGTCCGCGCTTCCGCGCCCTGATTGCGGCGTGCCTCGACGTAAAGTCCGCGCAGGCCGAGAATTTTCATCTCCGGATTGTCCAGCATCCGGGTAAAGGCCTGTTCTGCCGCCGGTTTGTCGCCGGAAAGCTGCGCGGCTTGCGCTTTCAGCAGCAATGTCATCGGCTCGCGCCCCAGCAGGCGCTCGGCATCGCTGGCGAAACGCTGGGCAGCCCGCCGATCGCCGATGCCAACCGACACCATACCGCGCGACACAGCCGAATACCCGCGCGCGCGCCGCCGCATCCGTCCGCTCAGGGACAGAAGGCCAGGCAGGCGGAAGATCAGCCGCAGCAAGCTCCAGAGCAGCATCAGAACGACAAAGATCACAGCCAGAGCGAGCACCGCCTTGGCCAGCGTCACTGTATATTCAAAGCCACCATAACTGAGCGACACCTGTCCCGGCGTTTCAAGCAACAGCATGAGGCCGAGCGCGGCGGCCAAAAGAATAGCGAAGAAAACCAACATGCGAATCATCAGGATGCCCTCGCTTAGCTCTTGCGGGCGGTCGCCGCCAGGGCCTCCGCCTCGATCATCCGGACAGCCTCGAAACCGGCCACACGCGCCGCGATCGCCTCTGTCAGCGGCTTCAGATGCGCCTGCTGCTCCGCATTCAGTTGCTTGAGTTCTGCAAGCGCACCCGCTCCGTCATCGACCAGCAACCGGGCGCGCGCCCGGGCAATCACCGGCGCGGCATCGGCCGGCACGGCGCCGGTGGCGCGCACATCGACCTGGCTGAGCAGGCCGGCCTTGATCCGCTCCAAAATTCCGCCGGTCTTTGCTGGTTCCGCGACAGGCTTGGGCAGGGTGGCAGCCAGCCCGTTCAATTGGGTGGCAAGCGCGTTGGGGGGCGGTGCCGCTTTGTCGGCATAGGGCGCGAGCGGACGCAGCAGCGCATCCGGAACGCCCTGGGCGCGCAAGGCTGCAATGTGAGCGCCAATCGCCTCGCCACCTTCCAGCGCACGACGCACCAATGCGGTCGTCGACAGGGTGGCGGTTGCCGTATCCGCCGATTTCCGGGCCGAAAGATTATTCAGCGCCTGTTCGGCCTTCTTAATCCGGTCATCAAGCGCAGAGGCCGCATCCGTGCCGGCGCTGAGCCGGGCACTGTTGGCGCCAAGCGCCTTGTCCAGCGCATCCAGCCGCGCCACCAGCGGTGCAAGATCAACCTTGGGCGCCTCGACCTTGCCAAGGCCCTCGATCTTCCGGGAAAGCGCACCGGCTTCACCGGCAACCGCGCCGATCTTGCCTTCAGCGGCCTTGATACGGCCATCGAGCGGCGCTGCGATTGCCGCTGCCTTCTGCTCGGCCTGGGCTGCGCGCTGCTCGGCGGCCGCAGCCTTGTCCTCGGCAACTTTCGCGCGGGCTTCCAGCGCCTTGATCTGCCCCTCGATCCGCTGTTCCGCCTGCCGTGCGGCAGAAATTCCCGCCTCCACCTGGGCGACGCGCGGGTCAGCCACCGTAACCGGCGGCGCCTGAATGGTCTGATGAATATTCGCGCCGAGCAGGCCGAAGATGGCCCCGGCAACCGCGCCGCCGACAACCGGCCAGCCAGCACCGCCGCGCGATGGCTCCACCGGTGGCGGAACCGGTGCAGCCGGCGCGGGCCCTGATGCGCCCGTCGCCGGATTTGCATCAGCGCCCTTGGCCGTCTTGTCCGTTTCGGAAGTGATGTCCTTCACATCCACCTTGGCAAGATCGATCTCTGTCACACGATCCTTGGACGGCGGCAGATCCACATCCGGTTTTGGCGTTGCGGTCATCGGTTCCTCCTCGGGCAATACTGCGGGTCCGAGCGAAACTGGACCCCGATTGCAGCATTCCCGTGACTGTGGTGGCAATGAACCCTTGGGTTCGTCAACGGAAAACTTCCAGCACGGCCAAAAGGCTGGCCTCATCCGGATGCGCCGCAACGCGGATGTCATCGCCCTCACCGGGCCCGAGCCCGGCTGCCACATCAGCAGAAAGACAGACATGGCGGAGCGGCTTGTCCGCAGCGCGGACCCCCGCCGCAAGCCGGGAAAACCGCGCCGCGCCCTCGCGCGAATAGTGCAGGACCACATCAATGTGGCCGGTGGCGAGCGCCGATGCAACCTCTGGCGGCAGGTGCCGGGCCGCGACGACAGAATAAACAACCAGAACGGTCATGTCATACCCTGCGGCCCGCAATGCGTCTTCAAGCGCGGACTTGCGCGGCTCACCTGCGAGATAAAGCAGGCGCGCCTCGCGAGGGGTCCCGGCAATCACACGCCGGACCAGATCGGCTGCACCAGCCGCCGGCGCGCAAAAAAGACGCCCCCCGAGCGCCTTGACATGATCGGCGCTTCTTGCGCCCACCACCGCAAAGCCGGCATGGGGCAGGAGGGGAGCAAGATCGGCGCAGCGCAACGCGTTGAGGCTGGTCGCGAGCACCACGTCGCAAGCCGGAGTGACAGCGGGCTGCGGCGCAACCTCAATCCATGACAGGGGTGCGACAATTGGCTCATACCCAAGCGCGACCACCGTCGCAGCCGTTACCACAGCGTCCGGCTCCGCCCGGGTGATCAGAACACGCATCAGGCCTTGAGCGCCGCGAGAAACGCTTCGCCCAACCGGTGCCGAAGCGCGCTTCCGAGCCTGAGCCCGAGCGCTTCGGCTTCCTCCGGCGCACCTTCCCCGGCGATGTCATGCGCCTGGCGACCATCGGGGGACAGAACCATCCCGGACAACACCACACGCCCCTCTCGAACCACCGCATGGGCGGCAATCGGCATCCGGCAGGAACCATCCAGCGCGGTGAGAAACCCTCGCTCGGCCTGGACCGCCGTTCCCGTATCGCGGTCGATAATCCGGGAAACCAGCCCCATCGTGCGCGCATCGTTCAGCCGGGTGACGATGGCGATGGCTGCCTGCCCCACCGCCGGCGGAAACCGCGTCGCATCAAGAAACTCGGTCGCCCTGTCGGCCAGACCGAGCCGCTTCAGGCCGGCAAGCGCCAGCAGCGTACCATCCACCTCACCCCTCGCTACCTTGTCGAGGCGCGTACCGACATTGCCGCGGAACACGATGATCTCAAGATCCGGCCTCAACCGACGGAGAAGCGCCTGACGTCGCAGTGAAACCGTGCCGACGACGGCGCCTTTCGGCAAATCCATCAGCCCCCTGCCGCCATGACCGATGAAGGCATCGCGCACATCCTCGCGTGGCAGGTATCCTGCAACCACAAGCCCCTCGGGCAGGCTGGTCGGCAGATCCTTGGCCGAATGCACGGCGACATCGACGCTGCCGCCGAGTTGCGCCGCATCGATCTCTTTGGTGAACAGCCCCTTGCCGCCGATATCGGCCAGTGCGCGATCTTGTGTCGCATCCCCCGTGGTCCGGATGATAGTCAGCGGAAAATCGGCCACCGTTCCGCCTGAAGCCGTCGCCAGAAGTCCGGCAACCAAATTGGCCTGCGCCAGTGCGAGCGGGCTTCCACGTGTGCCGATGGTCAACGGTTCAGCCATGAAATACCCTCCGCGATACGGAATTCTTTGCGAGATGACGCCCGCCTCACTATACGCTTGGGGCCCGCGCCGCAATCGACGGCGCTTTGCGAGACAGGACCATGCGCGTACTGGGCATTGAGACAACCTGCGACGAAACGGCCGCGGCCATCGTATTGCGCCGTGGTGATGGTTCGGGCGCCATCCTTGCCAACGAGGTGCGCTCGCAGATCAATGAGCACGTCGCCTTCGGCGGCGTCGTTCCGGAGATTGCCGCCCGTGCCCATGTCGAGGTGCTCGACACCCTGATCGAACGGGCGCTTGCGACTGCGACAATCGGTCTCGACCGGATCGACGGGATCGCCGTCTCCGCTGGCCCGGGTCTGATCGGCGGCGTCCTCGTGGGGCTGACAGCGGCCAAGGCCCTCGCCCTTGTCACCGGCAAACCGCTGATCGCCGTCAATCACCTCGAAGCCCATGCGCTGACGCCCCGCCTGACCGACGGCATCGCCTTTCCCTACCTGTTGCTGCTTGTTTCAGGCGGGCATACCCAGTTGGTCGCGGTTGAAGGTGTCGGGCAGTATCGCCGCATCGGCACCACCATCGACGATGCCTTGGGCGAGGCGTTCGACAAGGTGGCAAAAATGCTGGGCCTGCCCTATCCCGGCGGTCCGGAGGTGGAAGCCGCTGCCGAACGCGGCAACCCCGAGCGATTCGATTTGCCGCGCCCGCTTCTGGGCCGGGCGGAACCTGACTTTTCGCTCTCCGGCCTGAAGACGGCCGTGCGTCAGCAGGCCGAGGCCATCGCCCCCCTGCAGCCAGGCGATATCCCCGATCTTTGCGCCTCCTTCCAGGCGGCGGTTGTGGACATGCTGGTCGACCGGGTGCGCGCCGGTATCCGGAAATTCCGGGCCGACATCGGCCAGCCGAATGCACTGGTGGTGGCGGGCGGAGTCGCAGCCAACCGCGCCATTCGCCGCGCGCTGCAACGCTTTTCGCTGGAAGCCGGTGTCAAACTGGTGGCACCGCCGCCGGAGCTTTGCACCGACAATGGCGCGATGGTCGCCTGGGCCGGCATCGAACGGCTGTCGCTCGGGCTCGTGGATGATCTTGAAAGCCCGGCCCGCGCCCGCTGGCCGCTGGACGGCCGCGCCGTGCCCGCGCTCGGTGCCGGACGGCTTGGAGCCAAGGCATGACGGACCGCACCCCGCGCCTCGCCATTTTCGGGGCCGGCGCCTTTGGCACTGCGCTGGCCCTGGTGGCGGCCCGCGCCGGGCGCGAGATTCTGCTCTGGGGCCGCGACGGCGCGGCCATGGCGGAAATGGCCAGCCGCCGCGAGAATACCCGCCACCTTCCTGGCGTCCGATTGCCCGACGCCATCACCCCGGTCGCTGATGCTGAAACGGGCGCCGGGGCCGATACACTGATCATCGCCATTCCGACACAGAACCTTCGCGAGGCCATGACGGATCTTGCGCCGTTGATCCGGCCCGGAACCGCGCTTGTGGCAGCTGCCAAGGGGATCGAGCAACACACGGGCGCCTTCGTTACCGACATCCTGCGCTCGACGGTGCCCGAGGCCGCACCGGCCATCCTGTCCGGACCGAGCTTTGCCACCGATATCGCCCGGGGCCTGCCGACCGCCGTAACCCTCGCTGCTGCCGACGCGGGCCGCGCCTCAGACCTCGCCACCGCGATCGCGGGGCCGGGCTTTCGCATCTATCACAGCGACGATGTGCGCGGCGTCGAGATTGGTGGCGCGGCTAAAAACGTGCTGGCGATTGCTGCCGGCATCGTCTCCGGCGCGAACCTTGGCGAAAGCGCCCGCGCCGCACTCGTGGCGCGCGGCTTTGCCGAACTGCGCCGCCTTGCCGCCGGTGTCGGTGCAAGGCCAGATACGCTGATGGGGCTTTCCGGCCTGGGCGATCTTGTCCTGACGGCCTCCTCGGCCCAGTCTCGCAATTTCACATTCGGCGTAGCGCTTGGCCGGGGCCAGAGCGTTGCCGAGGCTGGGGCCGGCAAGTTGGCGGAAGGGGCATTCACTGCCCCGGCGCTGGTCGCCATGGCCCGGTCGAAAGGGGTCGAGATGCCAATCGCGACCGCCGTGGCGATGGTCGTGGCTGGCCGGCTGTCCGTCCGCGAGGCCATTGCCGGCCTAATCGAACGTCCGCAGAAATCGGAATAGGAGCACCCCGCAATGGCCCATTGGCTGTTCAAGTCCGAACCCTTCAAGTGGTCGTGGGACCAACAGGTGGCCGCCGGCGCCAAAGGCACGTTCTGGAATGGCGTGCGCAACCACCTTGCCAAGCAGAACATGATGAAGATGCGCCTGGGCGACACCGGGTTCTTCTACCATTCCAATGAGGGAAAGGAGATTGTCGGAACCGTCGAGGTGATCCGCGAGTTCTACCCCGACCCCTCAGACGAGACGGGAAAGTTCGGCATGGTGGACATCAAGGCTCTTGAAAAACTCAACCGGCCGATCAGTCTGCACGAGATAAAGGCAACGCCGGAGCTTGCCAGCATGGCGCTGATAACCTCCGCGCGCCTGTCCGTTCAGCCCGTGACCGAGGCCGAATGGTCGCGAATCCTCGCAATGTCAGAACGGTGAACCGCCATGAGCTACGCCGGCATCAACCTCTTCAGTGTGCTGGCCGCGGCCTCCGCGGCGCTGTTTTTCGGCATCCTCTGGTACAGCCTCGTCATGGTGCCACGGACCGGCGCAGTTGGACGGCGGATGCGCGACGTGTTCGCACGGACCCGTGATATCGGTGTCGGTGGCGTGCTCGGCGCCGCCGCCGCCAAACTGATCATGGCCTTTTGCCTCGCGCGGCTGCTGGTGGCGTTTGACTCGGTTTCGGCCGGCAACGGCGTCGCGTTGGGCCTCTATCTCTGGATCGGCTTTGTCGCCACCACGCTGGTCGTCACCCACCGCTTCGAGCACCGGCGCTGGCGTGTGACGTTGCAGGACGCGATCTACTGGCTCATCATCATGGTACTGGAAGGCGCGATCATCGGCTTTCTGGGCTAGAACGGGCCACCCTAAAGGCCCCCCTTCGACCAATGGACGCTGCCGGGGACGCTCGTTCGCAACCAAAGTGTGAGGCGTGCTGGCTTTTGTCCATTGACCGGATCGGCTAATCCTTGATGGGATTTGTCCGGACTCGACCATGGGATGACATGTGGGCGCGCCGGGCGTCGAGGAAACGTTACGGAGGCATCGATGTCTGAGAAAGTGTATCCCGTATCCAAGGCGTGGGAAAAGCGCGCCTACGTCAATGATGCCAAGTACAAGAAGATGTACGCCGCCTCGGTGAAGGATCCCGAGAAGTTCTGGGGCGAGCACGGCAAGCGCATTGACTGGTTCAAACCCTACACCAAGGTCAAGAACACCTCCTACAAGCCGGGCAAGGTCTCGATCAAATGGTTCGAGGACGGCACCACGAACGTTTCCTACAACTGCATCGACCGCCATCTCGCCGAGCGAGCCGATCAGGTCGCGATCATCTGGGAAGGTGATGATCCGAAGTCTTCCAAGAAGATCACCTATCGCCAGCTCCACGAGGAGGTCTGCCGTTTTGCCAACGTGCTGAAGGCCAATGGCGTCAAGAAGGGTGATCGCGTCACCATCTACCTGCCGATGATTCCGGCCGCGGCCTATGCGATGCTGGCCTGCACGCGCATCGGCGCAATCCACTCGATCGTTTTCGGCGGCTTCTCGCCCGATTCCATCGCCAACCGCGTCGAGGATTGCGACAGCAACATCGTGATCACCGCCGATGAAGGCCTGCGCGGCGGCAAGGCGGTGCACCTCAAGAAGAACGTCGATGTCGCCGACGGCAAGGTCAAGGGCGGCATCAAGAAGGTGATCGTCGTCAAGCACACCGGAGGCGATATTCCGATGCAGGACGGCCGCGACGTCTGGTATCATGAGGAAGCGGCGAAGGTTTCCGCCCATTGCCCGCCGGTCGAGATGAAGGCGGAAGACCCGCTGTTCCTGCTCTACACCTCCGGTTCCACCGGCAAGCCCAAGGGCGTTCTGCACACCACCGGCGGCTATCTCGTCTATGCCTCGATGACGCATCAATACGTCTTCGATTATCATGAAGGCGACATTTACTGGTGCACCGCCGACGTCGGCTGGGTCACGGGCCACAGCTACATCGTCTATGGTCCACTGGCCAATGGCGCGACCACGCTGATGTTCGAGGGCATCCCGACCTACCCGGATTCGGGCCGCTTCTGGCAGGTGGTGGACAAGCACAAGGTTAACATCTTCTACACCGCCCCCACCGAGATCCGCTCGCTGATGGGCGCCGGCGAGGAGTTGGTGAAGCGCTCGAAGCTGACCTCCCTGCGCCTGCTTGGCTCGGTCGGCGAGCCGATCAACCCGGAAGCCTGGGAGTGGTATCACCGCGTCGTCGGCAAGGGCAAATGCCCGATCGTCGACACCTGGTGGCAGACCGAGACCGGCGGCATCCTGATCACGCCGCTGCCGGGCGCAACCGCACTGAAACCGGGCTCGGCCACCCGTCCCTTCTTCGGCGTCCAGCCGCAGATCGTCGATGCCGAGGGCAAGGAACTCAAGGGTGCGACCGAGGGCAACCTCTGCATCACCGACAGCTGGCCCGGCCAGATGCGCACGCTCTACGGCGATCACAAGCGCTTCGAGGAATCCTACTTCTCGACCTATCCGGGCAAGTACTTCACCGGCGACGGCTGCCGCCGTGATGCCGATGGCTACTACTGGATCACCGGCCGCGTCGATGACGTGATCAACGTGTCCGGCCACCGCATGGGCACGGCGGAGGTGGAATCGGCGCTCGTCTCGCATCCGAAGGTCTCGGAAGCGGCGGTTGTTGGCTATCCGCACGACATCAAGGGCCAGGGCATCTACGCCTATGTCACCCTGATGGCGGGCGAGAGCGGTTCCGCCGATCTTCGCAAGGAACTGGTTGCCTGGGTCCGCAAGGAAATCGGTCCGATTGCCACGCCCGACCTGATCCAGTTCGCGCCGGGCCTGCCCAAGACCCGTTCGGGGAAGATCATGCGCCGCATCCTGCGCAAGATCGCCGAGGATGATTTCGGCTCGCTTGGCGATACCTCGACACTGGCCGATCCGACCGTGGTGGACGATCTGATCTCGAACCGGCAGAACAAGAAGGGCTGACCCCGATTGTCAGCCGCACTGGAAAGCCCCGCTCCTGCGGGGCTTTTCTTTTGGGCACAGGGAGCGGTATCACCGGCTGAAGGAGAACCGCCATGCGCAGCCCGCCGATCCCGCTGTCCGCCTATCCCTGGCAGACAGAGCATGAAATCCGCTTTGCCGATGTGGACCAGCTTGGCCACGTCAACAACGGCGCCTACGGCTCGTTCATGGAATCGAGCCGTTCGGCACTGATGCGCGAATGGGGCCTGCCGCCGGCAATCAGCATCGTCATCGTCCGCTTCGAGATCGACTACCTCAAGGAAATGAACTGGCCGGGGCATATCATCGCCCCCTCCGGCCTCGAACAGGTGGGACGCTCGTCACTGCGCCTCCGGCAGGCGGTGTTCATGGACGGCACCTGCCGTGCCGAGGCCATTGCCATCCTCGCCCTGTTCAACCTCGCGACACGCCGGGCCGAGCCGATCCCGGATGATCTCCGCGACGGGCTTGCCCGCTGGCACCTTCTGGGCTGACAGGCTGCGCCTGCATCCAAGGCGATGGCCATCGTCCAGCCATCACACCAGCACGTCGAGCTGCGCGATCTGGGTCGTGTGGCCCGCATCGTTGAAGAAGGTGTAATGCGTCCCCGTTCCATCCGATGTCGAGGAATAGAACGAACCGGCATCGATATTGATGGTGTCGCCACCGTCCACGAGAATGTCGAGCTGGTTGGTGGTCGAGGGCACACCCGTCGAGGTGGACATGCCGATGATATCGCTGGCCGAGAGAGTGATGTTGGCGTTCACACCCGTCTCGCGGAAGCTGATCACCTCCATGTCCGCACCGATCACGGCATTGACGGTCAGGACCCGCCGGAAGCCGAAACGGGCCAG
>JAIUNP010000051.1 GCA_020161975.1 Pseudomonadota bacterium
TCGGCCTTGCCTCGAACATGATCATCCGCGACGGCGGCATTCCGGGCGTCGTCATCCGCTTTTCGCCGCGCGCTTTCGGGCAGATCACGGTGGAGGAGGGGCATCGCATCCGGGCGGGGGCTTTTGCGGCCGATCGCCGGGTCGGCATCGTGGCGGCGGAGGCCGGCATCGGGGGGCTGGAATTCCTGTTCGGCATTCCGGGGTCGATCGGTGGCGCGCTCAGGATGAATGCCGGCACGCGCTCCAACACTAACCCCGAGATCGAGGGCGAGACGCGCGAGCGCTTTGTCGAGGCAACGGCGGTGACGCGCGCGGGCGAGGTGGTCAAACTCTCGCTGGACGACATGAAGTTCGTCTATCGAAATTCCGGTGCGCCGGCGGACCTTATCTTCACAGAAGCGGTGTTTCAGGGCTTTGCCCGCCCACCGGAAGAGGTGGCGGCGATCAACGCGCGGGTGCAGGAGCATCGCGAGAAGGATCAGGAGACCAAGGTCCGCACGGCGGGCTCCACCTTCAAGAATCCGCCGGGGCATTCGTCGTGGCGATTGATCCGCGATGCGGGTGGGCTTGACCTCAGCGTCGGGCAGGCGGAAATGTCGAAAAAGCATGCCAACTTCCTGATCGCGCATGATGGGGCGACTGCCGCCGACATCGAGGGGCTGGGCGAAGCCGTGCGCGCGAAAGTGAAGGCGCATTCCGGCATCGAGCTGGAATGGGAAGTCAAGCGGGTCGGAATACCGATGTGAGCGATCTGTGGCTTGATCGGTGGCTGCCTCGTATCGTGGAGGCGGGCAAGGATGGCCGTGTATTCGAGGTGGGCTGCGGCGAAGGGCGTGATTCCGTCGTTCTGCTCCGGGCGGGGTTATCTGTAACCGGTATCGATATAAATCTTGTAGCGGTGGAGCGCGCCAGAGAAAAGGCAACGGCCTTTGCGCAATCTTCCCGGTTTTTGTCCCAAGACGTGCGAGCGGTCTTTCCAGTAGAGCCTGGATCGATTGATGTGGTGCTGGCAAGCCTGTCGCTTCATTACTTTTCTTGGGCTGAGACGGTCGATTTGGTTCGCCGCCTGCGCGCAATTGCAAAACCGAGCGGTGTGCTGCTTGCACGCTTCAATGCGACCGACGACTATCATTTTGGTGCGCGGCGCCATCGCGATGCCACCAGCGAGATCGAACCGGATTATTATCTTGTCGAGGGCTCTCCCAAGCGCTTCTTGAATCGTCTGGCGGTCGAACGCCTGCTGTCCGAGTGCTGGCGGATCGAGGCCATCGAGCATTTGACGATCAATCGTTATACGCAGCCAAAGCGCGTCTGGGAGGCTTTTGCGCGGGCCATGGCCTGACGCCAAGCCGGACGGGCACTTGTATATTGCGCGCGTTCGGCACAGGCTGCGCCGATACGAACGAAAAAGGGCCAGAATGGACTTCGCAGTTATGGAAAGGGCATTCGGCGCGCTGTTCGCGGTGATGAACCCCTTCATGAACCTTCCGATCTTTCTGGCGTTGACGGGCGGCTTCACGGTTGCAGAGCAGCGTACGCTTGCAGTCAAGGTGACGCTCTATTCGGCGATCATGTCCGCCGTGGTGCTGATTGCAGGGCAGGCGATCATCTCCTTCTTCGGCATCACGATTGATGAATTCCGGATCGCCGGCGGATTGGTGCTGGCCCACATCGCCTGGAACATGCTGAACGGCGACACGATTGCGTCGCATCAGAGGCCGGCCGCGGCGAAGGCCGGGGACCCCGATCTGTCCGGCGTCGCGTTCTATCCGATTACCTTTCCTATGGTGGTTTGCCCCGGCTCGATCGCGACGATGATCATCTATGGCGGACATGCGGGTAGCGCTGCCAACTTCATGGCATTCTGCATCATCGTCGCCGTTGTTCTGCTTATCATGTTCCTGGGCTTTTACTTCGCTGCCCAGATCGGTGCGGTGATGAGCGAAACCATGCGCGTCATAACAACCCGCATCATGGGAATGATCCTGCTGGCGATCTCTGTCGAGATGGTCGCCGTCGGCGCGATGAAGATTTTCCCGGTTCTCTCGCGGGCAGGCTGAGCGGAACGCTTCGGTAACCTTAAAGATGCCATAACGGAGCAGAATCAATGGCTCCCGAAAGGGCATTTTCCATGAAACACGTTGCGGTTCTGATGGGTGGCATGGCCACCGAGCGCCCGGTCAGCCTGAATACGGGCAAGGGATGCGCCGCCGGATTGCGGCAGGCGGGCTATCGCGTCACCGAGGTCGATGTCGGGCCGGATGTGGCGCAGGTACTCGCCGCACTGAAGCCGGATGTCGCGTTCAACGCGCTGCATGGCAAATACGGCGAGGATGGCTGCATTCCGGGCGTTCTCGAGATTCTGAAAATTCCCTACACGCATTCGGGCGTGCTCGCCTCGGCGCTGGCGATGAAGAAGGATCAGGCCAAGACCGTGATGGCCGCAGCGGGGGTTCCGGTGGCGCATGGTGTCACCGTGTCGCGCTTCGAGGCAGCCAAACGCCATGTCATCGCGCCGCCCTATGTGGCAAAGCCGGTGTCGGAAGGCTCGTCCTTCGGCGTGTTCATCGTCAAGGATGGGCGCAGCCATCCGCCGCAGGAACTGTTGCGCGAGGACTGGACCATGGGCGAGATGGTGCTGGTCGAGCAGTTCATTCCGGGGCGGGAACTGACCTGCGGTGTGATGGGACTGAAGGAGGGCGCCAAGGCCCTCGGCGTGATCGAGATCCTGTCACCCTCGACCGCCTTCTACGACTATGAGGCAAAATATTCCAAAGGCGGATCAATTCACGTTCTGCCGGCGGAAATTAAACCGGATGTTTACCGAAAAGTCCAAGAACTATCCGTAAGGGCGCATGAGGCGCTCGGGTGCCGTGGCGTGAGCCGCGCGGACTTCAGGTACGACGAGGCGACGAACACGCTGATCTGCCTTGAAGTCAACACGCAGCCTGGCATGACCGAGACTTCTCTTGTGCCTGACATGGCCGCACACGCCGGAATGACGTTCAGTGAGTTGGTAGCATGGATGGTGGAGGACGCCTCTCTGGAGCGTTGAAGGGACGGGTCGCAAAGGCCCTGAACCTTGACGCCTGGAAGGAAGCCTGGGCAGACCGGCGCGCAATGCGCGCGGCCCAGCGTCGCGGCCATGCGCGCCGGTTCGACGTGCCGCGTGGCATCGGCTCGGCGGCGGCGCTGGCGATCATCGCGACCTTCTCGGCGATTGGCTTCAATGCCGGCGGCCATTACGACCAGTTCCAGCGGCAGTACGGCTCTGTCAGTGATATCGCCGCGCGGCTTGTAGGGCTGAACATTGCGTCGGTTTCGGTGGTGGGAAACCGCGAACTCTCCGTGGAGGAGGTGTTCGCTGCCGCCGCCATGCCGGCCACCGCCTCGCTGCCGTTTCTCGATATTGCCGCCGTGCAGGAGCGGCTGAAACGCATTCCGCTCATCGACGAGGTGAGTGTGCGCAAGCTTTATCCCAACAGACTGGCGATCGACATTACCGAGCGGACCGCCTTTGCCCTGTGGCAGAAGGACGGCTCGGTGCAGGTTGTCTCGGCTGATGGCACAGCCATCGACTCCTTGCGGGATGACCGTTTCATCACCCTGCCGCATGTGGTGGGGAACGGCGCCAACAAGCGCGTGCGTGACTATGTCGGCATCCTGCTGGAGGTGCCGGAAATCGCGCCGCTGGTCCGGGCTGGGACGCTGGTGGGCGAGCGGCGCTGGAACCTGAAACTCAAGAACGGAATCGATGTGAAGCTGCCTGAAGAGGAGCCGGCCAAGGCTCTCGCACGGCTGGCCGAAATCGACCGCGACACGCGGCTTTTGTCGCGTGATATTATCGGCGTCGATCTTCGCCAGCCGGACCGGATCACAGTGCGGGTGACCGAGGACGCGGCGCAGGCGCGTTATGACTCACTTGAAAAACGAATCGAAAAACTGAAGAGGCGTGGCTGATGTCCGGGCGCGACGGTCTGTCTCCAAGAATCAAGCCGGTTTCGGCGCGCAAGAGTGCGATTCTCTCGGCGTTGGACGTAGGTACCAGCAAGGTTGTCTGCCTGATTGCGCGGCTGGATCCGATGGATCAGAGCGATACCCTGCGTGGGCGCACGCACCGGATGCGGGTGCTTGGCATTGGCCACCAACGTTCGCGCGGGCTGAAGGGCGGTGTGGTCGTCGATCTTGAAGAGGCTGAACGTGCGGTGCGTCTGGCGGTGGACGCCGCAGAACGCATGGCCGGCGTTCAGGTGGAATCGACCATCGTGAATATGACCGGCGGGCGCCTCGCCTCGCGCCAGTTCACCGGTTCGGTCAACCTGCATCGCCGCACAATCAATGACAGCGATGTGCATCGGGTCATGGATGCGGCGATCAGCCAGTCGATGACGCAGGGGCGCATCGTGCTCCACTCGCTGCCGATCGGCTATTGCCTCGACGAATCGCGCCATATCCGTGATCCACGCGGGATGCTGGGTGATCACCTGCATGTCGATATGCATGTGGCGACCTGTGACATGCTGGCCCAGAAAAACCTGATGCTGGCCGTGGAGCGTGGCCATCTCAAGGTGGAGGCGATGGTGGGTACGCCCTATGCCTCGGCGCTCTCGACGCTGGTTGATGATGAAGCC
This sequence comes from Pseudomonadota bacterium, assembly GCA_020161975.1. Lineage (GTDB taxonomy): Bacteria > Pseudomonadota > Alphaproteobacteria > Rhizobiales > Beijerinckiaceae > JAIUNP01. Next base: position 4,632 of record JAIUNP010000051.1, read on the forward strand.
GAAATGGGTGTCGCCTGCATCGATTTTGGTGGCGGCACCACCAGTGTCGGCATTTTCCAGCGCGGGCGTCTCGTGCATTGCGATGCCGTGGCCGTGGGCGGCAATCACATCACCATGGATCTTGCGCGCGGCCTTTCGATGCGCCTTGAGGATGCCGAGCGGCTGAAAACCCTGACCTGCTCGTGCATCGAAACCGCATCCGACGACCGCGATCTGATCGCCATCCGCCAGGTGGGCGAGGATGCCCGCGATTATCCCAACCAGATTCCGCGCAGCCAGGTGACGCGCATCGTGCGGCCGCGTGTCGAAGAAATCCTCGAACTCGTGCGTGACCGGCTCCAGCGGGCGGGATTCGCCCTCAATGCCGGCCAGCGCATCGTGCTGACGGGCGGCGGCGCGCAACTCGCCGGCTTGCCGGAACTCAGCCGCAAGATCCTGACCAAGCATGTGCGGATTGGTCGTCCGGTCGGCATCCAGGGTCTGCCGGAAGCAGCGAAATCGCCGGCCTTTGCCACGGCGGTCGGCCTGCTGGTCTATCCGCAGGTGGCGGCGCTCGAACATTTCGAGCCGACGCGCGGACGCCTGCTCGCCACCGGCACCGACAGCTATATCGGCAAGGTCGGTCGCTGGATCCGCGACAGCTTCTAGGCCGGACTAAATCTCCAGAATCGCCTTGATGACGCCTGTCTCGGGCCGAAGCCATTCTGCAAAGCGGGCGGGGGCCTCGGCCAGCGGGGCGCGATGGGTCACAAGTGCATCCGTCGGCACCTTGCCCGCGCGCATGGCGGCAAACACCGTCTCAAAATCCTCGCGTGTCGCGTTACGGCTGCCGAGAAGCGTTGTCTCACGCTTGTGGAACTCGGGGTCCGAGAAGGTGATCGTATCAAGGACGATCGAGACGAACACATATGCGCCGCCGTGGGCGACATAATCGAAGCCGGCCATCATGGCTTTTGCGTTGCCTGTGGCATCGATGACCACATCATAGAAGTCACCGCCGGTGAGGGCGCCAAGTTCGGCCTTCGCATCAGGGCCGACCTTCACCGCATGATCGACGCCGAGCCGGTCGCGGCAGAAATTCAGCCGGTCCTGCCGCATGTCGAGGGCGGTGACACTGCCACCGCGCAGCTTTGCAAAGATCATGCAGCCGATACCGATGGGCCCGGCGCCGACCACCAGCACGCGATCGTTCGGGCCGGGCGCCGCACGGCGCACCGCATGGGCGCCAATGGCAAGAAACTCGACCATGGCGGCCTCATCCAGCGTCACGCCATCCGCCGCCACAACATTGCTTTCCGGCAGGCAGACGAAATCGGCCATGCCGCCATCCTTGTGGACGCCGAGCACGGCAATGGTCTGGCAGCAATTCGTCTTGCCCTTGCGGCAGGCAACGCACGAACCGCAGGAGAGATAGGGGATGACATAGACCTGCTGGCCTGGACGGAGCGTTGTGCCCGGGCCGACTTCGGCAATCTCGCCGGCAAGTTCGTGGCCGATGACGCGCGGATATTGCAGATAAGGATGCGTCCCTTCAAAAATGTGCAGATCGGTGCCGCAAACGCCGGCGCGGCGGATGCGAACCAGCACTTCGCCCGTGCCTGGTGATGCAGGGCGGGGGCGCTCGACGATTTCAAGCTCGCCGGGTTTGACGCATAGAAGGGATCGCATGGGGCACTCGCGCTCGGTTGTCTGACGAGCAAGCGCGGATGTGTCGTTGCCGTCAAGCCTGCGGAAGCAGGATTCGTGCGGCGCATAAAAATTGCCGACCGCAAAACATGCTTAGCGAAGGGTGGCCAAAATCCGAAAAATTCCTTTCAGAATCAGTCGACAATTACTATCCCTTAACCATGTCAGGCTACCGTCTCAATCCGGTTGAGTAGTAACGGCGGCGCCTCTGTGTGGCGTCCCCAACGGAAAGAGGCCATCAGATGACCATCTCGCTGCAGGCGCCCGACATTCGGGAACTCAAGCCGCGGATCACGGTTTTCGGTTGCGGCGGTGCTGGCGGCAACGCCGTGAACAACATGATCGAATGCGGCCTCGCGGGGGTCGATTTCGTCGTTGCCAACACGGATGCGCAGGCGCTGCGACTGTCGCGGGCGGATCGTCGCATTCAGATGGGTGTGCAGGTCACCGAAGGGCTCGGCGCAGGTTCGATGCCCGAGGTTGGCCGTTCCGCTGCCGAAGAGGTGCTCGACGAGATTCGCGACCAGTTGAACGGTTCGCACATGGCCTTCATCACCGCTGGCATGGGCGGCGGCACGGGCACGGGCGCTGCGCCCGTTATTGCCCGCGCAGCCCGTGAAATGGGCATCCTCACCGTCGGCGTCGTCACCAAGCCGTTTCATTTCGAGGGGCCGCGCCGCATGGCGGTGGCTGAGGCCGGCATTGCCGAGCTACAGTCCTCGGTCGATACGCTGATCGTGATCCCGAACCAGAACCTTTTCCGCATCGCCAATGACAAGACCACCTTCGCCGAGGCCTTCTCGATGGCGGACCAGGTGCTCTATTCCGGCGTTGCCTCGATCACCGACCTGATCGTCAAGCCGGGCCTGATCAACCTCGACTTCGCCGACGTACGCGCCGTGATGCGCGAGATGGGCAAGGCGATGATGGGCACGGGCGAATCGACTGGCGAGGGCAGGGCAATTCATGCTGCCGAGGCCGCCATTGCCAATCCGCTGCTTGACGAGGTGTCGATGAAGGGGGCGCGTGGCCTTCTGATCTCGATCACCGGTGGCCGCGACATGAAGATCTACGAGGTGGACGAGGCCGCCAATCGCATCCGTCAGGAAGTGGAAGCCGACGCCAATGTCATCTTCGGTGCGACGCAGGACGAATCGCTCGATGGCATCATCCGCGTGTCGGTGGTTGCCACCGGGCTCGACCGTTCGCCCAAGGAGGTCGAACAGACCCGCAGCCAGGATCAGCGCCTGCAGGAAATGGCCGAGAAACTTCGGGCGCATATGGCCGCCCGGGCGCAGGTTCAGCAACCTGCCACGCGGATCGAGGCGCCCGTCGCTGCCGCCGAGACCATGATGACGCCCCAGCCTGAGCCGGTGCGTGTGCAGCATGACGTGACGATCCAGCCGGTCGCGCCGCGCCCGGTTTATGTGCCGGAGCCGGTTGTCGAGCAGGCCCCTGCGCCGCAGTTCGCCCCGGCCAGCCATTTCATTCCCCCGGCGCCCGAGCGGGCCGCCATTCGCCAGCCGCGGATGCCTGCGGTGGAAGATCTGCCGCAGCCGGGTCAGCAGCTCGTTCGCGCGCAGGAGCCGCGTGCCGAGGCTGCCACCATGCATCCGGTGGAAAGCAAGCGCATGACGCTGATGCAGCGCCTCGCTGCGGTCGGTCTTGGCCGCCGCGAAGATGGTGTGGGGGCTGCGCCTGTTCCGGTGACGCCGCCCGTGGCGGTTGCAACACCGGCGCCGAGCGCGACTCATGCGGAATATGCGCGCCGCCCGGCGGCTCCCGTGCAGCGTGCGGCTGCTGGCCATCTCGATCCGATGGGGCGCGTTGCGAACCAGGCTGGCAACAGCGCTGACGAGCAACTCGAAATTCCCGCCTTCCTGCGCCGTCAGGCCAACTGAGGCGCGCGCCCGATGTTGGCGCGCACCGGCCGGAACTTTCAACAGAGGCCTCGCGTAGGCCTCTGTAATCGTTTTGGAAATTCGTTATCTTCGCTACCCGTCACGCGCTCACGGTTTCTGTTACACTCGGTTAAAAAGCGTGATTTTGATTATAAGGGTTACGCGGTTATTCACCTTCCCGAACCTGATGGTGTGACGGTTGATTTGATTCGATCTGTTGCGCCATCCGCCAGACCACTCTCTCCGGGCGGTCCGGCAAGACAAAGGATTGGGCTCGTGAAGCAAACAACGCTGGGTGATCGTATCGTCGTGGACGGCATTGGTGTCCACTCTGGCCGCCCCGCTCGTGTGATCCTTCACCCTGCCGATGCCAATTCCGGTTATGTGTTTCTGCGCACCGGTCTTGCCGGCGGGCGCGAACGCCTGATCGAGGCGCGTTTCGGCGCTGTCCGCCAGACTGAACTCTGCACCGTGATCGGTTCTGATTGCGGCGCGACCGTTTCCACGGTTGAACATTGCCTTGCCGCTCTTGCCGGCCTTGGCGTCGACAATGCCCTGATCGAGATCGACGGGCCGGAGCTTCCGATTCTCGACGGCTCCTCGCGTGTGTTCGTCGAGGCGATCGACCAGGTGGGCGTGGTGCCGCTGAGCGCCAACCGCAAGGTTCTGAAAGTGCTCAAGCCGGTGCGTGTCGAGAACGGCCGCTCCTATGCCGAGCTTGTTCCGGGCGGCAACACGCTCAGCCTGGATGTCGAGATTGCCTTTGATACGCCGGTGATCGGTCGTCAGGCCCGCAGCTTCGATCTTACGCCTGGCCGTTTCCGCTCCGAGATTTCCGCCGCCCGTACCTTCGGTTTCATGAAGGATGTCGAGATGCTGTGGAAGGCCGGCTTTGCCCTTGGCGCCAGCCTTGAGAATACCGTCGCCGTTGGGGATGACCGTGTGATCAATCCCGAGGGCCTGCGCTTCGCGGATGAGTTCGTCCGCCACAAGATCCTTGATGCTGTCGGCGATCTGGCTCTTGCCGGCTACATGCTCCGTGGCACCTATCGGGCCTTCTGCCCCGGCCACAAACTCAACGTGATGATGCTTCAGAAGCTGTTTGACGACCGCTCGGCCTACGCGATTGTCGATGCGACGACCGCCCGCCGTGACATTTCGCGCGAGACCGGGCATGGCGAACTGGTGGCGCCCGCGCCGGCCTTCGGTCCCCACACGCGCTGATCGGCTCTTGTCTTCCTGCATCATCCCCGGTCAAAAAGCCGGGGATTTTGTTTTTCACACAGGCTCTCAGATGCGGTGCCGTCGCTTCGCCACATTCGGGCGCAAGAAGTCCAGGCGTTAACAATAATTCTCCTGTGGGGCGGTACTGGCATCGCAGTCTGGTTGCGGAACGGTAAATTCTCGTGCAAATGTCGCGCGCAGGAACGGACAGGTACAGGCGGATCATGGTTCGTGTAGGGTTTGGCGCGCGTAGTGCGCGGTTCGTTGTGGCCGCGGCGCTGGCTGTTGCTCTGTCGGCTTGCGAGACGATGGAGAGCATGAACCCGCTTGCCTATTTCACGGACAAGGGGCCCAAGAGCGACATCGGCAAGGAAGAGCCGGCGGAAGTGCTGTTCAACGATGGTCTCGCCCGGCTCGACAAGAAGCAGTATGAGCCGGCGGTGAAGAAGTTCGCCGAACTCGACAAGCAGTATCCTTATTCGAGCTGGTCGCGGAAGGCGCTGGTGCTGACCACGTTCGCCAGCTACGAAAATGGCGATTACGACGAGGCAATTGCCAGCGGGCGGCGCTTTGTCCAGCTTTATCCTGCGGATCAGGATGCGGCGTATGCGCAGTATCTGGTCGGCATGTCCTATTATAACCAGATTCCCGACATTACCCGGGATCAGGAGCGGACAGAGCGGGCGATGCTTGCTCTTGATGAAGTGGGCCGCAAGTGGCCGAAGTCCGAGTATGCCGCCGATGCCAAGCAGCGTGTGCTGATGGCGCGTGACCAGCTCGCCGGCAAGGAAATGGACATTGGCCGCTATTACCTCAAGCAGCGCAACTATACCGGCGCCGTGAACCGCTTCCGCGAGGTTCTGGTGCGCTACCAGACGACGCGGCATGTGGAAGAAGCGCTGTACCGGATTTCGGAAGCCTATATGGCGCTCGGCATCGTGCCCGAAGCGCAGACGGCGGCGGCGGTGCTGGGCCACAACTTCCCCGAAAGTCCGTGGTACAAGGATGCCTATACGCTGATGCAGTCGAATGGCACGGAACCGCGCGAGAGTTCCGGTTCGTGGATCAGCAAGCAGTTCCGCAACTTCACGCGCACTGCCAGCCTCTGAACCGGGCGGCGGGCGGCCATGCTGGCGCAGCTTTCGATCCGCGACATTGTGCTGATCGACCGGCTTGACCTTGCCCTCGACCGTGGCCTGAGTGTGCTGACCGGCGAGACCGGCGCGGGTAAATCCATTCTGCTCGATGCTTTTGCGCTGGCGCTTGGCGGGCGGGGCGATGGCTCGCTCGTGCGTCACGGCCAGGCACAAGGGCAGGTGAGCGCGGTGTTCGATCTTGCCGCCGACCATGACGCGATGCGAGCAGCGGCGGAGGCGGGGCTCGACACCGACGGCGGGTTGATTCTCCGGCGCGTGCAGATGCCGGACGGGCGGACGCGCGCCTTCATCAACGATCAGCCGGTGAGCGTGCAGGTTCTGAAGAGTATTGGCGCGGCGCTGGTTGAGATTCACGGTCAGCACGACGAGCGGGCGCTGGTCGATTCCGCGCGGCATCGCGATCTTGTCGATGCGTATGGTGGGCTCGAAAACCTCGTTGCCGAGGTTTCTGCGCTGCATCGCGGCTGGAAGCAGGCGGAGGCGGATTTCTGCGCCCACGCCGCCCGCATTGAGGCGGCGCGCAAGGAGGCGGATTATCTGCGCCATGCTGCCGATGAACTCAGTGCGCTCGCCCCGGAGCCGGATGAAGAGGAAGCCCTTGCGACCCGTCGTCAGGTCATGATGGCGGCCGAGAAGGTGGCTGCTGACCTCAACGAGGCGCAGGAGGTTGTCAGCGGGGCCCATTCGCCCATTCCCATCGTATCCGCGTTGATGCGGCGGCTGGAACGGCGCAGCGGGCAGGCGCCGGCGCTGATCGAGCCGGTCGTGAAGGCGCTCGATGGCGCGTTGACGGCGCTGGACGAGGCGCAGGCGGTGCTGGCCGTCGCCATCCGTGAAGCCGATTACGACCCGCGCGAACTCGAACAGATCGAGGAGCGGCTGTTTGCCCTGCGCGCGGCGGCCCGCAAGCACAACACGCGTGTTGATGCCCTGCCGGCGTTGGCTGCGAGTTTTCGGGCGCAACTAGATGCGCTGGAATTCGGCGAGGCAGAGATGCGGCGCCTTGATGCCGCGCGTGAGGCGACGAGGGGTGCCTACGAATCCGCTGCCCGCGCGCTCAGTGACCGCCGCAAGGCAACGGCCGAGGCGCTCGATGAGGCCGTCAATGCGGAACTTCCGCCGCTGAAACTGGAGCGTGCGCGCTTCATGACTGCGATCACCGCCGAGGAGGCGGGCGGCGCGCATGGCTTTGACCGGGTGGAATTTCATGTGCAAACCAACCCTGGCACGCGGCCTGGCCCCCTGATGAAGGTGGCTTCGGGGGGCGAACTCTCGCGATTCATGCTGGCGCTGAAGGTGGTGCTGGCCGATCGCGGTTCGGCGCCGACGCTGGTGTTCGACGAGATTGATTCAGGCGTTGGCGGCGCGGTGGCCGATGCCATTGGCCAGCGCCTTGCGCGGCTGTCCATGCGCTCGCAGGTTCTGTCCGTCACCCACGCACCGCAGGTCGCCGCACGGGCCGACACCCATATGCTGATTGCCAAGGACGCTGTGGATGCGGGGGCGCGGGTTGCCACGCGGGTATCGACGTTGGCGGCTGAGTCGCGCCTGGAGGAGATCGCACGGATGTTGTCTGGCGAAACCATTACCAATGAGGCGCGGGCCGCTGCTGCGCGCCTGCTGGCGGGGGCCTGATGGCACGCCTGCCCATCGACAAACTGACGCCGCTGGAAGCGCAGGCCGAACATGCGGCGCTGGGCGAAGAGATCGCCGGCCATGACCAGCGCTATTACGCGGACGACGCACCGAGCATCAGCGACGCTGACTATGACGCGCTGCGCCGGCGCTACGAAGCGCTGGAAACAGCATTTCCGCATCTGAAATCGGCGGAGAGCCTTACGCAGAAGGTCGGGGCGGCGCCTTCCGCCAAGTTCGGCAAGATCCGCCATGCGGTGCCGATGCTGTCGCTGGCCAATGCGTTTTCATCCGATGACGTGGCGGATTTCGTGGCGCGCATCAGGCGGTTCCTCGATTGGCCGGTGGATACGGCGCTGTTCTTCACGGCGGAGCCGAAGATCGACGGGCTGTCCTGCTCGCTGCGGTATGAGAAGGGCGTTCTCGTCCATGCTGCTACGCGCGGTGACGGCTTCGAGGGCGAGGATGTGACCGCCAATGTGCGCACCATCGCCGGCATTCCGCATCACTTGCCGGCTGGCGCGCCAGACGTTGCCGAGGTGCGCGGCGAAATCTACCTCAGCCATGCCGATTTTGCCGCCATCAATGCCCGGCAGGCCGAAGCGGGCGAAAAGGTGTTTGCCAATCCGCGCAATGCGGCGGCGGGGTCCTTGCGCCAGCTTGATGCGCGGATCACCGCCGCCCGGCCGCTGAAGTTTTTTGCCTATGCCTGGGGTGAAATGTCGGCGATGCCGGCACTCACGCAGAGCGGTATGGTGGCCGCGTTCCGCATCTGGGGCTTTCCCACCAACGACCGGATGGCGTTGTGCGATGGCGCGGCGGCGCTGCTCGCGCATTATCAAGCCATCGAAGCGGAGCGGGCCAGCCTCGGTTATGATATCGACGGCGTCGTCTACAAGGTGGATGACCTTGCCTTGCAGGCGCGCCTTGGCTTTGTTGCCCGCAGTCCGCGCTGGGCCATTGCGCACAAGTTTGCTGCCGAAAAGGCGATGACGGTGCTGGAAGGCATCGACATTCAAGTGGGGCGCACGGGGGCGCATACGCCGGTTGCCAAGTTGAAGCCCGTGACGGTGGGCGGCGTGGTCGTCTCCAACGCGACGCTGCACAATCAGGACGAGATTGCCAAGAAGGACATCCGCATCGGCGATACAGTGGTGGTGCAGCGGGCGGGCGATGTCATTCCGCAAGTGGTTGAAGTGGTGCTCGACAAGCGCCCCGCGGGTGCCGAGCCTTACAATTTTCCCCATGTTTGCCGCTGTGAGTTGAAAACGCCGCTGGTGCGGGAAGAGACGGCAGCAGGTGAGGAGGGCGCAGTTGCGCGTTGTACGGGCGAGTTCGCCTGTCCCTACCAGCGCATCGAGCATCTGCGGCATTTTGTATCGCGCCGGGCTTTCGACATCGAGGGCCTTGGCGAAAAGCAGATCGAGATTTTCTTCAACTGCCCTGTGGAGACGCTGAGAATCCGCGAACCGGCCGATATTTTCACGCTCGAAGCACGGAACAAGGCGTCGAGCGTTCAGAAAATCGAGAATTTCGAAGGATTTGGTGCCATTTCGGTCGCCAATCTCTTCGCTGCGATCAATGCCCGTCGGGTGATTGCGCTGGAGCGTTTCATTTACGCGCTCGGAGTGCGGCATGTAGGCGAGACGACCGCCAAGGTGCTGGCGCGGGCCTATGGTTCTTGGGATGCTTTCCGCGATGCCTGCGGGCGCATCGCCGTCGGGGATGGCGATGCCGTGGCGGAGATGGATGCGCTCGACCAGATTGGCGAGGCGGTGGTGACGGCGCTCGGGCGCTTTTTTGCCGAGCCGCATAACGCCTCGATGGTGGCGCGGCTTGCCGCAGAGGTCCGGGTGGTCGATGCGGAAAAGCCGAAAGCCGATACGGCTGTCGCCGGCAAGACGGTTGTTTTCACCGGCAGTCTTGAAAAGATGACGCGCGATGAAGCGAAAGCCCGAGCCGAAAGCCTCGGCGCCAAGGTGGCGGGATCGGTTTCCAAAAAGACCGACATCGTAGTGGCGGGGCCCGGTGCGGGGTCGAAACTTGACAAGGCGCGCGACCTTGGCGTTGCGGTTCTGACCGAGGATGAATGGCTGACACTGATCGGCGGGTGATTACCGCCGCATGGTCAGCACTACGGCCAGCAGGCCGCAGCCGAGGATCATCAGCGACATCGCGAGTGGCGTGCCGTTCGGCGCAAGGCCGGCAAGGTAGCTGAAAATGGCTCCCAACGACATCTGGGCAAAGCCCATCAGGCCGGAGGCTGCACCGGCCGCCTCACGATCGGTCTGGATGCCGGATGCCATGGCATTGGGCAGCACCAAACCGTTGCCGTAGGTGACCAGCACAGCCGGCGCGAACACCGCTGCCGGATGCATCACAGGGACGAGCGCCAACCCCGCCATGATCGCCGCGCCCGCGAGCAGCATGAAGTTGCCGATCCACATGATGCGGGCCATGCGGTGGCCGTTGCGCGTGACTGTGAAGTTGCCGAGTGCATAGCCGACGCCGAGGAGGATGAACCACAGGCTGAATTCTGCCGGTGTGCGCTGCATGGCATTGATGATGACGTGGGGCGTCGCGCCAAGGATGATGAAAAACGCCGCCGAGGCAAAGCTGGCGATGCCTGCCTGTCTGAGGAAGGCCGGGTTACGCGCCAGGGCCAGCGTCCGGAGGGTGACGGCACTGAAGGTGGCGTTCTGGAGCTTGGCAGGGCGCGTCTCCGGCAACCAGGCTGCCATGATGGCAATCGTGATCACTCCGAACACTGCGCAAAACAGGAAAATCGACGGCCAGCCGAACCGCGTATCGAGAAAACTGCCGATGTTCGGAGACGCCATCGGCGCCAGCACCATCACCATGGTAATCGAGGCGATGATCCGCATCGTCGTCTCGCGGTTCGAGACATCGGCGATGATGGTTCGCGACAGTGACAGGCAGGATGTGGCCCCGAATGCCTGCACGACGCGGGCGAGGATCAGCATCTCGATGGAATGGACCTGACTGGCCGCAAAGCTGGCGATAATGAAGATCACCAGCGCAATCAGAATGATCGGGCGGCGACCGAAGCGGTCTGCCATGGGCCCCGCGATGACCTGCGAGCCGGCCATCCCAAGCAGGTAGAGCGACAGCGTGAGCTGGACGGTTTCCTTCGGCGCACTGAG
>JAIUNP010000052.1 GCA_020161975.1 Pseudomonadota bacterium
CTGCGGCCGATTTTCAGGCGGCAGGCTTTCGGGTCGTGCCGGGCGCCATCGCGCGCCACTCGGCCTTCATTGCCCGAAATGTGGTGCTGATGCCCTCTTTCGTAAACCTCGGGGCCTATGTGGACGAGGGCACCATGGTCGATACATGGGCGACGGTCGGGTCCTGCGCGCAGATCGGCAAGAATGTGCACCTGTCCGGCGGCGTCGGCATCGGGGGCGTGCTGGAGCCGTTGCAGGCGAACCCGACAATAATTGAAGACAATTGTTTTATTGGAGCGCGGTCAGAAGTTGTCGAAGGTGTGATCGTCGGCGAAGGCTCCGTGATCGCCATGGGCGTATTCATCTCGGCATCAACCAAGATTATTGACCGCGCAACTGGCAAAGTATACATTGGCTATGTTCCGCCGTATTCCGTCGTTGTCTCGGGTAACCTTCCCGGTAAGCCGTTACCCGGCGAGTCGCAGGGGCCCTCGACCTATTGTGCCGTGATCGTCAAGACTGTTGATGCGCAGACTCGCTCCAAGACCGGCATCAATGAACTCCTGAGGGACTAGGGCCTTCACCTTTCATATGATGATCAAGGGTGTGCGATATCTTGCAGCGGCGGTATTTGCCGCTGCTATGACGTGTGGTTGCGCCCCCACTTGATACAGCCTTGTGCTTGCAATTGTGCATTTTATTGGTCTAAAGAACGTTATTTTGTTTTAAAGTCAGCAGTTATTTTTAGTAATACAATTGTCATATCCATGAAGTAACATTTAGTATTTCTATTTTTCTTGGCATTTTTTTGTAGTTTCCGTGGCACTTTTCTGTTGCCATATGGAATTCGACATTTATCATCGCGCTTGCAATGGAGCGAGCATCGCCCAGCATCAATAAAAAATTCCGGGCGCGTTATGAGCAAAACAATCAAGAATGAATTGGACCTCTTCGGTGAACTGATGGGGTTCACATCTGCCTATCTGGATTATGATTCTGGAAACTCCGATTCAAAAGTAAAATTAAAAACGCTTGTCTCGATTGAAAGTACTATCGTTATCGTCGAAGGCGCGGAGAAACGACGCGATTTTCGCTTTCTCTATGTTGGTAATTCTATCAAAAATGCTTTCATAATGGACTTTGGGCACAAGACATTCGGTGACATCAAGCGCGAAAACGGGACCAAGTTCTTCTGGCCTCAGATGAGTCACTGTCTCGAATCATTCGTACAGGCGCATCGTAAGAACCAGATGCTTCTGTCCGGCCATGAACTGGAGCTCGTTGTCGGAGCGCCGCTCGTCTATAAGCGCCTGACGGTTCCTGTCCGGCGCAGTCGTGGAACGCCATTGGTGTTTTCGGCCTTCATGCTCAGCGATCAGCATTCATTACAAGGCCAGAGCTAGGGCGCCGAGCCGATTTTGACGCCGCGTTCGGCGAAATGGCGGCATTGGGCGAGGCGTTCGGCGATTTGTCAGGCCGAGCACGACTTGCGATCCCGTTGCTCACCGAGACGCCACAGTTTATTGACTCGTCGCCCGAGGAGGCCAACGTGTCACCACTTTCTGCCGTCGATCCTGTTGTCCTGACCCAGGCGCTCGTGCGCTGTCCATCCGTCACGCCGGCGGAAGGCGGCGCGTTGGGGCTCTTGGCCGCGATCCTGACAGAAGCGGGATTTGAGGTGCACCGTCCGGTGTTTGCGGAACCAGGGACGCCGGACATCGAGAATCTCTATTGCCGGATCGGGACCGGCACCCCGGCTCTGGTCTTTGCAGGCCATACTGACGTGGTACCCCCGGGCGAGGAGACGCGTTGGTCAAGCCCGCCTTTTTCCGGTGACATCCGTGATGGCATCCTCTACGGACGCGGCGCCTGTGACATGAAGGCCGGTGTCGCGGCCAGCGTCAGCGCCGTGTTGCGTTACCTTTCAAGGCACGGCATCCCGCGCGCGGGGTCGATTGCCTTCCTGATCACGGGCGATGAGGAGGGGCCGGCAGTCAATGGCACCGTCAAGCTGCTCGAATGGGCCAAGGCGCGGGGCGAAGTTTTTTCCGCCTGCGTGCTCGGAGAGCCGACCAATCCGGCCGCCATGGGCGACATGCTCAAGATCGGTCGGCGCGGCTCACTGACGGGGCGGATCACGGTCACGGGCCGGCAGGGTCATGTCGGCTATCCACATCTGGCGCAGAATCCGGTTCCAGCGATGGTGGCCTTGCTGGCGGCACTCAAGGCGACTCCGCTCGATGCGGGCACGACCTTTTTCGATGCGTCGAATCTGGAGGTGACCACCGTCGATACCGGCAATCCTGCCACAAATGTCATACCTGCGGAGATCCGGGCAACCTTCAACATTCGGTTCAATGATTTGTGGACGCCGGAAACACTGGCGGACGAGATCATCCGCCGTCTCGCCGCTGCCGGAACGGATGTGCCCTACACGATCACATTCGCGCCCACCAATTCCGTCGCGTTTCTCACCAAGCCGGGACTTTTCGTCCATCTCGTTCGCGATGCGGTTCGGGCCGAGACGGGTCGGGAGCCAGCGCTCTCCACCACGGGGGGCACCTCGGACGCGCGCTTCATCAAAACCTATTGCGAAGTCGTGGAATTCGGCGTCGTCGGCGCCACCATGCACCAGATCGATGAATGCGTGGCGGTTCAGGATATCGAGACGCTGACGCGCATCTACGAGCGCATTATCGCCACCTATTTTACGGCTTGATCCACCTATCCGTTGGCCCGTCGCAGCAGCGGCGAGGGCAGGATGTCGCTCGGCAATGGCAGTTTGGCGGCAACGCCGGGATCGACCGGGCGCACAACCGGCGTGGCAGCGGTCGCCGCCTGCTCTTCGAAATCGAGCGCCTCGATCTTCTCGCCGCGCTTGCCAACCTTTTCTGCGGACAGCATCAGCCCGGCAACATCCTCCTGCGCCTGGCGGAAATGGGTTTCCAGCTTGCCGGCGCGCTCCTGCAGGCGCCGCACATCGTCGAGCAATCGCGTCACTTCGGTCTGGATCACCCGCGCCTGATCGCGCATCCGCGCATCGCGAACGATGGCCTGCATCACCTGGATCGCCATCATCAGCAGCGAGGGTGAAACGATGAGCACGCGCACCTTATGAGCGCGCTGCACGACATCCTCGAACTTCTCGCAAAGATCGGCGTACAACGCTTCGGAGGGAACAAACAGCAGGGCGAGATCCTGTGTTTCGCCCGGCAAAAGGTATTTTTCCGCGATGTCGCGCACGTGAAGACCGACATCGTTGCGCACACGGCGCTCGGCGGCCGCGCGAGCTTCGTCGCTGGCTGCATCCCGGAGCGCCGTGAACGATTCGAGCGGAAACTTCGCGTCAATAACCAGCGGCCGCGAATCTCCCGGCAGGTTGATGACGCAATCAGGCCGCGAGCGGTTCGAGAGCGTATACTGGAAGGCAAAGGCCGAAGCCGGCAAGCCATCCCGCACAATGGCCTCCATCCGCCCCTGTCCGAAGGCGCCGCGGGCCTGCTTGTTGGCCAGAATATCCTTGAGACCCAGCACCTCGCTGGTCAGGCCCGCGAGGTTGGACTGCGCCGCATCAATGACGGCGAGGCGTTCATGCAGCTTCTGCAGGTTTTCGGCGGTTTTTTCCGCACTCTGCGCCAGCCCCTGACCGACATTGGACTTTACCGCATCGAGCCGGTCAACGACCACCCGGGCCAGCTCGCTCTGGCGGGAGCCGAGCACATCCGTAAAGGTCTGGATCCGCCCGGTCATTTCAGCCTGAAGCTGGTTGAGGGCAGCAATCTTGTCGTCCATCTCCCGCGCCCGCTCGGCGGCGGCGGCCCCCTCGACTGCGCGGGCCCGTGCGCCGCGCGCGCCAAGCCAGACAAGGACGGCGAGGAGGAAAAGCGCAAGGCCGGCCCCCCAGAGCAACGCCTCCTGCACGGTGATGATTCGCCCGCCGATGATGATCAGTGCATCGTTCATCCCTCTAGCTAACGCGATTCGCGCGCGAACGAAAATGGAACATGATTGACCCGAACGCCGCGCCCGCGTAGGAAGCGGCAAATCCCACCTTTGCCGGACGCCCCACCATGTCGATCCGCCCGCTTGTCATTCTTCCCGATGCGCAGCTGCGCATCATTTCCGCGCCGGTCAAAAGCATCGACAAGGATCTGACACAACTCGTCGGAGACATGTTCGAGACGATGTATGACGCGCCAGGCATCGGCCTTGCCGCGATCCAGATTGGCCAGCCGCTGCGCGTCGTCACCATTGATCTGTCGAAGAAGGAGGGCGAACAACAGCCGCAGGTCTTCATCAACCCGGAGATTGTCTGGGCATCCGATGACCGCTCGTCCTATGAGGAAGGCTGTCTCTCCATCCCCGAATATTACGCGGAGGTGACGCGTCCAGCCCGGGTCAAGGTGCGTTATCGCAACGAGACGGGCGAGGAACGCGAGGTTCTGGCCGAGGGCCTGCTTGCCACCTGCCTCCAGCACGAGATCGACCATCTCAACGGCGTTCTGTTCATCGACCATATTTCCAAGCTGAAGCGGACCATGGTCGTGAAGAAGTTCACCAAACTGGCGAAAGAGCGGGGCGAGGGGTGATTCAATGACCCTGCGCGTTGTTTTCATGGGCACCCCGGATTTTTCCGTGCCCGTCTTGTCGGAGATCATCGGCCAGGGCCATGAGGTTGTCGGGGTCTACACGCGCCCGCCGGCGCCGGCGCGCCGGGGCATGGAAATGCACAAGAGCCCGGTGCACCGGCTGGCCGAAGGCTTCGGATTGCCGGTTTTTACGCCGAAATCTCTCAGGAAGCCGGAGGCTCAGGCCGAATTTGCGGCGCTTCAGGCCGATGTCGCCGTGGTGGTTGCCTACGGGCTCATTCTGCCGAAGGCTGTGCTTGATGCGCCCACGCTTGGCTGTCTCAACCTGCACGCGTCGCTTCTGCCACGCTGGCGTGGCGCTGCGCCGATCCAGCGCGCCATCATGGCCGGTGACCGGGAGACTGGCGTCATGGTGATGCGTATGGAGGAAGGGCTCGACACCGGACCCGTCGGCATGGTCGAGAAACTCGCCATCGGGCCTGACATGACGGCAGGTGATCTGCATGACCGTCTGATGCGGCTTGGTGCCGACCTGATGGTCCGGGCGCTCGCGGCGCTGGACCGGGGCTCGCTGACCTTCACGCCGCAGGCCGAGGCGGGCGTGACCTATGCCGCCAAACTGACCAATTCCGAGGGCCGGATCGACTGGTCAATGCCGGCGACAGCGGTTCTGGACCATATTCGCGGGCTGTCGCCGTTTCCCGGTGCGTTTTTTGAAGCCGACTGGGGGCAGGGCCCGGCTCGCGTCAAGGTGCTGAAGGCCGTGCCGGTCGAAGGGACGGGCCAACCCGGAGCGACGCTGGATGGTGCGCTCGCCATCGCCTGCGGCTCCGGCGCCGTGCGGCTGACCGAGGTGCAGCGGGCCGGCAGGGGGCCGATGAAGGCCGCTGACTTTCTTAACGGCGCTAAAATAGGGCCCGGGGTGCAACTTTGACGATTGTGATCGCGCCCGAGGGCGGGGATGACATCGCCGCCATAGCGGATGCCGTGGCCCGGGCCTTTGGCCGCGCCGACGAGGCGCTTCTGGTCGAAGCGCTGCGGCAATCCGGCGACCTTGCCGTGTCGCTGGTTGCCAGGGATGACCGCGCGATTGTCGGGCATATCGCTTTTCAGCCGCTGACACTTGATCCACCGCCATCGACCCCACTGGTCGCGATGTCGCTCGCGCCGGTGTCGGTTCTCCCGGACCACCATAGGAGGGGTATTGGCACTGCGCTGATCCGCGCCGGTCTGGAGAAGCTGACAAGCATGGGCTGCGATATCGTGTTCGTTCTGGGGGATCCTGGCTATTATGGTCGCTTCGGCTTTCGCGCGGAAACGGCGCTGCCGTTTTCTGTGCCGTGGGCCGGGCCGCATTTTCAGGCTCTGCGATTGAGCAACCGCCCTCTGCCAAGCGCGGCGGAACTTGCCTACCCCGCCGCATTTTTCGGCGGTGTCGCCTGATGCCGCGCTACAGGCTGACCATCGAGTACGACGGCGGACCTTATCGCGGCTGGCAGTTACAGGCCGATGGGCGCACCGTGCAGGGCGACCTTGAAGAGGCGGTCTTGCAGTTCTCCGGCGAACGGGCCCGCGTGAATGGTTGCGGGCGTACGGATGCCGGCGTTCACGCCCTCGCGCAGGTGGCCCACCTCGACCTTGGCCGGGAGTGGCGGACCGACACCGTGCGCGATGCGATGAACGCCAAGCTCAAGCTGATCGATGCGCAGGTGTCGGTGCTGGAGGCAGCCCGCGTAGAAGATGATTTCGATGCGCGCTTTTCGGCCAGACGCCGTCACTATCTCTACCGCATCCTCAATCGTCGTCCGCCGGCGCCGCTGGAACGGCACCGCACCTGGCATGTGCCGCGCCGGCTCGACATCGCTGCGATGAACGACGCGGCGGGGGCGCTGATTGGCCATCACGACTTCACGACGTTCCGCGCGGCGGACTGTCAGGCCAAGAGCCCGTTCAAGACACTGGAAACGCTTGCTGTGTCGCGGTTCGGCGACGAGGTGCAGGTGATGACGAGCGCGCGGTCGTTCCTGCACAATCAGGTGCGGTCCATGGCGGGATCGCTGGTGGAGGTCGGGCTTGGGCGCTGGCACCGCGCCGATCTCGAACGCGCGCGCGATGCCCGCCGCCGGGACGCCTGCGGACCAACCGCCCCGGCACACGGGCTCTATTTCGTTAAGGTGGATTACTGAGAGGGCATGTCATTCCGGGCCAGCTCCTGGCCGCCCGGAATGACTTTGCGCATCGAAGCTTAATTCTTCAGCGCAACCTTGAATGTCGCCTCGGTCTTTGCCTTGATCTCGTCGAGGGTCACGCCGTCCGCGAGCTCGATCAGGGCCATGCCGTCCTTGCCCTTCTTGTCGATGGTGAAGACACCGAGATCAGTGATGACCATATCGACGACATTGGCGCCGGTGAGCGGCAGATTGCAGCGATGGAGCAGTTTCGATTCGCCCTTCGCCTCGTGTTCCATCACCACGACGACCTTCTGCACGCCGGCCACGAGGTCCATCGCGCCGCCCATGCCCTTCACCATCTTGCCGGGGATCATCCAGTTGGCGAGGTCGCCATTTTCCGCCACCTGCATGGCACCGAGGATGGAGAGGTTGATGTGGCCGCCGCGGATCATCGCAAAACTGTCGGCAGACGAGAAATACGAGGTGGTCGGCAGTTCAGAGACGGTCTGCTTGCCGGCGTTGATCAGGTCGGCGTCCTCTTCGCCCTCGAACGGGAACGGGCCCATGCCCATCATGCCGTTCTCAGACTGAAGCTGCACCGAAACCCCTTCCGGGATGTAGTTGGAAACCAGCGTCGGAATGCCGATGCCGAGGTTGACGTAAAAGCCGTCGCGCAGCTCCTTGGCGGCACGCGCCGCCATCTGTTCGCGGGTCCAGGCCATGATGTTTCTCCTTGTCCCGTCTTACGACTGCTTCGGACGCACGGTCCGGTTCTCGATGTATTTGGCGGCGTTCGGCACATGCACGATGCGCTGCACGAAAACACCGGGCGTGTGGATCTGATCCGGGTCGATCGCGCCGGCCTCGACCAGTTCCTCGCACTGGACCACAGTGACCTTGCCGGCGGTCGCCATCATCGGGTTGAAGTTGCGCGCGGTCTTGCGGAACACAAGGTTGCCCTCGGTATCGGCCTTCCAGGCATGAACCAGCGACACATCGGCACGCAGCCAGCGCTCCATCACATACATCTCGCCGTCGAACTCGGCGGTCGGCTTGCCTTCGGCAATCAGGGTGCCGTAGCCGGTCTTGGTGTAGAAGGCGGGAATGCCCGCGCCGCCGGCGCGGCACCGCTCGGCGAGCGTACCCTGCGGATTGAACTCCAGTTCCAGTTCACCCGCCAGATACTGCTGGGCAAAGAGCTTGTTCTCGCCAACATAGGACGAGATCATCTTCCGGATCTGCCGCGTCTCGAGCAGGAGCGAGAGACCCTTGCCATCGACGCCGGCGTTGTTGGAAATGGCCGTGATGCCTTTGACGCCCGTATCGCGCAGCGCGATGATCAGCTCTTCCGGCATTCCGCACAGCCCGAACCCGCCGGCCATGACGACCATGTTGTCCTTGCAAATCCCCGCCAGAGCGGATTTTGCGTCGGGAAAGACCTTACCCATGAAAGCGGTGCTCCTTCGACAATCAATGATGCCCTGTTCGATAGCCTAAGGGCAGAACATTGGCTAGGTTTTCCGGAACGGGAGCCACTGATGAAATCTTATGATGCCAAGGCCATCCACGCGGCCTTACCCTTTGCCGACCTCATTCCAGCCGTCGAAGCCCTGTTCCGTCAGGGAGCGGAGGTGCCCGAGCGGCAGGTTCTGACCATTCAGCAGCCGGCAGCGGAGGCCGGAACGCTCCTGCTGATGCCGGCCTGGATCGGCGGCGATGCCATCGGTGTCAAAGCCGTCACCTTCTTTCCGGGCAACACGAAGCGGGGGCTTTCCACAATTTCCGCCGCCTATCTGTTGTTTGATGGCGCAACAGGCGCCATTCGCGCAGCAATGGACGGCGATGCGATCACCGTCCGGCGGACTGCGGCGACCTCGGCTGCGGCGGCGCAATATCTTGCGCGAAACGATGCGAAAAATCTGCTGGTGATCGGCACGGGCCAATTGTCGCAGGCCATGACTGCCGCTCATGCCTCCGTCCGGCCGTATCAGTCCATCGGCATTTTCGGGCGCCAGCCCGCCAGAGCCGAAGCCGTTGTCGCGACCCTGGCCGACCAGGGAATCAGGGCGGTAGTCGTGACCGAACTTGAGGCTGCCGCACGCGGCGCGGACGTGATCTCCTGCTGCACCAGTGCGGCGGAGCCGGTGATCCGGGGCGCATGGCTGAAGCCTGGCGCCCATGTCGACCTTGTCGGCGCCTTCAAGGCAGATATGCGCGAAAGCGACGACGAGACGGTGCGGCGCGCCAGCATTTTTGTCGACGTCCGCGCAGGCGCGCTGCTGTCCGGTGATCTCGCCCAACCGATCCGCGATGGTGTGATCGGCGAGGCTGACATCCGGGCGGACTTCCGGGCGCTGGTGACTGGCGCGCATCCTGGCCGGATCTCCGATCAGGAGATCACGCTGTTCAAATCGGTTGGCAATGCCATCGAGGACCTCGCGGCGGCAAAACTGATCGCGGGCGGTCGAGACGGTTGACCGGACCGCGCCGTGGCCGCATATGCCGTGAAACATTTGCCGAGGCTCCGATGACCCAGTTTTCCATTCCCGCTGACCGCGAGACCATTGCCCGCCAGACCGCGAAGATGCTGCTGGAGATCCAGGCAGTGCATTTCACCTCCGGCAAGCCTTTCATCTTCACCTCGGGCTGGGCGAGCCCGGTCTATACCGATTGCCGCAAGATCATTTCCTATCCGCGCCTCCGGACCGGGCTGATGGACTTTGCCTGCGCAACCCTGCTGCGTGATGTCGGCTACGAACAATTCGATGTTGTCGCAGGCGGGGAGACCGCCGGTATCCCCTTCGCCGCCTGGATTTCAGAGCGTCTTGGACTGCCGATGCAGTATATCCGTAAAAAGCCCAAGGGCTTTGGCCGAAACGCCCAGATTGAAGGAAACATCATCGACGGGCAGCGCGCCCTGCTCGTCGAGGACCTTGCCACCGATGGCGGCTCGAAGCTCGGTTTCGTCAAGGCACTGCGCGAGGCCGGCATGTCCTGCGAACACTGCTTCGTCGTCTTCTATTACGACATTTTCGCCCATGCCAAGGGCGCCATGACCGATCTCGGCGTGACGCTGCACCATCTTGCGACCTGGTGGGATGTGCTGGCTGTCGCCAAGGCCGGCAATTATTTCGACACCAAAACGATCAGCGAAGTGGAAAAATTCCTGCATTCGCCGGCCGAATGGTCGGCGGCGCATGGCGGCATCTCCGAATTCGGCAAGTCGGGGAGCTGACCACTTCAGGCCGGCTGCGGTTTCGGGGCCTTACCCTTTTCGGTCGGCAACATTAACCTGTCCTTGGTTTCTTGCAGCGAAAATGCAAGGAGCCGAGAGGGACAATGCAGATTTTCAAGCGATTTCTGGCGAACGAACGCGGAGCAACGGCCATCGAATATGGTCTCATCTGCGCGCTTGTCTTTCTTGCGATCGTCGGTTCAATCCAGATCTTCGGTAGCAAGACAACGGCGATGTATCAGGAAATCAGCTCAAAGATGTGAGGCTGCCTCCGCCTGTTCGGCCTTGTTCCCACGGGATTGGCGGCCAGTTCAGCCGTTTTCTCCTTCACAGCCCATTCTTCTGGCGCAGCCCTGACATCTGCGGCGATCCCGGCAGTTGGTGGCAAAGGCATCTTGTTCACAGCCCATCTCCCCGATCGGGCTGATCATATCCGCCTTTCCGCCGAACTTTCCGGTTCGGGCCTGCACGGCTCGGTCCAAGGCACCAACCATGGAACGAACGCGGTGCGCCGTCCATCGTTCGCCGCGTGGGGACAAGCCCTCAGGTGATGACGATCCGCGCTTGCGACGGTCCGTAGTTCTTCACCAGCGAATAGAGCTTTGCCGCATTGCCCGTGGCAAGCCGGATGCAACCATGCGAGGCCGGCGCGCCGAGCTTTCCGACGGCGGTGGTGCCATGCACGGCATAGCCGCCCTTGAAGAAGATCGAATAGGGCATCGGCGAGTTATAGTATTTTTTGGAATAATATTTCACATGCATCCGCTTGGGAGCGTAGACGCCGCGCGGTGTGACAAAGCCTTTGCGCGCCGTAGAAACCCTCCAGACATGCTTGACTTTGCCATCGACCATAACAGTCATTTTCTGCTGCGCGATGTTGATTTTGGCTACGACCTTTGCCTCAGCGGTCTGGGCACCCAGCAAGAGACCAAAGGCAAGAATGAGGAACGAGAGAACCTTTTGCATAACACCACCCTGTTTTACTACTCGACATACTGCCGCCGCATTGAGCGATCTTTTCAGACAGCACATCAGAAAAATCCCTGTCCGTCAAAAATCGGTCTCAGGTGTTTGCTTGCGGTAAAGGCCTTTGGTTTACAATTCTTGGCAGTTCCGGCTCGGTTAGCGACCGGTTTATAACGACTTTGCAAGGGCTTAAGCAGATGATTCGCATTTTACGCCTCCGGCGTGCCTGCGCCGTCGCCGCCATGACTCTGGCGCTGCTGACGCCCGCGCTTCGCGCGCAGGAGACCCAGACCGAGGAAATGGAAAAGCGCGCCAAGCTGCTCCAGACCCTGCCACAGGATGCCGCCAAGCGGCATTTCGGTGCAGCGCGGGCAGGGACGGGCGGTGAGGCCCGGACCATTGGTTCCTATGCCAAGGGCTGCATCGCCGGGGCCAGAGCTCTTTCAACCGATGGACCGACCTGGCAGGGCATGCGCATATCGCGCAACCGCAACTGGGGCCATCCCGACCTGATCGCGCTGATCGAACGCATCGCGAAAACGGCACCGCGCGAGGCCGGCTGGCGGGGCCTTCTGGTCGGTGACATTTCCCAACCGCGCGGAGGCCCGATGCTGACCGGCCATGCGTCGCATCAGGTGGGGCTTGATGCCGACATCTGGCTGACCCCCATGGGCAGCCGGAAACTTTCGGTCGATGAACGCGAGACGATTTCGGCGACAAATGTCGTCGCGTCCGACTGGATGGATGTTGACCCGAACCGCTGGACCGACGCGCATCACGCCATCATCCGCCTTGCCGCCGAACAGGAGGGTGTCACCCGGATTTTCGTCAATCCGGCGATCAAGAAAGCGCTCTGTCGCGAGGCGACGGGCGATCGGGCCTGGCTGAGCCGCGTCCGGCCAATCTGGGGCCACAACTACCATTTCCACATCCGGATGGGTTGCCCGGACGGGGATTCGGCCTGTCTTGACCAAACACCGCCGCCGCCGGGAGATGGCTGCGGTGAGGAGCTGACCGATTGGCTGAACCTCCAGCATAAGGCATATTTCGGGCCGAAACCCCCGTCATCCGGCAAGCCAAAGCCCGTAAAACACATGCCGCTATCGGCAATGCCAGAGGCCTGCCAGAAGATCGTTCTGAGCCGATGAACCCATCATATCCCGAGGCGGCCCCGGCGTCGGCCCTCTGGCCGCGCCCCGTGGCAAGCTTTGCGCTTCTCGGCCTGATCTGGCTGGTCTTTGCCGGCGAAGTCCTGTTTCCAGCCGGCGCCCCGTCGCCCGCCCTGGATCCCTCGATCCGCACATTGATCGGCTGGGGCGCGATGTCGAAGGGGCTGGTGGTCGACAATGGAGAGCCATACCGCCTTCTCACGGCCGCCCTTCTGCACGGCGGCCCGCTGCACATCATCATGAACAGCATCGGCCTTTTTGCTGCCGGCCGCATGGTCGAGCCGTTGATCGGTCGGGCCTGGTATCTTGCGCTGTTTGTCATAGGCGCGCTCGGGGGCGGGCTGGCATCCATTTCATTCAACCCGCCGATGCTGATTGCCGTTGGGGCTTCCGGCGCGATCATGGGGTTATTCGGTTTCTCATTGGTGATTTCGCGACGGTTCCCGCCCGGAGAGGTGCGGAAGGCCTTCCTGTCCGGCAGCATGGGTGCGCTGGTGCCCACGCTGCTGCCTGCGCTCCTGCCGCTCGCATCCGGTGGATCAGGCATGTCCATCGACCATGCTGCGCATATCGGCGGGGCGGTTGCAGGGGCGGTTCTGGCTGGCCTGTTCCTGTTGATCTGGCGCCGCGATGTCCGTTGGCCACCAGCCCGCGCGTTTGCCTCGATCATTGCCCTCATTGCGCTTTTGACGGTGGCTTACGGCGCGGCGCGACTAAAGACGAGCTTTGGCGAACAGGCTTTCGTCGCGCAATTGATGAGCGAGGATGCGCTCCGGCGGCTCGAAACGTCGCCTTCTGCCCGGGCAATCGACGCGGCATTGGCAGCGCATCCCGGCGATCCGCGCCTGTTTCTGTTGCGCGCGCGTCTTTTGATCCGCGAGAAGAACCTCGCGGACGCAGAAACGGCGGCCCGGACGGCAGTGCAGCAGGTCGAACGTTATCCCAAGGCTTTCGTTCCGCAGTTCCGCACCCAGCTTCGCTTCCTGCTCGTCGGCATTCTGGTTGACCAGCGCAAGCTGGATGCCGCGCGGCAGGAGGCGCAACCCCTCTGTTCGGTGCGTGAGCCGGCGGAGATGATGAAGCGTTTGCAGGCTGCGGCAAACATCTGTCCGCGGTAGGGCGGTGACGGCTCCCGGCCTAACGATTCGAACCCGGTCCAATCGGACAAGCGACGCCGGTGCCGCCGAGCCCGCAATAGCCATTCGGGTTCTTGGCCAGGTACTGCTGGTGATAGTCTTCCGCGAAATAGAAGGGCGGAGCTGGCTGAATCTCTGTCGTTACGGAGCCGTATCCCGCACGCTGCAACAGCTCCGAATACTGCGCGCGGGCTGATTCAGCGGCCCCCCTCTGCGCGTCATCGTAGACATAAATCCCCGAACGATACTGTGTGCCAACATCATTGCCCTGCCGCATTCCCTGCGTCGGATCATGGTTCTCGAAGAAGGTTTTGAGAAGGTCGGCGTAGGATATCTTTTCAGGATCATAGACGACCAGCACGACTTCGTTATGGCCCGTCCGCCCGCTGCACACCTCTTCGTAGGTCGGATTGGGCGTAAAGCCCGCCGCATAGCCGACCGCCGTGACGTGGATCCCTTCATCCAGCTGCCAGAATTTACGCTCCGCCCCCCAGAAACACCCCAGACCGAACAGCGCCTTGGCCATTCTGTCCGGATAAGGTCCTTTGAGCGGTCTGCCATTGACGAAGCTGTGCTCCGCAGTGGGGATTTCGGATGATCGCCCGGCCAGTGCCCGGTCCGGAGTGGGTAATTCGGCGGACTTGCGAAAGAACATGGTGTTACCTCCGGCCTGAATGTGGAAATGCCTACCGCGTTTTTCCAGTCAATCTCCGTCGCGAAAGCGAAAAACCGCATCCGGATCGCGCCTCCGTCCCAGCATCAGGGCTACGAGCCCGATAACGGTAGCCACCACGACGACCGGCATCGCCAGGATGAAGACAGCAAAGGCGGACCAGACCAGCGGATGCAGATTGCGCGCGATGGCCGCCTCCCAGCGCTCCAGCGCGCCTGGCCCCGCAGTGCGCAGCAGCAGTTCGCCGGTCGAGGTGAAATCGAGGGTTCTGGCGCTGATAATGGTGGTTGCATCAACCACCAGCAGGATGAAGGCGAGCAGCAAGGCCAGAAAACCCAGCACTCGCAGAAGCGCCCTCATGGCAGCACACTCCGTTCAGAAACCAGGGCGCCAAACATACCGCCCGCATACCCAGTCCGGCAAGCCAGCGAAATGTCCGGCTCTTGTCGTCCTGTCTAGTAGAGCCCGTTTTCCTCGGCGAGCGCCTTCAATTCGACCTGCGGACGGGCGCCGAGCGTCTGAATGACATGACTTGCCGCCAAGGCCCCGAGACGGAGCGCAGCTTCCGGCGAGCGGCCGGTGGTGTGGCCGAAGAGATAGCCCGCCGCAAAATGGTCGCCGGCGCCGGTGGTATCGACCAGCCGTTCGATCGGAAAGGCCGGCACGGACACGGTCTCGGAGCCAGCAACGGCAATGGCGCCGGCTTCCGAGCGGGTGACGACGGCGCGCCTGGCCTCGGACCTAACGGCAGCAAGAGCGGTCTCGAAATCCGCTGTCTCATACAGCGATTTGAGCTCATGTTCGTTTGCAAAGAGAAGGTCGACCATACCGGTGCAAACAAGATCGCGGAACTCGGCGCGATAGCGGTCGACGCAGAAGGAATCCGACAGGGTGAGGGAAACCTCGCGCCCGGCCGCATGGGCAATCTCCGCCGCCTTGCGGAAAGCAACCTTCGCAGCCGGCGGATCCCAGAGATAGCCTTCGAGATAGGTAATCTTCGCGCCCGAAACGGTCGCGGGGTCGATGTCGGCTTCGGTCAGGTTCTGGCAGGCGCCGAGATAGGTGTTCATCGTCCGCTCGCCATCAGGCGTAACCAGCACGAAACAGCGTGCAGTGGCCGGGCCATCGACAGCGCGCGGCGTATCAAAGCTGATACCGCTGGCCCGGATGTCGTGGGCGAAAATGTCGCCGACCGAATCGTTCCTGATCTTGCCGATATAGGCACCGCGCCCGCCGAGCGAGGCAACGCCAACCGCGGTATTCGCCGCCGAACCGCCGGAAACGATCGTGGCCGGCCCCATGGCCGCATAAAGCGTTTCGGCGAGATCGGCGCCGATGAGGGTC
>JAIUNP010000053.1 GCA_020161975.1 Pseudomonadota bacterium
CGGGTCCGAGGGCCGTCACCGCATGGGCGAGGTCGGCCAGGCGCGTGCGCGCGCCCTGTATTCGGTCGACGCCATGATCAAGGCGACCTTCGATGTCTATTCCCGGGTTCTCGAGGAAGCCTGGGCCCAGGGCTAGGGCGGCATCCTCGCGCGGGTTCTGCTTGCCAGACAGGGGTTTGAAGCCCATATAGGGTCGGCCCGGGGTTGCCCGACGCGCACGCTTTGTCGCGCGCCTGTCCTCCGGGCTTGCCAGTTAACGACTAAAGGAGTCGACGCCTATTCGCCGCCCCATGCAGACGCCCCCCGTCAAGGACGGACCGCGCACCAACCAAGACATTCGCGTTCCCCGCGTTCTTCTGATCGATCAGAATGGCGAGAAACAGGGTGAAATGCCTACCTCTGCCGCACTCGAAGCCGCCGAGGAGGCCGGACTTGATCTCGTCGAGATCGTCCCGAACGCCAATCCGCCGGTCTGCAAGATCATGGACTATGGCAAGTTCAAGTTCCAGGAGCAGAAAAAGGCCGCCGAGGCGCGCAAGAATCAGAAGACCGTTGAGGTCAAGGAAATCAAGCTGCGTCCGGGCATTGACGACCACGATTACGAGGTCAAGATGCGCGCCATGAAGAGCTTTTTCGAAGAAGGCAACAAGGTCAAGGTAACGCTTCGGTATCGCGGTCGTGAAATGGCGCACCAGGATCTCGGCATGAAGGTGCTGATGCGCGTGAAGGCCGAGACGGCGACGATTGCCAAGGTCGAGAGCGAGCCCTCGATGGAAGGCCGCCAGATGATCATGATCCTGGCGCCGCGCTGATCTAATTGCCGGTCGCCCGATCCTGTAACGGAAAGCGGATGATCATACGGAACGCCGTATCGGTGAGTTCGCGTTCGTAGCGTCCGCCGAGTTGCCCTTCGATCATCATGCGCAGGAAGCGGCTGCCGAACCCCGAGCCTGCGCTGACGGAGGCTGGCGCCTGTCCGACGTCGCGCACCTCGTCCCACGTCAGAATGACATCCCCGTCAGGCTCCTGACGCCAGTGCACGGAAACCGGCAGGCCGGCGGCCAGCGCACCATACTTGAGGGCGTTGGTCGAGAGTTCATGCAGGACAAGCAGCAAGGCATGGGTCTGGGAGCGCCGAAGTTGCACGACCGGGCCGTCAATGATCTCCGCCAAGCCCTCGCGCTGCCATTGGCGCATTTCCTCCAGCACCACATCTTTCAGGGTCCGTGCCTCGGATGTCTCTGAAATCAGCAGGTTTTGCGCACGCGCCATGGTTTGCAAGCGGTCATCGAACAGCGAAACCAGATCGTCGCGGCCGCTGGTTTCGCGCGCAGTGAGGCGGAAGAGCGCCATCATCCGGGCAATTGAATTCTTGATCCGGTGCTGCATCTCTCCCAGCATCAGGTTTCGCTGTTCGGCATGGGCCTGCATTTCCAAGGCCAGTTGCCGAGTTGCCTCCAACTTCTTGAGATTCTCGTTGGCGAGTGCCCCCACGGCCCCCGCCAGAAGTACACCAAACAGCAGCACGAACACGGCGGGATTGATGCGCCCCTCCTCGGGACCCGGACCGGCCAGAACGTACCAAGTACGGTCTGCAACCCGGATCGGGAATGCGGTGCCTTTTTCGAGGGGGAAGTTTGAGGCATAGAGTAGATTTTCGGGTGCTATTCTGTCTGAATAGACCCGTATTGCGACGGTTGTCTTCTGCGCTTGATCCAGCGTGTCTTCAATCAGGTCGCCCGCGCGGAAAGGGGCGTAGACGAGGCCGACGGGCGTGGCCTGCTGGCTCGGTGCTGTGTTTGCTGCGCGCGTCTTCAGCGTGACCGGCGTATAAAGCAGGAAACCACGCTGGCGCTGCGCTTCCAAGCCTTCCTGCACCAGTTCGACCACACTCGAAACCGCCGTCCTGCCGCTGGTGACGGCCTTCTCGATGGCCTCGCGCCGGATAGACTCTGAATACATGTCGTAGTTGAGCGCGAGAGCGTTCCGCCGGTCCTGCGGCTCCAGCAGAACAATCGGATAACGCAGCGGCTGGGTGGTGGCGGGCCAGGGTGCGCGCACCATGTCGTAGCCGCGCTGGACCCGGAGAATGGCATCGGCGGGGGTGCTGGCGCTGATCCGCTCGGCAAAGCCATAGCCCTGTGCGCCTGCCATCCCACTCTGGCCCATCATCGATTCAACGAGTTCGGCAAAGAAGGTCCGTTCCGGAATCGTGTCGAGCGCCACGATTGTGCCGGCGATGGCATTCAGCCGTATGATATGGGCGCCAACGCGCTCCTCGATGTGTAGTGCGGTGGCTTCATAAATCTCCCGCTCCTGATATTGGGCACGCTGGCCTACGAAGAAGGCGATGGCTGCGGAAAGGATGAAGGCGATGAACGCTGCAACGAGCGGCAACAACCGGATTTCACGCAGCGCCATCACGACATTTCCCCACTGACGCCACTTGATGCAAGTTTCCCGCGGAGGTCAATGACCTGAAGCGGTCGCGAGATGCGGTAAGGGGTGATCAGCGCCTTGCATCGGCGCCGCATTTCTGCTTATAAGCCGTTTCTTCGCTGAACCGCCCGGCTGTAAGGGCTGCCGTGGCGGTTCTTTGTTGCTCGCGTTGTCGAGTTTTTTTCTGGCGGGCTTGCCCGCATGGAGAGCAAAATGCCCAAACTGAAGACCAAATCGGGCGCCAAGAAGCGCTTCAAGATTACCGGGACCGGCAAGGTGATGTACGCCCAGTCCGGCAAGCGCCACGGCATGATCAAGCGCACCAACAAGCAGATCCGCGATCACCGCGGTACGCGGGTGCTCTTCAAGTCCGATGGCGATAACGTCATCAAGTATTTCCTGCCGAACGGCTGATTTTAAGAAAACAGGAGATCAGTCATGGCTCGTGTAAAACGCGGTGTAACCGCTCATGCCAAGCACAAGAAGACCCTGAAGGCCGCCAAGGGCTTTTACGGGCGTCGCAAGAACACCATTCGCGCTGCCAAGGCCGCTGTCGACCGCGCGATGCAGTACTCCTACCGCGACCGCAAGAACCGCAAGCGTACCTTCCGCGCCCTGTGGATCCAGCGCATCAACGCGGCGGTGCGGGAATTCGGCCTCACCTATTCGCGCTTCATCGACGGCCTCGCCAAGGCGGGCATCGAAGTTGACCGCAAGGTCCTCTCCGACATCGCCATCCATGAGCCGGCCTCGTTCAAGGCCCTTGTGGAGAAGGCCAAGGCAGCGCTGCCGGCGGATGTTGTGGCGGCCTGAGAACGGCCCCTTCGAACGGAATGAAAAACCCGCCGGCTGGCGGGTTTTTTCTTGGATGCGGCTGGTCGTACGTCAACAGCCT
The DNA here is from genome assembly GCA_020161975.1 of Pseudomonadota bacterium. Classification (GTDB taxonomy): domain Bacteria; phylum Pseudomonadota; class Alphaproteobacteria; order Rhizobiales; family Beijerinckiaceae; genus JAIUNP01. The sequence continues at coordinate 3,335 of JAIUNP010000053.1, forward strand.
TCAACCGCCGCCTTCGATGAGCTTGCGCCGCTTGACCAGTTCCGCCCCGACGTAATCGAGAAAAGCGCGGACGCGGACAGAGCGCCGGAGGTCTGCATGGGTCAGAATCCAGAGCGCGCTGGAAATGTCCTTGATCGGCTCGCCAATCCGCACGAGCCTTTCCGTTCGGTCCCCCAGGAAACAGGGCAGGATGCCAAAGCCGACACCGCTTTGCACGGATGCGGCGATGGACGACACGGAATTGACACTGAGCACGAACCGGTTGCTCGGCAAGCGGTTCTGCAACCAGCGACCGGCTGCGGAGCCCGAAATCATGTCGCCGAAGCCCACCCAGTTGCCGTCCTTGCCATAGGGGTCGCCGTCTGGCGGCATCGTATGGCTGCTGGTGGCATAGGGCGCCCAGGCAATGACGCCGATGCGTCGACCGACGAGAGCATCGGGCGGTTCGAGCGCCGCACGAATCGCGACATCAGCATCGCGCCGCGACAGGTTCAGCGCCCGGGAATCAACGACAACTTCGAGGGTGATGCCGGGGAAGTGTTCGCGGAAACCGGCAAAGATGGGTGCAAGCAGGTGCCCATAGATTGTGCCTGTGGTGGTCACTCGCAACTCGCCGGTGGGGCGCGCATCCATGCCGGCGACCCGCCGTTCAAAATCGAATACGGCTTCCGCCATCTGTCCGGCGACGAGCAACATTTCCTCACCGGCGGACGTCAACGAATAGCCGCTCCGCGATCGCTCGAAGATACGGGTTCCGATCTGCTCTTCTAGCGCGTTGAGTTTTCGGAATACGGTCGAGTGATTGAGCCTCAGTGCGTCGGCCGCGGGGCCGAGCGCGCGATGTTCAGCAATGACTTTGACGAGCCTGAAGTCGTCCCATTCCATGGTCTGCATGGTTCACTTATCGCACAACCTGAAAGTGTCTGCACCTGTTGGTGCGATCTGGCGTAAAGACTTCGTTTGTTCATTAGATGAGAGATGATGCCCCAATTGCCCGGGTCAATCTGTCGATAATGGCCTCTCCCAGGCCCGATTTCGGAATTTCTGAAACAAGAATGACATCGGCTCCCGCTGCGTCCAGTTGACGCAACGAAGAGTAGAGCTTTGCGGCAGCCTCGACAAGGTTGCCGTTCGCTGAGAGGTTGTGAACAACGCTTGCGTGTTCCAGGCCGGGGATCGGCGCGGAGCCGTAGGTGAGCACCGCTGCACCATGCGGAACCGTGTCCGCACCCAGCCAGCGCATGGGGGTTGCCGGCGCATAATGGGCAAGCAGCCGCCCCGGCGATTGGGGAGCCGCATGGTCGTCTGCTGCCGGTGAGGCCACCGCTTCGCCCAGAACATCCGCCAACGCCGCACGGGTGATCGAGCCCGGTCGCAGCAGCACCGCACGTCCGTCAATGCAGCCGACAATGGTCGATTCAAGCCCGACCGCACAAGCATCGCCCTCCAGAACGGCGTCGACCGCGCCTTCAAGGTCCGCCAGGACATGCGCCGCGGTGGTCGGCGAGACATGACCGGAGCGGTTGGCGCTGGGGGCTGCAACCGGCCTGCCGGTCGCCCGCAGCAGTGCCTGCGCCACGGGATCGGACGGCACCCGGAGCCCGACGCTCGCGAGCCCCGCCCGCGCAAGCTCGCACACTGTGCCATCGCTGCGGGCGGGTACAACCAGCGTCAGCGGCCCCGGCCAGAACGCCGTGGCAAGCGCACGCGCCCTCGCGTCAAACAGACCCTCACGTTCTGCGGCGGCCACATCCGGAACATGGGCGATCAACGGATTGAACGCAGGGCGGCCCTTCGCCGCATAAATCCGTGCCGTCGCCGCGCTGTCGGTGGCATCTGCGCCAAGGCCATAGACAGTCTCTGTTGGAAAGGCGACCAGCCTGCCGGATCGCAGCAAGTGCACAGCCTCGGTGATTCCAGCGGAGTTGGCGGCAAGGCGTCGGGTCATGTGCTGGCCCGTACCGCACTTTCCTGCCGGTTTCCAGCGCGATGCAAGCGCAGCCCTGCCACCTCTTGGGCGAAAGTCAAACGGGGAATTCCGAAGATGCCTGTTGGCGCTTGGGACAGTTGTTAACTAAACTATCTCCGCCAGTGAGGAGAGAGGCCATGACTTATCGCGCACCCGTCGAGGACATTCTGTTCGCCATGACCCATGCGGGGGGCATGGCCCATGGCATCGCCGATGGCGTTTACGGCGATCTTGCCGATGGTGTGGCTGAAGCGGTTCTGGAAGAGGCGGGCAAGTTCGCAAGCGAGCGCCTCGCGCCGCTGAACCGGATCGGTGATCAGCACGGTACGCCCTTCAAGGACGGAAAGGTGACGATGCCCCCTGGCTGGACCGAAACCTATCGCGACTGGGCGGCAGCGGGCTGGGGCAGCCTCGTTGCGGATGCCGAGTTCGGCGGGCAGGGGCTGCCGACACTCCTCAACTCTGCCTGCACGGAAATGTGGAATGCCGCCAACATGGCGTTTTCGCTGAATCCGTTGCTGACGATGGGTGCGATCGAGGCGCTCAACGCCCATGGTTCGGACGAGTTGAAGGCGACCTATCTGCCAAAAATGATCTCCGGCGAATGGACCGGCACGATGAACCTGACCGAGCCGGGCGCAGGCTCCGATCTTTCGGTATTGCGCACCAAGGCCGAGCGGGCAGGGGATGGCACTTACCGGATTACCGGGCAGAAGATTTTTATCACCTACGGCGAACACGACATGACGCCGAATATCATCCACCTCGTGCTGGCGCGCCTGCCTGATGCGCCGGCCGGTACGCGCGGCATCTCGCTGTTTCTGGTGCCGAAGTTCCTCCTGAATGACGATGGTACACTTGGAAAGCGCAACGATGCGCGCTGCCACTCGATTGAACACAAGCTTGGCATCCATTCCTCGCCCACCTGCACGATGGTGTTTGGCGACGAGGGGGGAGCGGTCGGCTATCTGATCGGTGAGGAAAATCGCGGCCTCAACCACATGTTCACGATGATGAACAATGCGCGCCTCGGCGTGGCGCTTCAAGGCGTGGCGATTGCTGAACGCGCCTACCAGCACGCGCTCGCCTATGCGGGGGAGCGTAAGCAGGGCCGTGCCGTGGGCGAGACCTCAACCGGTTCCAGCGCCATCATCCACCACCCGGATGTGAAACGCATGTTGCTCGACATGCGGACCAAGACCGCCGCAGCGCGCGCCATCTGCTATGCGACGGCCGGCGCGCTCGACCGGGCCGAGCGCTTGTCCGATCCTGCGTCGCGCAAGGCCGCGCATGAGATGGCCGGGCTGCTCACTCCGGTGGCAAAGGCTTTTGGCACGGATATCGGCATCGAAGTGGCGTCCACCGGCGTGCAGGTTCACGGCGGCATGGGCTTTGTCGAGGAAACCGGTGCGGCGCAGTATCTTCGCGATGCGCGCATCGCAGCCATTTACGAAGGCACCAACGGCATTCAGGCGATTGACCTCGTCATGCGCAAATTGCCGCTGTCGGGTGGCGAAACGGTTGCCGCCGCTATCAAGTCCTACAAGGACTCGGCGGAAAAGGCGCGGATGATCAACGATCCCGGCTTTGATCGTGTTGGCCGCATTCTCGGCGAGGCGGTCAACTCGCTCGGGCGCTGCACCGAATACATGCTGAAGGCGATTGCCGCTGCGCCGAACGACGCGCTGGCCGGGGCGACGCCCTATCTCCGGCTGTTTGGGGTTGCGGCGGGCGGCGCTTATCTCGTCGAGCAGGCGTTGGCCTCCCGCGTCGCGCAGGCTTCAGGCGAAACCGATCCCGCCTATATGCGGCGCATCGCTGACGCACGCTATTTCGTCGAAACGCATTCTGCTGGTTGGGGTGGTCTGGAAACGACGATCGTCGATGGCGCGGATGCGGTCAATGAGGCCTATTCCGGCCAGATCTGATGTGTGGCCGCTATGCCCTGACCCTGCCGCCGGCAGCGGTACGGGCCTATTTTGGCTATAAGGACCAGCCGAATTTTCCGGCGCGCTATAACATCGCGCCGACCCAGCCGGTCGGCGTGGTGCGCCTGTCCGAACGGGCGCGTCAGTTTGTCCTGATGCGTTGGGGGTTTCTACCGGGCTTTGTCCGGGACCCGAAGACCTTTCCGCTGATCATCAATGCGCGGGCTGAGGGGATTGCCGAAAAGCCATCCTTTCGCGCAGCCATCCGCCGACGGCGCTGCCTGTTGCCCGCCGATGGCTTCTATGAATGGCGCCGCGAGGCGCGCGCGAAGGAACCGTTCCTGATCCGCCGTCCAGACCGGGGACCCATCGCCTTCGCCGGTCTGTGGGAAACCTGGTCATCCGCCGATGGCAGCGAGGTGGACACCGCCTGCATCATCACCTGCGGGCCGAACGGCACGATGGCTGCTGTACACGACCGGATGCCGGTCATCCTCTCCTCCCGCGACTTTGACTGTTGGCTGGACCCGGACAGCACCGGACCAGACGTTCTGTCCCTGTTGCGACCGGCACCCGACGAGGCGCTGGAACTGGTGCCGGTATCGGATCGGGTCAACAAGGTCGCCAATGATGACGCGGACGTTCAGGCGTCGGTCTGAAAAGGGCATGAAAAAGCCGGCTTGCGCCGGCCAAATTCATGCCAGAAGCGCAGGTCGTCAGAGAACAACAACCTTCGCGCCATCCTTGACGCGGTTGTAGAGGTCGATCACGTCGATGTTGTACATCCGGATACAGCCCAGCGACTGGTTGCGCCCGATGGACTCCGGCTCGTTCGTGCCATGGATGCGGTACTGCGTATCCTTGCCGCCATCGTAGAGATAAATCGCGCGGGCACCGAGCGGGTTTTGCGGGCCTCCGGGCACCACGCCGGGCAGGCCGGGATTGAGCGAGCGGGCATCGCTGCCGGGCGTCCAGCTCGGCCACTCGGCCTTGCGGCCTACTTTGGCGACGCCGGACCAGACATAAGCATCCTGACCCACCGCGATGGGGTAGCGCAGGGCCATGTTGTTGTCTTCGATCAGGTAGAGAAACTTCTCGTTGGAATCGACGACGATCGTGCCCGGCACCTTCTCGGCGGTGGGGTTGGTGATGCGATAGCGGGCGCGCTGCGGATCAATGTCGCGCGGCTGCGGCGGCGCCAGAGCCATCAGTTCGAGATCACGCCCAGACAGCTTGGGATCGGCAATCGTCTGGTAATTACAGCCGGACAGCACAAGTCCAACGGCGATGGCGGCGACAAAACGGAGGGCAGTCATTGAGGAAACCTGTCGAGTCGGGGTGATTCACGAAACGTGAACCATAAGTCTTCACTCCTCGTTAATGGCTGACGACGCCAAAGACCAGTGCAACCCTGCAACAGCGGGCGAGTTCTGTGGCAAAATGTCCACAGAACCGATTCACATTGTTGTGCGGGTGGCGTTGCCGCCCTGCTTCGGACGTGCATTCTGGGGCAAACCGGAGAGTGCCAGTGTCGACCTTGCTGATTGAAGACCCGCTGTTTCGCCAGCATGTGATGCCGGAAGGCCATCCCGAGCGACCGGCCCGGCTTCAGGCCATCGAACAGGTGTTGGCGCAAGACCAGTTCCGTGCCCTGAAGCGTGAGAAATCCGTGCGCGCCGCGCCGGAAGCGGCGGAACTCGCGCATCCTGCCGATTACGTCCGCCGGGTGCTGGCAGCAGCCCCGATGATGGACTTTCACTACTTCGATGGCGACACGCCGATGTCTCCGGATTCAGCAGACGTGGCGCTTCACGCAGTCGGTTCGGCCCAGCGCGCGGTGGATGCTGTGATGACGGGTGAGGCAAAGAATGCCTTCGTTGCCTGCCGTCCGCCCGGCCACCATGCCGAAACCGCGACCGCCATGGGCTTCTGCCTCTTCAACAACATCGCGATTGCCGCCCGCCACGCCCGGAAAGCCCATGGCGCCGAGCGCGTGGCGATTGTCGATTGGGATGTCCACCACGGCAACGGCACGCAGGACATTTTCTGGGGCGACAAATCCGTGCTGTTCTGCTCGACGCATGAGATGCCGCTCTATCCAGGGACCGGCGACCTGCGCGAGACAGGCGACCACAACACGATCGTCAACGCGCCGCTCAGGGCCGGCGATGATGGCAGCGTGTTTGCCGATAGCTTCCGCTCGGTCATTCTGCCGCGCGTCCGCGCCTTTGCGCCCGATCTGATTCTGATTTCCGCCGGCTTTGATGCCCATGAGCGCGATCCGCTGGCCAATCTCCGCCTTGTTGAACGCGATTTTGCCTGGGCCACGGAAGAGCTGATGGACATCGCCGCCAAGCGGTGCAACGGGCGGGTCGTCTCGCTGCTCGAAGGCGGTTACGACCTCAAGGGTCTCGCCTTCTCGGTGGCCGCTCATGTCGACCGCCTGATGGGGGCGTAGGGCCTACCCCACCTGTCCCCGGTGGCGGAGGAAGTGGTCGGCGATCACGCAAGCCATCATAGCCTCGCCCACAGGCACGGCGCGGATGCCGACGCAGGGGTCGTGCCGGCCCTTGGTCATGATGTCGATCTCGTTGCCGAAGCGGTCGATGGATTGCCGCGTCGTCAGGATCGACGAGGTGGGCTTGACCGCAAAGCGCGCCACCACCGGCTGCCCTGTGGAGATACCCCCCAGAATGCCGCCCGCATGGTTTGAGCGGAAGTAGGGTGCTCCGTCGTTGCCGAGGCGGATTTCATCGGCGTTTTCCTCGCCCGTCAATTCCGCCGCGCCAAATCCGGCGCCGATCTCGACGCCCTTCACCGCGTTGATGCTCATCATCGCGGCAGCCAGATCCCCATCGAGCTTGCCATAGATCGGTGCGCCAAGCCCCGGCGGGACGCCCTCCGCCACGATTTCGATCACCGCGCCGATAGAAGAGCCCGCCTTGCGAATACCGTCGAGGTAAGTCGTGAAGAGATCGACCGACCCCGCATCCGGGCAGAAGAACGGGTTGTTATCCACCTCCGCCCAGTCCCATCGATTGCGGTCGATTCTGTGCGGGCCGATCTGCACCAGCGCGCCGCGAATGGTGACACCGGGGATGATCCGGCGGGCCACCGCGCCTGCGGCAACACGCATTGCGGTTTCGCGCGCCGAGGAACGCCCGCCGCCGCGCGGATCGCGAATGCCGTATTTGGCGTCATAGGTAAAATCGGCGTGACCCGGTCGGAACTGGTTGCCGATGGCCGAATAATCCTTCGAGCGCTGGTCGACGTTCGTGATCTCAAGGCCGATGGGGGTGCCGGTGGTGTATTGGATACCGTCCGTCTCGGTATAGACACCCGAGAGAATGCGCACCTGATCCGGTTCCTGCCGCTGGGTGGTGAATCGGCTCTGGCCGGGGCGGCGGCGATCAAGAAACGGCTGGATATCCGCCTCGGTCAGCGGAATGCGTGGCGGACAGCCGTCAATCACGGCGCCGATGGCGGGACCATGGCTTTCGCCCCAGGTGGTGACACGGAAGAGGTGGCCGAAGGAATTGTGTGACATGAAAAAGCGAGGTGCCCCGAGTTTCCCCGTGCGTCAAGCCTTTCACGGCACCCAGGTGGCGCCTTCCGCGTCAAACACCATCACACGGCCCTGCCAGATATCGAAAACAGCGGCGTCCGCCTCGTTGACCTCCGTGCGGTCCCAGAGAAGAGCGCGGGCGATGCCGCCATGGGCCACCACCACGGTCGGCACGGTGAGCGCATCGAACACGGGCTTTGTCCGCCGGTGCACCATGGCATAGCTTTCCCCGTCCGGGGGCACATAGCCCCACTTGTCGGCGGTGCGCTGCGCCGCGCGCCCGGGGTCGGACTTGCGCACCTCTTTCCAGGTCATGCCCTCCCACGTGCCGAAGGTAATCTCGGTCAGGCCCGGAAGGGTGGTGAAGCCGTTGGCATCAAAGCCGAGTGCGCTGCGGCAGATGCGGGCGGTTTCCTGCGCCCGGTCCATCGGGCTGACGATCCATGGCATCGAATCGAGCGCGACACCTGCTGCATCGCGCAGGTGCTGCGCCACCTCGCGCGCCTGCCAGCGCCCCAGATCGTTCAGGGGAATGTTGTGCCCGCCCTGCAACCGGCCCTGCCGGTTCCAGTCCGTTTCTCCATGGCGGATGTAATAGATGACGGGAGTATGCTTGGCGCCAGGCCGGAGCGGCGCGATCGGTGTTCGCTGGATCATTGTACTGTCACGGTGCCCGAAACCTCGCGCACGCGCCCATCAGGATAGGTTACTTTGTAGGTGAAAACATCGTCGCCCTTGGCCTTGCGGGCAGAGCGATACATCACGGCGATACCGGCAGGGGAAACGCCGAGGCACTTGTTGCGCGGAACACCGGGGGCGTGTTGCAGGTTCACGGCATCGCGCCGCGTTCTGAGTTTGCCCTGCGTCGGCTGTTGCGTGAACTCGACGGTTGGCGTCGCGCCCACTTTGCAGGTCTTGTCGACGGTGATGTAGGAGCCGATGAAAACATCCCGGTCCGGCTTGGCGGTCTTGGTGACCGTAGCCTGCGACACATCCGTCACGGCAGGGGTGGCCGGAGCAGCCTGCGGCGGTGGCTGGAAGCCGGGCGCCGGTGTTTGCGCCAGCGCCGCACCCGTCATCATTACTGTCAGCAGGAAAACCGGAAACCGCATGACCGTTACCCTTTGCACCAAAACCGCAATCTGCCCTGATTCGCATGGCGAAATCACGCTGGAGGCCGAATAATTGCTCCGCTGAAGCCCACCCGCTCCGCCTTACTCGCGGTCGAGGCTGAGGTCCGGCGCCTCCGGGTTCTTCATACCCACGATGTGATAGCCGGCATCGACATGATGGATCTCGCCCGTCACGCCGCGCGAGAGATCCGAACAGAAGTAGGTGCCGACATCGCCAACCTCCTCGATGGTCACCGTGCGGCGCATCGGAGAATTATACTCGTTCCATTTGAGGATGTAGCGGAAATCGCCGATGCCGGAAGCCGCAAGCGTCTTGATCGGACCGGCGGAAATGGCGTTGACGCGGATGCCCTTGGGGCCGAGATCGGCGGCGAGATAGCGCACGGAAGCTTCCAGCGCAGCCTTGGCCACGCCCATCACATTGTAGTGCGGCATCCACTTTTCCGCGCCGTAATAGGTCAGCGTCACAATCGAGCCGCCGTCCGTCATCAGCTTTTCGGCGCGCTGGGCCACCGCCGTCAGCGAATAGCAGGAGATCAGCATCGTCTTGCTGAAATTGCCCTCGCTCGTTTCAACGTAGCGGCCGGTCAGTTCGTCCTTGTCAGAAAAGGCAATGCAATGAATGACGAAATCGAGCTTGCCCCAACGCTTTTCGATATCTGCGAACACGGCATCGATCGTGGGGCCATCGGTGACATCACAATGACCGACGACGATGGCGCCGAGTTCGGCAGCCAAGGGCTCGACGCGTTTCTTGAGGGCATCGCCCTGATAGGTGAAGGCGAGTTCAGCGCCTTGCAGGCGGCAGGACTTTGCAATGCCCCAGGCAATCGAGCGATTGTTGGCCACGCCCATCACCAGGCCACGCTTTCCGGCCAGTATGCCGCCAACGCCCGTCATGCTTCTTCTCCGTGCCGCTTCGAACTTTTGGCGCATAGCCCCATGAGGGGCAAGGCGCAAGCCCGAATACGCGGGAAGTGGAACCTTACGTGCCTTTGCGCATCAGTTCGGCGAGCGCCTCGTCGCCCTGCGGAAGCTGGATATCCATGGCGGCGAGGATATCGCCGCGTCCGTCCTTGCCCTTCAAGCCCTTTCCGCGCAGGCGGAAGGTGCGCCCGCCATTTGTCCAGGCGGGAATGGTCATCTCGACTTCGCCTTCCAGCGTCGGTACGCGAATTCCGCCGCCGAGCACGGCGGTCGCCAGCGGCACATCGATCCGCGTCTTCAGGTTCGCGCCATCCACGCTGAATCGCGGATGCGGCAGATAGCGTACGGTCAGAAGGACGTCGCCGGCCTTGCCGCCGGACGGGCTCGCCTCGCCCTGGCCGCCAAGCCGGATCGTCTTGCCGTCGCCGACAAAGGCCGGAACCTTGACCTCCAGCGTACGCCCGCCGGGCAGGCCGACCCGTTTGGTCACGCCCGCGGCAACCTCTTCCAGCGTTACGGAAACCTCGCCCGTAATGTCACGCCCGGGCTGCGCCGGGCGCTGGCCGCGCCCGCCCATGCCGCCGGGTCCGGAACCGGCGCCGCCGCCGCCAAAGCCGCGCAGGATATCGCTGAGGATATCCTCGTTGAAGCTGCCGGCCCGGCCTCCACGTTGCGCACCGCCCATGTTGAAATCGAAATGGAAATCCTGCCCGTTGCCACCGAACGGATTGCCGCCGCGGAAGGGGCCGCCCGCGCCCCCCGGGCCAAAGCCTTCGAATCCCTTGGGCTTGCCTTCGGCATCAATCTCGCCGCGGTCGAACTGGCCACGCTTTTCCTTGTCGCCAACAATCTCATAGGCATTGTTGACCTCGGCGAAGCGCTCTTTCGCCTTCGGATCATCAGCGTTCCGATCAGGATGGTATTGTTTGGCGAGCTTGCGGAAAGCGGATTTCACCTCCGCTTCGCTGGCAGAGCGCGGCACGCCAAGAACTGTATAGGGATCGCGCATGGGGTCTCGTGGAGCAAAATGGGAATACTGCCCCAGATGTGGGGAAAGCGATACATTTTTGCAACTGCGAGCACCGATACCATCGGTGATTTTTATCGCGGCGGTCGGCTGTCTTCGGCGCGCAAGGTCGTGATAGGCTGAACATCGCGCAATTGCCACTCATTGGGGCCAAGGCGACAGGTGCTGCCCTGAAGTTGGCTACCCTGAGATTGACTGCCCTGAAGCGGGGCCTGTTGCGCGACCTGTCCGAGCGTGGCGACAAACGAGCGGCAGACCCTATTTTCGAGGAGATAGAGGGGGCCAGCCGCGACGAAACTGCCTTTCATCCCCGATTCGGGGTTATCCCAGGAAACGGGCGCGCCGTTGCCCTGCGGGTCCACAGCCAGTCCCAGCGCAGCTTGGGCGCGGCGCCAGTCCTCGGCATTCAGCTTGGAAGAAAGCTGCGGTTCGGGCCTGGCGATGCTGCCAGTGATCTCGTTGTCGCTGGCAAGCGAAGCGATGGGCATGGTGAGACTGCAAGCGCCTGTAAGATGGCAGGCGGCCGCCACAAGAGTCGCACGGACAAAAACACGCCTTGCTCCGGCAGACCGAAACACGGCAGAAAGAAAGGAAACGCTGTTCAACAACCGGCGCACGACGCCACAACCCGTCAAAACTCTAAGCCCTGCGCTATTTCAAGGGAAATGCGTTAATGTCTCATGACTTCACGGAAGCGGACGAGCCGTTTTCTCTGTTCGGCGCCTGGTTGGCTGATGCAACCCGGACCGAACCGAACGATCCCAATGCCATGGCCATCGCCTCTGTGGATGAAGCGGGACTTCCGAACATCCGCATGGTTCTGATGAAGGGTTATGATGCGGAGGGCATTGTTTTCTATACGAATTTCGAAAGCGCCAAGGGGCGGGAACTGCTGGCGGCGAAGAAGGCGGCGGGGCTGTTCCACTGGAAGAGTCTCAGACGGCAGGTGCGGTTTCGCGGAAATGTGAGCGTTGTCAGCGATGCGGAGGCAGATGCATATTTTGCGTCCCGCCCGCGCGATTCCCGCATCGGCGCCTGGGCTTCGCAGCAATCCCGCCCGCTTGAAAGCCGGTTTGCGCTGGAAAAGGCGGTGGTGCGCGAGGGCGTTCGGTTTGCGGTGGGCGAGGTGCCACGACCGCCCCACTGGAGCGGCTTTCGCATCGCGCCGGTTGAAATCGAGTTCTGGCACGATCGGCCATTCCGGCTGCATGATCGGACGGTGTTCCGCCGCGCCGATCCCGCCCAACCCTGGACGCGAACGCGTCTCTACCCGTGAGAAAACGTCATGACCAGCAACGTTGAACG
>JAIUNP010000054.1 GCA_020161975.1 Pseudomonadota bacterium
CGGGATCGTCTCTTGCGAAACCGTCTCCGGCTGCACCATCACGGTGCGATAGCGGGTTGCATACTGCGCCGGAGTGTTGACCCAGCAACCAATCTCGTTGCCATAGGCATCACGCGTCACCTGCCAGCGCTTGCCGCCCGGCGAAACCATGACGGTTTCCGCAACGGTGCCGTAGCGGGCCGGCGAGACACGGGCGACAGTGCGGGCCGGACGCACGACAACCTGTTCGTGCACGGTGCCGTACTCCGCCGGCTGTACGCGACGGGCGACAGCCGCCGGGCGGACCTGCACGGTCTCGGCGACGGTCGCATACTGCGGCGGGGTGACAACCTTGCGGTAGCAATTGGCGCCGCAATAATCGCCGGCGGCGGCGGAGCCGGAAAGCGCGAGCACGGACAAGCCGCCGAGCGCGAAAAACTTCAACGTATTCATGAACTCAACTCCTGTTTGACGCAGCCGCACGATTGTTCCGTGTCGTCGTTCAGGGGATTGAGCCTCAAATTTCGAGAGGGCGCAACATCAGGAGGCGGTTAAGGTAAATTTAACCAAGGTGTTTGGCGAGAATTTTAAGGAATTCTGAAACCGGACGGCAACTGAATCATTCCGGGTCAACAGGAACAGTCGATGTCGTGTGATCGCGGGCCAGGATCAACCTGAGAGTCCCGAAACGGGACAGTAAAACCACCCGTCCTGATCGAAAACGTCAAATTGGTGCAACGCCCCGCGCCCCGTGTGCAGCGACCGAGCTGGGGATCCACTCAGGTTTGCCCGGGCTTCAGCTTATAGAAGATGTGTCGGCCGATCCGGTCGGTTTTCTTGAAAACGCGTGACCAGTAGGGGCGGACATAATTGGCGTGATAATGCGTCGCATTGCCAACGGCCGGCAGATAGGTCTGCCCAAAGGTGACCTGCCGCGCGATGCGGACGGCCTGCCGCCACGGGCCGGGTTCTGTGATGCGCAGTGAGCGACCTTCGCAGGCGAAGGTGAACTGGCAGCCGAGGTAGCGGTGGCGGTTCTGGTAGACAACCCCGCAGACGCTTTCGGGATAGAGCCCGCTTTTGACGCGGTTCAGCACCACCTGCGCCACGGCGGCCTGTCCGGCGGGCGGCTCGGACCGGGCCTCGAAGTAGATGGCCTCGGCAAGGCAGCGCTGCTCCTTGTTCATGTCTTCCGGTTCGATCAGGTCAAGATAGCCGGTATGAACGGGGCGCACGGGGGGAAGCGGCGCGGTATTCGGCAGACTTGGCAGGGCGACGGCCTGTGGTGCCGCCATCGGCGTTTGCGGCTGGGGTGTCGCCGGCAGCGCGGCGAGGATGACCACTTCCGGTACGACCGGCGCCGGCGTGCTGGAGGCGCGTTCGGTTTCGCGGGTGACTGCCGGCGTGCCGCCATCGGGCGTTGTCGCAGTCAGTTCGGCAAGGTCCGGAGAGGAGTTCTGCGGCTCCGCGCCATCCGCCGGGCCGTCGGACTGTTCAAGAACGAAACGCCCCGTGACCGTGGACAGCAGCGATTGGAAGTGTCCGTCCTCAAGCAGGGGCAGGGCGCCAAAGCCCGTTGCGTCCTCGGTGAAGAGGAGGCGCGAAAGGCCTTTGTGGATCGCGGCGGTTGGCAACGGCAGCGTGATGTGCGGCCCGCTGGTCGGATGCAGCTTCAGGGGGCCGCCATCGAAATAGTCACTGCGCGGACCGGCGCTGGCGGTGAAGGACACCAGCAGGCAGCCGCCCACCATCCAGGGGGCCATCGATTGGACCACCCAACGTGGAATGATCCTCCGCATTGTCAGTTTTCGGCGACGACTACGCAACTGATCCAACCCCGGCACGGCTCATGCCGGGGCAACCCGGCTCTCATGCCGGAAATCATGAAGCATTAGGGTTGAGAGCCGGTTAACTCTCAGCCTTCACTGGCGGTCACCGCGCCAAGCGCCGCCTGCGCGGCAGCGAGGCGGGCAATCGGCACACGGAACGGCGAACAGGACACATAGTCGAGCCCGGTCTTTTCGCAGAAGCCGATGGACGCCGGGTCACCGCCATGCTCGCCGCAGATGCCGAGCTTGATGTCCGGCCGGGTTTTCTTGCCCCGTTCGGCGGCAATGCGGACGAGTTCGCCCACCCCGTCCTGATCGAGCGTCATGAACGGATCATCCTCAAGGATGCCACGGCGCTTGTAGGGTTCGAGGAAGTGGGCGGCATCGTCGCGGCTGATGCCGAGCGTCGTCTGCGTGAGGTCGTTGGTGCCGAAGGAGAAGAATTCGGCGCTTTCGGCGATCTTTTCGGCCATCAGCGCAGCGCGCGGCAACTCGATCATCGTGCCGACCTGATAGGTGAAGGCCGCGCCTGTTTCCTTCTGCACGGCTTTCGCCATGGCATCGATGCGGCCCTTCACATGGTCGAGTTCGGCCTTCGTCATCACCAGCGGCACCATCACCTCCGGCACCACGGCCTGGCCGGTGACCTTGGCGGCATGGACCGCGGCCTCGAAGATGGCGCGGGCCTGCATCTCGGCGATTTCCGGATAGGCGACGGCAAGTCGGCAGCCACGGAACCCGAGCATCGGATTGGCTTCCGAGAGTTCGGAGGCGCGCTGGCGCAGCTTCTCGGGGTCCGCGCCCATGGCTTTGGCCACATCGGCGATTTCCTCGGCGGTATGCGGCAGGAACTCGTGCAGCGGCGGATCGAGCAGGCGGATCGTCACCGGCAGCCCGGCCATGATCTCGAACAACTGCTCAAAATCGGCGCGCTGCATCGGCAAAAGCTTGGCGAGCGCGGCGCGGCGACCCTTTTCGTCATCGGCAAGGATCATCTCGCGCATGGCGATGATGCGATCCTCGTCGAAGAACATGTGCTCGGTGCGGCAAAGGCCGATGCCTTCGGCGCCAAAGCTGCGAGCCTGGCGGGCATCGGCGGGCGTTTCGGCATTGGCGCGCACCTTCAGCCGGCGGCCCTCGTCTGCCCATGCCATCAGGGTTGAAAACTCGCCGGAGAGTTCGGGCTGGAGCATCCGGACGCGGCCCAGCAGAACCTGGCCGGTCGCCCCGTCGATGGTGATGAAATCACCCTTCTTGAGGTGATGCGGTCCGGCGGTCAGCGTGCCGGCGGCATAATCGACACGCAGCGTGCCGGCGCCCGAAACGCATGGCTTGCCCATGCCGCGCGCCACGACAGCGGCGTGGCTGGTCATGCCGCCGCGCGTCGTCAGAATGCCTTCTGCGGCGTGCATTCCGTGAATGTCCTCGGGGCTCGTTTCAACGCGGACGAGGATGACCTTGCGCTTTTCCTTCACGGCCTCCTCGGCCTCTTCCGAGGTGAAGACGATCTCGCCCGCCGCAGCGCCAGGCGAGGCCGGCAGGCCGGTGCCGATGATCTTGCGATGGGCCTTGGGGTCGATGGTGGGGTGCAGAAGCTGGTCGAGCGAGGCGGGATCGACCCGCATCACCGCTTCCTTGCGGGTGATCAGTCCTTCGGCGGCAAGGTCAACGGCGATCCGCAGCGCGGCCTTGGCCGTGCGCTTGCCGTTGCGCGTCTGGAGCATCCAGAGCTTGCCCTTCTCCACCGTGAATTCCATGTCCTGCATGTCGCGGTAGTGCTTTTCGAGCAGGCCATAGATGCGGACGAGTTCGTTGTAGGCATCCGGCATCGCCGATTCCATCGACGCCTTGTTCGAGCCGGCGGCCTTGCGGGCGACTTCCGTGATGTCCTGCGGCGTGCGGATGCCGGCCACCACGTCCTCGCCCTGCGCATTGATCAGGAACTCGCCATAGAGTTCCTTGGCGCCGGTCGAGGGGTTGCGGGTGAAGGCAACGCCCGTGGCCGAGGTTTCGCCCATGTTGCCGAACACCATGGCCTGCACGTTGACGGCGGTGCCCCAGCTTGCCGGAATATGGTGCAACTCGCGATATTTGTTGGCGCGCGGGTTCATCCACGAGCCGAACACGGCGCCGATGGCGCCCCAGAGCTGCTCGCGCGGATCCTGCGGGAAGGGCTTGCCGAGTTCACGCTCGACGCAGGCCTTGTACTCGACGACCAGCTTCTTCCAGTCGTCGGCGGTCACATCCGTGTCCTGGGTGTAGCCCTTGAGGTCCTTGTACTCGTCGAGAATATCCTCGAAATGTCCGTGATCGACGCCGAGCACCACATCCGAATACATGGTGATGAAACGGCGATAGCTGTCCCATGCGAAGCGCTCGTCATTGGCGCCGGCCGCCAGCGCTTTGACGGTCACATCATTGAGGCCGAGGTTCAGCACGGTGTCCATCATGCCCGGCATCGAGGCACGGGCGCCCGAGCGCACGGAGACGAGCAGCGGCGTCTTCTCATCGCCGAAGGTGCGGCCCGTCAGCTTGCCGACATGGGCCAGCGCGGCATCGACGCGCTCCACGAGATCGGCGGGATAGGTCCGGTCGTGATCGTAGAAATAGGTGCAGACCTCGGTGGAGATCGTGAAGCCTGGGGGCACAGGCAGCCCGAGATTGGACATTTCGGCGAGATTTGCGCCCTTGCCGCCCAGCAGGTTGCGCATCGAGCTGTCGCCCTCGGCTGTGCCGTCACCGAACGTATAAACCCACTTCGCCATGAATCTGCCTCGTCTGACCAGGATGCAAACTGAAATGTTGCGTCGCAATAAACCCGCCACCCTTGCGTTCTGATGAACGAATTGGCTGAAATGCAACGAACGGCCAGCGCATGGTTAATGCTGGCGGCGATTCTTTGCCAGTTGGAAATTCGGATGTCAGCGGGGGGCGACGAAAATCCCGCCCGAATCTAGCGCGAAAGGCCGCGTTCCGCGAGATTCTTGAGATAGGCGCTCCAGAGTTCATCCTGGCGGGTATGGAGCGTCTGAAACGTTTCCCAGGCAAAGATGCCGGTCGAATGCCCGTCGGAAAAGGTGATCTTCACGGCATAGGTGCCAACGGGGTCGATTCCGGTGATCGCGACATCCTTTTTCCCCGCAATGAGTCGCTTGTCCTTCGGCGTGTGCCCCTGAACCTCGGCACTGGGACTTTCAACCCTGAGAAATTCCGCTGCGAGCGCGATGGTGCTGCCGTCCTCGTAGGCGAGAATGAGGCGCTGTCCCTTTTCCGTGACGCGTATTTCAGTGGGAACAGGTGAGGTCATGGCAGCAACTCCGGATGTCTGCCAAGTTTATCGCGAGGGTCCGGCGTTTGGCCAGTCGCTTTCCAGGCGCGGCGAATTGCCCCAGCCTTCCAGCGCGGGGTGGCGCCCATGCACGGAAAGTATAGTGTAGCTGCCCGCATGAGACTCTGCGGCGTTCTGGACACATTCATGTTGTTATATGTATTGTGTGTGGTGAACCGGGACGCGGAGTCGTTCGGATGACTGGAGGATTGGAAGTGATGAAGTCGATTGTCGTGAAGGGGCTGGCCGGTGTCGCGCTGGCGGGGGTCATGGTTTCCGGCGCAGCGGCACAAGATGTCGAGGCTGGACAGAAGTCGTTCAACAAGTGCCGCGCCTGCCATCAGGTGGGCGAGGGCGCCAAGAATCTGGTCGGTCCCGAATTGAACGGGCTGTTTGGCCGCAAGTCCGGCTCGGTCCCGGGCTATAACTATTCGGACGCCAACAAGAATTCCGGCATCAATTGGGATGAGAAGGTGTTCGCCGAATACATCGCCGATCCGAAGGCGAAGATTCCGGGCACGAAGATGGTGTTCGCCGGCATCAAGAACGAGAAGGAAGTCAAGGATCTGACGGCTTTTCTTGCTCAGTACGACAAGGACGGCAAGAAGAAGTAAGCCCAATCAGGCCTTCAGCGCGCGATCCAGGAGGAGTTTTCCGAACCGGTCGCGCGCATTCTTCGGACTGAACTCATGGTCCGACTCCGGAATGATATCCGTTGAGCAGTTGCCGAGCGCAGCCAGAAACCGGCCATCGCTGCCAAACAATCGGTCGATCTCGTCGCGGCTGGCATCAAGTGCGCTGTGCACGAAGTTGACGGCCACTCCGCGCCGCGCCAGCCGTTGCAGCATCGCCCGGGCCTTCCGTGCATCCTCCGGCACAAGCCCGTCATAGCCGACACGCGCTGCAAGGGCGCGCGCAAACCGTCCGGCGAAGAGCCCGGCAACCGCCAGAACGCGCTGCGGCGCGATTTCCCCCGTCAACAGTCGCTTCCAGGCTGAGGTTGAAAGCGCCTGGGCGCCATAAACGCGGGAGGCCTGATTCGATGTCCGCTCGATGGTGTCGAGATCGTCGACGCCATGCCGCCATGTCAGTTTGAGGACATTGGCCGCAATTACCGAAGAGACTGCCGCATTCCGGTCGCCGGCCCGCAGCGCGAGATAGCCCCCCGAACAGAGACCGGCGAGGATGATTCTGGTTGCGCCGTGCACCTGCGCAAGTCGGATGGCACTGTCGATGTCATCATCATGTGCAAGGGCGTAGACGCTGGCGCGGGGACCGGCAGCGCTCCAGGTGCTGTCGCCGATGCCCGTCAGGTCGAGGCGCAGCGAGGCAACGCCGTGCTGTGCCAGAAGCCGCGCCAGATCGACAGCCATGCGCGCCCAGCCGAAGCGGGCATTGGCGCCGGCGTTGGGGAGAATGACGACTGTCGCAGCGCCGCCGGGCGGTTCGCACCAGGTTCCCGCGAGCCGGTCATCCGGCCCGAAGCGCAGACGCGTTTCGACAAAGTCCGGCCCGTGAATGGGCGAAGTGGGGGGCAGGGGCTGCGTATTCCGTTCGGGCGAGGCCTGAAACCACCCGGCGATGGTGTTGAAAGCCACCATGGGCGGCATGGCTTCAGCAGGAGACATCATCGCTGCGTAGCCGGGAAAATCCAGATGCTCGGCGTTTTCACAGAGGGCCGGGGCGGCGAGCCCATCCGGCAGAACCGTCAGCAGGCGTGATGGTGTCGCCGACCAGCCAAGGGCCTCGATGGAGCGGCAATCCGCCTCTGTGAGCGCATGGCCGCACAGTGTGATGCCTTCGGTAACGAGGGTCGTCTCCCGCCCCGGCGTGGCCGCAAACAGCCGGGCTGCGGCCTTCATTTCGCGAAGATATGACCGTCCGCTTGTGATCGGCGCCAGCATCGCATGACGCTGAGGCGCCTTGCTGCCCGCCAGTGCATTAGTCGCGAGCAGACTGCCGAGCCGCAACGATACCACATCCGGCGCTGTGCCCGTGAGGTTGGTGAGCCAGGCATTGACGGCGCGGATCGCGGCCACGGCCGCCTCGGCGCGCGGCTCGGGGACATCGCCGGAATCCCCCTCGTTCGGATAGTCGAACCGCAAAACCGTATAGCCACGCGCAGCGATGAGATCGGCAAGAATCCGCCAGCTCTGATAGGCCGCCGCGCCTTCAAACCCCGAGGCGCCGCACATCAGAACCCCGCGCGCGCCCGTGCCATGCACCCAGCCGCTGACTGTTCCGATCGTGACCGGCAGCGGCAGCGCTTCTCCCGCAGGCGGAGCGACGGTTTCGCGCAGTGCTGGCGAGCTTGCATAGGCAGCCCTGCCGGGGTTGCGCATCCCGATCCTCGTTGTGCGTTTCAGGACAGTTGGAATTGCCATGGTGAGGAACATTACACCCCATATGCCCGCGCGAATACAGTTCGGCCTGACATTTCGCGCCGTTTGGTTAGCGCAGGGGTGGGTGTTCAATTAAATTGTCACTATTTTTTCAGGGAAGTGAAAACCGGAATTTCTCAAATACAGCGAAGTTTTCGCGTCACGCTGATGCCAACAATATTTCGGAAACTTCCCTTGCCTAGGGTTGGCCTATCAAGCGGGCGTTCTCATGGGGAGGGCGTCGCAACCGGTCGGACACCGGGGGGACACGTTCATGAGCAAAGCCGAAGATACCATCCGAGCCATCCTGGAAAAGCACGGGCGTCTGCCCTGCGCGGTCGCGAGCCTTGCCAGTGATGCCGACCTCTACACTGCCGGCCTGAAGTCGTTTGCCTCGGTGCAGATCATGCTGGCGCTCGAAGAGGCGTTTGATCTCGAATTTCCAGAACGGATGCTCAATCGCGCCACCTTTTCGTCGATTGCCATGATCGAGCAGAGCATCGGAGAGTTGTCGCAATGTCGCGCCCTGGCTTCGTAATTGCGGATGCCCCCGCACGGGATTTCCTGCGGGCGGTTGAACTGGCGGCCGACGTGGCGGCCACACACGCCGACGATGTCGACCGGACCGGGCGCTTCCCGGTTGAGGCCATAACGGCGATCAAGGCCGCGCGTCTCATGTCGATGATGCTGCCCCGCGCGCTCGGTGGCGAGGACGCAAGCCTGACCGATGTCGCCCAGGTGACGACGGCGCTTGCCCGGTCATGCGCCTCGACGGGCATGATCTTCGCCATGCACCAGATCAAGCTGTCGAGCCTGATCTCGCACGGACAGGACAGTCCCTGGCACATGAACTTCATGCGCGCCATCGCGGCAGGACAGCTTTTGCTCGCCTCGGCCACCACCGAGGCCGGCATCGGCGGCGATCTCCGCAACTCGGTCTGCGCGGTCGAGACCGAAGGCAGGCGCGCCCGGCTCGTGAAGGATGCGACGGTCATTTCCTATGCACTGGATGCGGATGCGATTCTGGCAACCGCCCGCCGTGAGGCAGCCGCGCCCTCGTCCGATCAGGTGATGGTGGCGATCACCAAGGATCAGTACCGCCTGCAAAAGACCACCGAATGGGATACGCTGGGGATGCGTGGCACGCGCTCGGAGGGTTTCATCCTCTCGGCGGAATTCGGCGCCGACCAGGTGTTTCCCAAACCGTTTGCCGACATTGCCGCCCAGTCGATGCTGGCAACCTCGCATCTCCTGTGGTCCAGCGTCTGGCTCGGCATCGCCAACGGCGCGGTGGCGCGCGCGCAGGCCTTCGTGAAGGGGGAAGCCCGCAAGAAGCCGGATGTGAAACCGCCGGGCATGTTGCGCCTCGCCGAGGCCACGAACATGCTGCATCTGATGCGGGCCAATCTCGCCGAAGGGCTCCAGCGCTTCTATCGCGCACGGCGCGACCCGGATGAACTCAATGCGGTCGGTTTCTCGGTGGCGATGAACAACGTCAAGCTCGCCAGTTCCGAAATGCTGATCAAGGTCGTCAATCACGCGCTGCTGATCTGTGGCATCGCCGGCTATCGCAACGACACGCCCTTCAGCCTGGGGCGATACCTCCGAGATGCCCATTCGGCACCGTTGATGATCTCCAACGATCGCATCCTGCTGAACCAGGGCAACCTGCTGCTCGTCTCGCGCGCTGACACGCCGATTGGCGGTTGAGGGAACCATGACCGACACGGAAACCTTTCTCGACGGGCTGTTTGATGCCGGCGTTCTGATCGACACCGGCGTTGAGGGGCTCTATGCCCGCTCAGGCAGGTTCGAGGCGATCATCGAGGGCATCGACGCGGTGGTTTCCGCGGTCGGGGGCGGTGATGGCGCGGAAGTGCTGCGCTTTCCGCCCGGCATGAACCGGCAGGTCTTTGAAAAGACCGGCTACATGAAGAACTTTCCGCAGTTGGCCGGCACGGTCCACTGCTTTTGCGGCGACGATGCCGGCCATGCCGAGATCATCGCCGCGCTGGACGAAGGCCGCGACTGGGCCGGCCAGCAGGCACTGAGCGAAATCGCGCTGACGCCGGCGGCCTGCTACCCGCTTTATCCGCTCGCCGCGCGGCGCGGGCCGTTGCCCGAAGACGGACGCCTCTTCGACATTCTTTCCTACTGCTTCCGTCACGAACCCTCGAAAGAGGCAACGCGGATGCAGATGTTCCGGATGCGCGAGTTCGTGCGCATGGGAACCCCTGATGACGTAATGGCCTTCCGCGAGCGCTGGATCGAACGCGGCGCCGGAATCGTCAAAACCCTTGGCCTTGAAGGCGCCGTCGATCTTGCCAACGATCCGTTCTTTGGCCGTGCCGGACGGATTCTGAAGAACAACCAGCGTCAGCAGAACTTGAAGTTCGAAATGCTGATCCCGGTAGAAAGCCAGGAAAAACCAACAGCCTGCATGAGTTTCAACTACCATCAGGACCATTTCGGCACCCTTTGGGGCCTCAAGACCGCCGATGGCGCTGTGGCACACACCGCCTGCGTCGGTTTCGGCATGGAGCGGCTCGCGCTCGCGCTCCTGAAGGTGCACGGGCTTTCGGCAGACCGGTGGCCGGCGCCGGTGCGCAAGGTGCTCGGGGTGTGAGCCGGTGCTGACCCCCGAAACGTTCCGCAAGCACGCCCTGCATGATGATACCCGGCATTGGCCGGAAACGAACTGCTACACCGACCTCTGGATCGAGATCCTGGCGAGCCGTTCCCTGCCGCCCGAAGCGCTTCTTGCCTTTACGGTGCGGCAGGATTTCGAGGGCGACCAGTTCACCTTCTTCAAGCCGCCGCTGGAGGATATCGAAGCGCTGTACGGCATCACCGTGCAGGAGCTTGCGGTGTTCGACACGGTGGAAAACCACGCCGCCGAGCAACTGTCACGCGGGCGGATGCCGCTGATCGAGGTCGATGGCTTTTTTCTGCCCGACACCGATGGCGTCTCCTATCGGCTTCAGCACACCAAGACGACCATCGGCATCGCCCGCATGGACCGGGACGCGCGGGAGATCGACTATTTCCATAACTCCGGCTTTTATCGCCTCTCCGGCGCCGATTATGCCGGCATCTTCGCTGCCGCACCTCATGAGGCGGCGCTGTTCCCCTACACGGAATTTGTGAAGTTCGACGCCGGGCCGGCGGCGGCAGACCAGCCTGCCACCGCAGCGGAATTCTATGCGCGACATCTGAAGTTTCGCCCCGCCGGCAATCCGGTCGCAGCGTTCGCACGGGCTTTCCCCGCCCACGCGGCGGATCTGGCGGCGCGTCCGCCGGACTACTTCCATGCCTACGCCTTCAACACCCTGCGTCAGCTTGGCGCGAATTTTGAACTGCTCGGCTCCGGCCTCGAATGGCTGGGTGCTGCGCGTAAAGTCGATCTGACCGAGGAAATCGCCGCTGCGATGACCATCGCGGGCGGGGCGAAAACCATGCAGTTCATGCTGGCACGAGCGGTTGCACGCGGCAAACTCGCCACGTACCAGCCCGAGTTCGAGCCGCTGATCGACGCTTACGATACGGTGTTCGCCGGCCTTTGGGACAAGATCGGCTGAGATGGCGCGCGCCCGCTCGATTGACGGCGAAATCAGAACCCCGCTGACGGATTGGCAGATGGCGTTGGCGGATGCCGCCTGTGATACGCCGGACGCCGCCCGCAGCCTTCGCTGGCTACCGGCCGAGGTGCCCGGCACTGCCGCCGCTGTACTTCTGAATGGAGGCCTCGCCACGCCCGAGCGCCTTGCGACCCTCGATCAGGCGCATGTCTGGTATCGTAACCGCCTCGTCGAGAACGGTCCGCGCATTCTCGTGCTCGACGGGCTGGCCACGCATTGCACCGTGTTGCTCGATGGCGAGCGCATCGGCGAGAGCCGCAGCATGTTCGAGCCGCTGCGCCTTGCGATCGACGCGCGCATCGGATCCGAACTTGCGCTGCATTTTGCGCCGATCACTACGGAAAGCGGCATTCCCAGCCGCCGTCAGCGTTGGCGGCCCCATCTCGTCGCCGGCCCGCAGTTGCGCAACTGGCGGGCGAGCCTTCTCGGCCATATGCCCGGCTGGTGCCCATCGCGCCCTGTCGTCGGGCCGTTCCGCGCGGTCTCGTTGATCAGCGAAGGACCGCTGACAGCGCGTGATCTCCGCCTTCGCGCCGGCATCGAAAACGGCATCCCGACCCTTGAGGTTGTGTTGACGCTGGCCGGAAACGTCGCTGCCCCGGTGCTGCATTGCGCCGGGAAAGAGCGCGTGATGGAGGGCGCAAGGGGGCGCTGGTTCGCCCGCCTCGATCTGCCGGATGCGGCACTCTGGTGGCCGCACACCCATGGGGTGCCGGCGTTGCACGCAGTATCGGTGGTAGTGGATGGACGCCGTATTGATCTGGGGCGCACGGGGTTTCGCAGTCTGGCGCTGGATCGAGACCATGATGGCAAGGGCTTTCGCATCAGGGTCAATGGCGTGCCGGTGTTCTGCCGGGGCGCCATCTGGACGCCGGTGGATGTGACGACGCTGGCTGGAGGCGCGGCGATGGCGCAGCGCCTCGATCAGGCGCGCGCGCTCAACCTGAACATGCTGCGCGTTCCGGGTTTTGCCGCGTATGAGGGTTCGGAGTTTTTCGATCACTGCGACGAGCGCGGCATCATGGTTTGGCAGGATCTGATGCTGTCGAACTTCGACTATGACACGAGCCCCGCTGCACTGGGCGCAGTGCTTGTGTCAGAACTCGACACGCTGCTCGATGCCAATGAAGCCGCGCCCTCGCTGGCGGTTCTGTGCGGCGGCAACGAGATGGCGCAGCAGGGGGCCATGCTCTCCTTGCCCGAATCCATATGGCGTAACCCCTTCTTCGAAACAGAACTGCCGACCCTTGTCGCTGCTCGCCGTCCGGATGTGCTGACGGTGCCGAACAGCCCCTTCGGCGGC
Source organism: Pseudomonadota bacterium (assembly GCA_020161975.1). Classification (GTDB taxonomy): domain Bacteria; phylum Pseudomonadota; class Alphaproteobacteria; order Rhizobiales; family Beijerinckiaceae; genus JAIUNP01. The sequence goes on from JAIUNP010000054.1 coordinate 12,459, forward strand.
GATCTGCCCTTCCGGACAGACGAAGGCGTGAGCCATTATTTCGGCGTCGGCGCCTATCGGCGCCCTCTCGACGATGCCCGCCGCGCCAATCCACGGTTTGCCAGCGAATGCCTTGCCTTCGCCAATCTGCCGCAGCCGGAACGGCTGGCCAGGAACGCCGGGGGCGCCCTGCCGGGCAGCGCGGAGTGGCGCGCAAAGGTCGTCCGCGACCTCAAGGCCGATTGGAATTTCGAGGATGTGCGTGATCACTATCTCGGCCTGCTTTATGGCGACGACCCGGCCCGGCTCAAGGCGGACGATCCCGCCCGTTATCTCGCGCTGTCCTCGGCGGTCAGCGGCGAGGTGATGGCAGCGGCGATGGCCGAATGGCGCCGGACGGCTTCGCTCTGCGGCGGTGCGCTGGTGCTGTCGCTGGCCGATGTCCAGCCCGGCTTCGGCTGGGGCGTGTTTGATTGTGACGGCGTGCCGAAGCCTGCCGCCTTCGCCCTGAAGCGCGCCTTCCGCCCGCTCACAGTGCTGCTGACCGACGAAGGGCTGAACGGCCTCGATTGCCACATCGTCAACGATACGCCGCAAGCGCGGTCACTCACCCTGACGCTGACCAGTTATGGCGCGGATGGCGCGCCCGTCATTGATGGCGCACAGGCCATGACCATCCCGCCGCATACGACGGTACGCCGCTCTTGCGCCGAGATATTCGGGGTTTTCTTCGATGTCACGGCGGCTTACGGCTTCGGCCCGGCCCCGCATGTGGTGAGCGCGGCCCGCCTGACAGAGACGGCCAGCGGCAAGAGCATCGCCGATGCTTTCCATTTCCCGCTGGGCCGCGCGGCCGCCATGGCTGATCCGGGCCTGACGGCGAACCTGACCTGCGACGGGACGGATTGGTACGTGACCCTGCGCGCCGAGCGGCTCGCCCAGTCGGTGCATGTCGCCGCGCCGGGCTTTGTTACGGCTGACGACTGGTTTCACCTCGCGCCCGGCACTCCGCGCAGCCTCCACCTCGCCGGGCACGGCAAGCCGGAGGTCACGGTCACGGCGCTCAATGCACCGGGGCCGATCACGCTGTGATGTGCCCCGCGATCAGCGGGAGGCTGCCTGTTGCACCTTCGAAGCTATAAGCTGCCCGGATGGCGCTGACGGCGAGCGCGAACTGTGCCTCGCTGCGCGCATGGATCACGGCGAGCGGTGTTTCCGGCGTCACATTCGCGCCGATCGGCAGGAGCTCGGTCAGGCCCACAGCATGGTCGACTGGATCTGCCGCGCGCGTTCGCCCGCCGCCCAGTGCAACAACCGCAAGACCAAGGGCGCGCGTATCCACTGCGCTGATGGTGCCGCTGTGTGCGGCGGGAATGGCCCGCACCACCGGCGCCGCCGCAAGGTACCGGTCCGGCTTTTCGATGAAATCTGCCGGTCCGCCAAGCGCTGCTGTCATGCGCTGGAACCGCTCCGCCGCCGATCCATTTGCGAGCACGTCGGCAATGCGCTCCCGACCCTCGGCGGCATCAGCCGCGAGCCCGCCCAGCGCCAGCATCTCACCACCCAGTGCCACTGTCACGGCGATCAGCCGCTCGTCGCGCCGCTTGCCGGTGAGATTTTCGACGGCATTCAGAACCTCCACCGCATTGCCGGCGGCCGGCGCAAGCGGCTCGTTCATGTCAGTAATCAGCGCACTGGTCTTCAATCCCGCGCCATTGGCAACCGCCACGATGCTCGCTGCCAGCGCTTTCGATTGCTCGAACGTCGGCATGAAGGCGCCCGATCCGGTTTTGACATCCATCACGAGGCCTTCCAGCCCTGCCGCAAGTTTCTTCGACAGGATGGACGCGGTGATCAGCGGGATCGATTCCACCGTCGCCGTCACATCGCGGATGGCATAGAGCCGCTTGTCAGCGGGGGCGAGGTCCTCGGTCTGGCCGATGATGGCGCAGCCCACCCCGCGCACGACTTTCCGGAACAGCGCGTTGTCCGGCTGTGTGGTATAGCCCGGAATGCTGTCGAGCTTGTCGAGCGTACCGCCCGTATGCCCCAGTCCGCGCCCGGATATCATCGGCACGAAGCCGCCGCAGGCCGCCACCGCCGGACCAAGCAGCAGCGATACGTTGTCGCCCACCCCGCCGGTTGAATGTTTGTCGAGAATGGGGCCCGGCAGGTTCTCGCCCCGCCAGTCGAGCACCGTGCCGGAATCGCGCATGGCAAGCGTCAGCGCCACGGCTTCGTCGCGCGTCATGCCGTTGAAGAAAATGGCCATGGCGAGCGCACTTGCCTGCATCTCAGTGACAGAGCCGGAGACGAGACCCCGGATGAACAGCGCGATGTCCTCGCCGCTCAGCGCCTTGTTGTCGCGCTTCTTGCGGATGATTTCCTGCGGCAGCATGTCAGTATCCCGTCTGTTTCGGCTGGGCCGCTTCGCCGGTCAGTTCCGCTGCCAGCGCGGCGTGAAGCCCGGAGGCACCGAACCGGAAGGTGGCAGGTGTGGCCCAGCCGGTGCCCATGCACTGGTCCGCGAGCGCAAGATACCCTGCTGCGTCGGCGAGCGTGCGGATGCCGCCCGACGGCTTGAGGCCTACCGGCCCGCCCGAAGCCTTGATCGCTTCCAGCATCGCCCGCACGGCATCAAGGCTCGCCCCGCCCGTCACTTTCCCGGTCGAGGTCTTGATGAAATCAGCCCCGGCCCGAATGGCGAGATCGGATGCGGCGCGGATGGCCGCACCATCCGG
>JAIUNP010000055.1 GCA_020161975.1 Pseudomonadota bacterium
TGGCCTCCTCGCCGGCAAACAGCACCTGCCCGCAGTCAGCACTCTCCATTCCCGCAATGATGCGCAACAGCGTCGTCTTGCCGCAACCTGATGGGCCGAGAAGGGCGAGGAATTCCCCATCGGCGACCTCCAGCGAGAGCTGCTTAAGGGCGGTGACCGCGCCGAATCGCTTCTCGATCCGGTCAATTGTGATGCCAGCCATGAACGACCCTATCTGTTGGCGATTCCCCACATCGCAAAGAGGTATTTCCTCACTGCGAAGATGAAGAGAACGGAAGGAAGGATGAGCAGGAAGCCACCTGCGAAGCGAAAGTGCAGCGGCGATTCTGCGAGCACGGTGAGGAGATAGGCGGTCAGTGTCTTGTTGCGCACGGTCAGCACCGAGGCGGCGAAGACTTCATTCCACGAAATCACAAAGGCAAAGATCGCAGCCGCTGCCAGCCCCGGCAGCGCGAGCGGCAGCACGATCTTGCGGAAGGCCTGAAACCCCGTGCAGCCAAACACCCAGGCGGCTTCCTCGAGCTCACGCGGAATGCCCATGAACAGGCTTGAAGAGACCAGCGCGGCAAAAGGCAGTGCCAGTGCCGTATGAACAAGCGCGACGCCGATGGCGGTGTCGTACAATCCGGTTCGGATGAACGTCACCGTCAGGGGCAACGCGAGAATTGCGAGAGGAAAGGCGCGCGTCAACACCACGAGCATTCGGAAAGCGCTCTGTCCGGCAAAGGTGTAGCGGGCCAGCGCATAGCCGGCGGGCGCCCCCAGCAGCAGTGAAAACAGCATGGTGAGACAGGCCACCAGTGCGCCATTCAACGCAGCGGCCCAGACGCCCTCCACCGCCAGAAACGTCTCCAACGCGGCGAATGAAGCATCCCACGGCAGAAGGTTCTTTGGCCACCGGAAAACGCCCGCGCGCCCGCCGAACGCGCCCAGTGCGATCAGATAGATCGGCACCAGCACCCAGGCACAGAGCGCCGCAACACCGGACCAGAAGACAAACCGGCGCAGGCCGGGCGAAACGCCGGCCGCGCTCATGGCTGCATCTCCGGCTTGGTTCTGAGCGCCTTGATGTAGATGACCGTTGCTGCGAGCGAGATCAGCATCACCAGGATGGCATACGCCGCGGCAACGCCGTTGTTCTGGTTCACATGCTGCCAAGCATAGGCCTCGCCGACCAGAACCGGGAAGTTGCGCCCGGCCAATGCATAGACCACCGCGAAGACCTCAAATGCGAGCACCGTACGCAGGATAAGCGCCGACTGGATCGAGGGCTTGAGCAGCGGCAGCGTGATCTTGCGGAAGCGCGTCCAGGCCGTCGCGCCGAAAATCTCGGCGGCTTCAGCATATTCCCTGGGGATCAGTTGCAGCCCCGCGATGAGGATAATGAGCACGATCGCGGTGGCACGCCACACTTCGGCCAGCACCACACCGACGAACAGGCTCACCGGCGCCTCGTAGGACAGCCAGTTCACCGGGCCGTCGATGAGCCCGAGCATGTTCAGCACCGTGTTGAAGTATCCCCGATCCTGAAGGATCGAAAGCCAGACAAGGCCCGCTGCCAGATCGGATATGCCGAGTGGGATAATGAGGATCCAGAGCACGAGATCGCGCCCCTTTTCCAGCTTCTGGACCATCAGGGCCATCATCAGCGCCAGGCAAAGCTGGAGCGGAATGACGGCGAGGACCAATAGGAACGTGTTGCGCAGCGACAGGCCGAAGTTGAGGTCGCCCATCATCTTGCGGAAGTTGGTGAGCGACGTCGCGCCATTGTCGGTGAAGGCCAGCGCGATCGTCTGCACCAGTGGCATGACGAACAGCAGCAGAAGGAACACCGTAGCCGGGCCGATCAGAAGATAGGGAAGCAGGCGCGAGCGTGTCATGATGACCTCACCGGAAGCGCCCCCTCCCCTTCGGCAGAGGGCCAATGGCAGAGCGGGCGATCAGTTGACCTTGCAGGCGCCGTCGCTCGGCTTGTCCGGTGCCCAGCAGGGCGCCTTCGTCTCGTTCATGATGGTCTGGAGCGTAACCGCCTGCGCATCGAGCGTGGCTCGGATCGGCGCGCCGCGCAGCACGATGGCCTGGAAGGTATCGACATAAACCTTGTTGAACTCGCCGCCCTTGGCGCCGAGGCCGACCGGCAGCAGCGAAACGAGCGCGTCCTTCGCTCCTTGTGTCTTCGAGACACCTTCAACGAGAAGCTTGATGCCGCCGGGCAGATCCGCCGGAAGATCAGCCTTCACCACCGGGAAGAAGCCGAGTTCTCGCGCCATCAACACCTGCGTTTCGGGCTTCAGAAGATGCTCGATGGTCGCAACCGCGCCCGCCTTGTTCGGCGCGTTCGCCGCAATGCCGAGACCGGCGACCACCGGCATGAAGCCGCGTCCCTTTCCGGCGGAGGGCGCCGGGAAGGTGACATAATCATTCGGCGCCGCAACCAGCGCGTCCTTCAAGCGCGCAACGTGGTCAAAGGCGATCATCACCTCGCCGGCCATCAGCGGCTCCTGCATGAAATCTTAGGAAGCCGAGTTCGGATTGACATGCGTCCAAAGGTCCTTGAACGCGCCCCACATCGCTTCCGCATCCGCGCTCTTGAACGAGGTGACGACCCCGCCCGTATACGAGGGGTAGAGATAGCCCTGGAAGAAGCGGGTGAGCAGACCCTTGGGCCCAGCCGGGAAGCCTAGCGCGCGCTTGCCGGTCTTGTCCTGAATGTTCTTGGCCCAGTCCTTCAATTGCGCATAGGTCAGCGCGTTCACATCGGCGCCCGCCGGCAGATACTGGAGTGCCTCTTTCTTCGCGGCCATGATGTAGGTCGCCTGCATCCAGGGGATATACATCTGCTTGTCAGTGCCGAGCTTGCCGAGCGCCAGCATGGCATCCGGCATACCGCGCTCCTTCGCCTTGGCGACAAGCTCATCCACCGGTTCGAGAGCTTTCGAGCCGACGAGCGGCGCGAGTTCGCCATGGAGCGCGCCAACCATTGAGATGGTCCGCTTGCCGGCCTGCGTTTCCGCATCCATGCGGGTCTGGAACGGTGAAGGTTCCTCGACGATGAATGTTACAGGGCCCGGCGCCCCCTTCAGGATCATCTGGCGCACCTTGGTCGCCTCTTCCACCGGGCGAAGCTGCGTTGAAAGGAAGATTGTTTCCTGCGCCATCGCGCCGGAGAGGGCCGCGCCTGTGAGAGCGGTCGCGGCCAGCAGTCGCTTCAATCCAGTCATTGTGGTCTCCCTAGGGTTCAAAGCGCCGGGTCTTCCCGGTCACCGGATTGGTTGAATGTCAGTCCGCCTCGCCAGAAGATGCCCGCACGATCTGGCGCAGCGGGAATACGTCGCCGGCCCGTTCCGGCATGCCGCGCTCAATGAGATGCAGCAGTTTGTCGGCAAGACATTCACCGACAGGCTGCACCTCAAGTTCCATTGTCGTGAGGGCGGGATGGGTGAACCGCGAGGCATGGATGTTGTCATGGCCAGTCACCGCGATATCGCGCCCCGCCACCAGCCCTGCCGCCTGCACCGCCCTGATCGCGCCGATGGCGATCCGGTCGGTCGCACAGATCAGCGCGGTCGGCCGTTCAGGGCCAGCAAGCAGCTCTGTGGCGGCCTGTTCGCCCGCCTCTTCAGACGAGGCGCACATCAGCTTGAGATCATCCGCAAGCCCGGCCGCCCGCATAGCCATGTGCCAGCCGCGCGCGCGCAACTCGGCAAAAGTGAAACGATCCGGCGCCGCAAGATGCGCGATCCGCCTGTGTCCAAGCGACACAAGGCGGCTCGTCACCTCCCGGAAGCCGGCTTCGCCATCGCCATCGACAAAGGCATAAGGCGCATGGGTTTCCGTGCGCCCGTGGCAGACAAAGGGCAGACCCGCCTCTTGCAGCAGGGCAACACGCTCATCATGGCGGCGGGTTCGCACGATGATGCAGGCATCGGCCCGACGATCCTTGACGATGCGCCGGTACGCCGCCAGTTCCTCCGCGCCAGGCCGCGCCGCCAGCAGCATCAGGTCATAATGCCGCGCCGCCAGCCGTTCACCGATGACCGCCAGAAGGTCAACGAAGACCGGCTCATAAAACCGCCCCGGCTCGGTCGGCATCACCAGCGCAACCGTTTCGCTCGATCCCTTGCGCAGGCGGCGCGCCGCTGAATTGGGGCGGTATCCGGCGGCCGCAGCAGCCCTGCTCACACGCTCACGCGTCGCCACAGCCACATCCTCATAGCCGTCGAGCGCCCGGGAAACGGTCGTGACAGACAGCCCAAGTTCGGATGCAAGACTGCGCAATGAGGTCATGAACGCCTCTTCCAAAACGTTTTGAATATTCATCCAAAACGTTTTGATAAGTCAATATCGCTTTTGGCCAAGCGCCCGTGAAAGTTCGTTAGCAGCGAAGGTTGCTCCGTAGGCAGTCAGGCCACAGATAACGCATCGTGGCGCGCTCAGTCTGGGCGCGCCTGTCCGTCGCGAAGCCAGGCAAAAAGACCAACGGCTCCCATTTGCCCGCCCTTCAAAGCGAGTTCGATCGGCATTCTGTCACCACCCCGATCCGCTTTGAACAAAGCGGCGCCGGGTGATGTTGTGCCTAGCGCCGTCAGGGCGCGCACACCCAATTGCTGGGTCACAGCCCCTGACGTGTCGCCGCCTGACACAACGACACGGCTAACCCCGCTCTGATCGATGATACGGGACATGATCGCGCCGAGGGTGGAGCCCAGAACCCTATTCGCTTCGGCCTCATCCATGCCCAGTTGACGGGCCGTTGCCCGAAACCGCATTACCGCCGGATCATCGGGACCTTGCGCCGAACAGATCAGTGGCGAACCTCCCTCGCCCAGGCAGTGCAAGGCGGAGGCTACGGTGCCATCGATCAAAGCGCCGGCCCTGTCTGAACTCAGGAGAGCCTGGCTCGCGTCAAAAGGAAGAATGCGAAAGCCATGCTGTGCGGCATGCGCGATCTGTCGGGCCGTGGTCGGTGACACCGAGCCGGAGATGACCGGCAATTGTGCAACGCGAGCGAACGGGGGCGGCGGCGCGGCCGACGGCAGCCAGCCGTTCTGCCTGAAATGCGCGACAAGCGCATATTCGATGCCCTGTGACCCCAAAACGAACCGACCCCGACGCCGGTTTCCCCAAATGACGGCGCCCACCCGCGCCAGATCAGCCTCGCTCATGGTATCGAATGCGACAATTGCCGGCCCCTCGGCCAGAATGGCGTCGAGACGGGATCTGGTAACCCCATCGCTTCCCAGAGCCTCAAGATCAATGAGATCAATCCGCTGCGGAGTTTGTGCGGCGAGGTGGAGCGTGACGTCTGCCTCCGCCATCGGCGTCGTCGGGTGTCGCGCCATGACGGGATGCCGGTCGAGCCGAAAGACCCCATCTCCTGCCCCGGCAAACAGATGGCCAAATGCCTGATACCGACGGATCGCAGGCGCGGCGATCAGCATTGGCATGAAAGGATCTGCGAAGATGCGCGCTCCGATCTCCGCCGCCCGACCGATCGAGCCGATATGCGGGGCTGAATCCAGGGTTGAGCAGGTTTTGTAATGACAAATCTGAGCGGCAGATTGTTTCATCCATTCGAATGTCGGTGGCAGTGCGCCGTCCATCCAGGCCGGGGATTGCGCACGGGCGGTGCTGGCAATGCCAACGCCGCGCATACCAGGAAATCGGAGCAGATCGTCCGGTGTTGGTGGTTCCAGAAACAGAACGGAAGGCAGACCGGCAAAGGTCAACACCTCCATAACGGCGGATGAACCTGTGAAATCATCGCCATACCAGGCGATCAGGAGGCCATCCGGCAGGGCTTGCGTCATCAGCGTGGATCCAACGCCCGTTTCAGGGCCGGGTGAGTCTTGGCATATTCGGTAGCCGGGATGCCAGCCATCGCCGCAGCCCAGGCTTCGCGCAGGCTGGTCACGCCGGCGGCTGGCCCGTCCGGATGCGCTAGAATGCCGCCGCCCGCTGCATAGATCAGATCCATCGACCCCAGCCGCCGAAAGGTCTCTGCAGGCTGGTGTGCGGTCTGCCCCGACGAGAAGACGGGCATGGTCAGGCAAGGCTTTTCATCGAAAAGCGGGGTCAGGCAGCCCTTCGCGGACGCAATGACGCTGTCATCACTTTCGGAGAACTTGTTCTGTAGCCCGTTGCAATGCATGTGATCCGCCCCTGCCAGGCGCCAGAATTTATGCCATGCGATGTAGGACCAGCCGAGCAATGGCGCACGCGACAGGTAGCCCCAGCCATTACGATGGGCATGGATCGGCAACTGGGTATGCCGTCCAAGTGCAATCATTCCGGCCAGACCGACGGAGTTCAGGCTCGCCATGACAGACGTGCCGCCCTGGGCCAGGACGAAATCATGCTTGGCCCGCATCGCGTCCACCTCATCCGTGAGGTTGAAAGCGAACATCACCTTCTTGCCGGTTCGGTCGGCATGGGCATTGATCACCCGCATGACTGCGCGCACACGATCTTCGAAGGGACAGGCAGGCCCATCAGCCTGCAACTCGTCGTCCTTGATAAAATCGATGCCGGCTTCTGCGAGCACCTGAACCGTGGCCGCTGTTTCTTCCGGGGAGAAGCCAACGCTTGGCTTGATGATAGTGCCGATCAGGGGGCGATCCATCACGCCCGTCAGACTGCGAGTGCCGCTGATGCCAAACTTGGGTCCCGGATAAGCGGCTGCGAAGGCAGCCGGCAAGCGGACATCCAGAACGCGCAAGCCGGAAAACTGCTGAAGCTCTGAAAGATTGCCGGCGACGGTTGCCATCAGGTTCGGCAAGGAGGGGCCGATATTGGCAATCGGCCAGCTCAATGTGACACGCGCGCGGCGATATCCCTGACCGACCGGCCTGATCGCCCCTGGCAACGACGGTTCGTCGACAGCTTCCAGTTCGGTCAGAGCCTCGATCCTGGCTGCGGCGCGGGCCTTCAGTTCCGGCGTTTCACCCGGCACTGATACGAAGGTGCCGGATGACTGTTCGCCTGCCATCACCTCGGCAGCCCGTCGCGGATCAACCGGCGTCTCGATCAGGTAATCGGCTTCAAATCTCTCAGGGGACATGTGATGGCTCGTGCCTCCTTTGCAGGGATGAACCCGACCGCAATGACAGGAAGGAAAATAATCAGCACAGTGAAATAAGATCAATCCGATTATGAAAGGAGTGGCCTTTAGGCTTCCGTCCATAAGATCGGTCTTGGCAATTCCGCGTGACATGGAGGCCGGCGCCTTGAATCGCCCCTAGATTTTTGGACGCCTTCTTTCCTAAATTTGAGGCAGGGAGGCCCCGATGGGCAACGCCAGATTCAGCGACGAGTTCAAGCGTGACGCGGTGCGTCAGATCACCGAACGGGGCTACCCGGTTGCGGAGGTTTCACAGCGATTGGGCGTCAGTCAGCATTCCCTCTACGAGTGGCGGAAGAAGTTCTCGAAGCCCGCAGCGGGTTCGGGCGAGGATGATCCATCGGCCCAGATCCGCCGGTTGAAGCGTGAACTGGCACGTGTCACCGAGGAGCGCGACATCTTAAAAAAAGCGGCCGCGTACTTCGCCAGGGATGCAAAGTGAAGTACGCGTTCGTGGCCGAGCATCGCCCGGTTTTCTCGGTTCGCGCGATGTGTCGTTGCCTCTCGGTTCAGCCGAGCGGGTTTTACGCTTGGCTGAAGGCTCCGCTGAGCAGGCGCGCGCAGGAGGATGAGCGGCAAGCCAAGCTCGTCAAAGATGCCTGGGAAGCCAGCGGCAAGGTCTATGGCTACCGCAAGCTCCACGATGACCTGATGGACATGGGCGAGACCTGCTGCCCGAACCGTGTGGCCAGGCTTGCGCAGATTGCCGGCATTCGTGCCCAGATCGGCTATAAGAAGCGTCCCGGCAAGTATGGTGGCAAGCCCTCGCTGGCTGTCGACAACACCCTCGACCGCCAGTTCGAGGTGGAGGCGCCGGACAAGGTGTGGGTGACTGACATCACCTATATCCGCACCCATGAGGGCTTTGCTTATCTCGCGGTCGTCCTCGATCTCTTCTCGCGCCGGATTGTGGGTTGGGCCATGCAGGGCCGACCGACCGCGAATGTCGCGTTGCAAGCCCTGCTGGCTGCCGTCTGGCGCCGGAAGCCGAAGAACCGCGTGCTGGTGCATTCGGGCCAAGGCTCGCAGTTCACCAGCATGGACTGGGCTTCGTTCCTGAAACACCACAATCTTGAGCCTTCGATGAGCCGGCGCGGCAACTGTCATGACAACGCAGTCGCCGAGAGCTTCTTCAATCTGCTTAAACGCGAGCGCATCCGACGGAGAGTTTATCGAACGAGGGCCGAAGCACGCCAGGACGTGTTCGATTATATCGAGATGTTCTATAATCCGACCCGGAAGCATGCACGAAACGGGATGCTGTCACCCGTCGAGTTCGAACGGCAGCACAAAGCGCAATCCGAGGGCGTCTAGAAAACTCGGGGCGATTCAACCAGATACGACAAGAACCCGCTCAACTTTCTGGCGGCTATCAAACTCGCGGCCGCGCGCATCTGGATCAAAGCATTATGAGTCTATGGCCTAGTTCCCTTGATAAAGCTCAGCCAAAACTTGATAGCGACGATCGAGACGAAGCCGAGGCAGAATTTCTCACTCTTGTCGAACCAGGTGGCGGCACACAGCGCCTGACCGGATTGCCGACCACATCGCCGGCCTCGACACCGTCCGGGCACAGCGGGATCGTCTTGCTGTCGTTCGCGACTGATTTCACAGTCCGCTCCTGACGAACACGCCAAAGGAGCGAATTTTCACTATACACCAAAATTATTTGAAATATAAAATATCTTCCGTCAAACCCACATCTGGAAAAGGAATGGCATGGCCCTGCTGCACCTCAAGGTCATGGAGACGACGGCGGAAACGCCGATCATACGCCGCATCGCGCTCGCGTCGGCGGATGGCGGCCTTTTACCGAGCTACGAGCCGGGGTCGCACATCACCGTGCATATGCCCGGCATCGGCAGGCGGAAATATTCGCTGATCAACGCCAGCCCCGCGGCGGATGCGACACGCGCCCCGGCGACTTACACGCTCGGCGTCCGGCGCGACGATGCCGGTCAGGGCGGATCGAAATGGATGCACGCGCTGAAACCCGGCGATGTCATCGAGAGCGAGCCGCCGGGCAACGATTTCGAGCTGGCAGCAGGCACGGGTCCGGTGACATTGCTGGCGGGCGGCATCGGCGTCACCCCGCTGATCTCGAAAGCGGCGGCGCTGAAGGCGGCGGGTCGCCCGTTTCATTTCATCTATGCCGCGCGGTCGCGGGGGGAATTTGCGTTTCTCGATGATATCGGCGCGCTGGCGGGCGACAGGCTGACCCTGCACGCCGATGACGAGGCCGGTGCGGTTCTCGACATCAAGGGCCTGATCGACGGTCTGGGGCCAGATGAGCCGTTGTATGTCTGTGGCCCGCGCCCGATGATTAAGGCAGCGATGAATGAGGCAAAGGCTCTGGGCTGGCCAAAGGAACGGCTGCGCTATGAGCTGTTCTTCACCGTTGGCGATGCGCCTGCGCCCGAACCGGCGCCTGCCGAAAACCCCGCGCCGGACGGCGACGGCTCTTTCGAGATCGAGGTCAAATCGAGCGGCGCCGTCTATACGGTGCCAGCGGGCAAGTCTATTGTCGATGTGCTGGTCGAGGCCGGGCTCGACCCCCTGTTCGATTGCAACAAGGGCGAATGCGGCGTGTGCCAGTGCGGCGTCCTCGAAGGGGTTCCAGATCACCGCGACTCCATCCTTTCGGACAGTGAGCGCGCCGCCGGCAAGGTGATGCAGATTTGCGTATCGCGGGCCAAATCACCGCGTCTGGTGCTGGATTTGTAACGCGAATGCCGCCTGCCGCGTTCCAACGCGGAATAAAGACGAACGACATGGGGAGATGTGACGATGGCCAAGTACCGCGGAAATCCCGATTCCGTCCGTAATCTGGTGCGCGAAACCGAGGTGCACCGGGATGTCTATGTCGATCCCGAGATTTTCGATCTCGAAATGGAGCATCTGTTCGCCAACACCTGGGTCTATGTCGGCCATGGCAGCCAGATCCCCAATCCCGGTGATTATTTCACCACCTCCATCGGCGCCCAGCCGGTGATCATGGTGCGCCACAGCGATGGCACCATCAAGGTTCTCTACAACCGCTGCCCGCACAAGGGCACCAAGATCGCAATCGACGGCTGCGGCAACACCGGCAAGTTCTTCCGCTGCCCCTATCATGCCTGGACCTTCAAGACCGATGGTTCGCTGCTGGCGATCCCGCTGAAGAAGGGCTACGAAAACACCGGCTTCGAGCATTGCGAGGCGGCAAAGGGCATGACGCCGGTCAAACATGTCCAGAATTACCGCGAATTCGTCTTTGCCAAGATGAACGACAACGGCCCCGGCTTCGAGGCGTTCTTCGGCGACAGCCTCTCCAGTTTCGACAACATGATTGACCGATCGCCCGCCGGAAAGCTGGAGGTTGCCGGTGGCGTGCTGCGTTACGTCAACAATTGCAACTGGAAGATGCTGGTCGAGAACCAGACCGATACCTGCCACCCCATGGTGGCGCATGAAAGCTCAGCCGGAACCGCCCGCGATGTCTGGAAGCCCTATGAGGGCACGGGCAAGCCAAAGCCGATGGCGGTCGAGATTTTCCTGCCCTTCGTCAGCCCTTACGAGTTCTTTGAAGGCATGGGCATCCGTGTCTGGGACAATGGCCATGGCCATACCGGTGTCGCCCATTCGATCCATTCCGATTATGCCGCCGTGCCGGGCTATTTCGAGCAGATGAAGGAGGCTTACGGCGAGGATCGCGCCAAGGCCATCCTTGGCGAGAACCGGCACAATACGGTCTATTTCCCCAACATCATGATCAAGGGGCCGATTCAGCTTCTGCGCATTTTCCGGCCGCTGGCCGCCAACAAGACGCTGATCGAAAGCTACACCTTCCGCCTCGTCGATGCGCCCGATCTGCTGCTGGAGCGGACGCAGATGTATAACCGGCTGATCAACGCGCCGACATCCGTTGTCGGCCACGACGATCAGGAGATGTATGAACGCGCGCAGGAAGGGTTGGCCGCCAACGGCAACGAATGGGTCAACGTGCAGCGGCTCTATGATCCATGCGAGCGCGATACGCCGGTCGCCGTGGCGAACGGCACCACCGAATGGCAGATGCGGAACCAGTTCCGCGCTTGGTCCAAATTCATGACCATGTCGATGTGAGGCGGCGATGACCCATCCAACAGACAGGGAACTGATTGATTTCGTCATCGCCGAAGCCCGCATGCTGGACGAGTTGCGCTTCAACGAATGGCTCGAACTGTTCACCGAGGATGGCATCTACTGGATGCCCGCCGAATGGGGCCAGACCGATCACAGGCTGGTCGGCTCGCTGATGTATGAGGACAGGTTGCTGCTCACGGTGCGCGTCGAGCGCCTCAAGGGCAACCGCACCTTTTCGCAAAAGCCCAAGAGCCGCTGCCACCATGTTCTGCAGGTGCCGACCGTGGACAGCCGCAACGATGAGGCGGGCGAATATCAGCTTTACACGCCCTTCCATTATGTCGAGACGCGGCTGGATGACCAGTATCTGTTCGCGGGCTGGGCGCGGCATACGCTCGTCCGGCTCGATGGCAGGCTGAAGATCAAGCTGAAGCGGGTCGATCTGGTCAATTGCGACTCTGCCTTCGGCTCCATTCAGTTGTTCATGTGATGCAGTTGTTTTTCGATGATCGACGCTGATACCGTCTTTGGCGCCCTCGCCGCCGCTGCCGCGCGCTGGCCGGACAAGCCGTTTCTCAATGTCCTGCCGGAAACGGCGGCAGTCTATGGCATCGGGCCAGGCGAAATCAGCTATGCCGCAATGAAGGCGGATGTGGATCGCCAGATCGCCGCCTGGCGCGCCGCAGGTCTCAAGCCGGGCAAGCGCATCGGCGTTCTGGTCGAGAACCGCCCGGCATTTCACCGGCACTGGTTCGCGATGAATGCGCTCGGCGCGTCCATCGTGCCGATCAACCCCGATCTGCGCGCCGCCGAACTCGAATATCTGATCGGCCATTCGGAGATGGCTGCGGCCATCGTCCTGCCCGCCCGGCAAGCCGATGTCGCAGCGGCGGCGAAAGCGGCGGGTCGCGATATTCCGGTGGTCGGCCCGGATGATGGGCTGCCCGATTTGCACAACTCCGGCGATGTCCCTGCCCCTGGCGGCGAGGATGGTTCGAGCGAAGCGGAGAACCGGGTGGCGGTGGCCGGGCGCGACGCCGAATGCGCGTTGCTCTACACTTCCGGCACCACCGGCAAGCCCAAGGGCTGCGTGCTGACCAACACCTATTTCCTCAACAACGGCCGCTGGTATGGCACGGTCGGCGGGCTCGTCCGCATCCGCCCCGGCGAGGAACGGATGCTGACGCCCCTGCCCCTGTTCCACATGAACGCCATGGCGACTTCGACCATGGCGATGCTGATGTCGGGCGGCTGCCTGACCATTCTCGATCGCTTCCACCCGAAATCGTGGTGGGACAGCGTGCGAAACGCCCGCGCCACCATCGTGCATTATCTCGGCGTGATGCCGCCGATGCTGATGGGGGCGGCGCCGCGCCCCGATGATGCCGATAACGCGGTGGTGTTCGGCTTCGGCGCGGGCGTCGACAAGCGCCTGCACGGCCCGTTCGAGACACGCTTCGGCTTCCCGCTGGTGGAGGCATGGGCGATGACCGAGACCGGCGGCGGCGTCATCATCGCCGCGACCACCGAGCCGCGTCATCTCGGCGTTGCCTGCATCGGCAAGCCCGACGCCAACACCGAATTCAGGATTATCCGTGAGGACGGTTCGGATTGCGATGTCGATGAACCGGGCGAACTTCTGGTGCGCAGGAAGGGTGAAGACCCGCGCCACGGCTTCTTCAAGGCCTATCTGAAAGACCCCGCCGCCACGGAAGACGCCTGGGCGGGCGGCTATTTCCACACCGGCGATGTGGTGCGGCGCGATGCGGAGGGCTCGATCTATTTCGTTGACCGGCGGAAGAACGTCATCCGCCGCTCGGGCGAGAACATCGCCGCGGTCGAGGTGGAAAGCGTGCTCCAGCAGCACCCCGCAGTCGCAGCCGTCGCGGTTGCCGCGATCCCGGACGCGGTGCGCGGCGATGAGGTTTTCGCCTGCATCGTGCCGAAGGAGAAGGTCGCTGACCCTGCGGCGCTGGCGCGCGACATCGTGACCTATGCGCTCTCGCGCCTTGCCTATTACAAGGCGCCGGGCTGGGTTGCCTTCGTCGATGCGCTGCCTGTCACGGCGACGCAGAAAATCCAGCGCGGCGCGATGAAGGATGTGGTGGCAGGCCTTGCCGCTGACCCCGCCACCATCGACACCCGCGCCATGAAAAAGCGGAGCGCCTGATGGCCGCCGGGACAATCGCCCACGCACCCCGCAAGGGCTATGACGGCATCGTTCTGGCCGCGCCGGTCACGGTGCCCTACGCCCGCTATTCCATCGAAAGCGCGCATTGGTGGATCGGCCGGGCGCTGAAGGGGCTGACCGAGGCGGCAAATATCCGCCGGCAGGACATCGACGGCTTTCTCGTCTCCTCCTTCTCGCTGTTTCCCGATACCGCCATCGGGCTTACGCAGCATTACGGGCTTTCCCCGCGCTGGCTCGATCATATCCCGATGGGCGGCGCCTCGGGCGTGCTGGCGCTGCGCAAGGCGGCCCGCGCCGTGCAGATGGGCGATTGCACCATCGCGGCCTGTGTGGCAGGCGACACCAACCATGTCGACAGCTTCAGAAAGTCGCTTTCGACCTTCTCGCGTTTCGCGCAGGATGCGGTGTTTCCCTATGGATCGGGCGGGCCGAACGCCTCCTTCGCGCTGATCTGCTCGAATTACATGCGGATGTATGGCGCAACCCGCGAGGATTTCGGCAAGATCGCCGTGGCCCAGCGCAGCAATGCGCTGAAAACCCCGCATGCGCTGATGAAAAAGCCGCTGACGCTCGATGAATACATGAGCGCGCGGCTGATCGCCGATCCGATCGGATTGTTCGATTGCGTCATGCCCTGCGCCGGGGCGGAAGCCTTTCTGGTGATGCGCGAGGAGACGGCCAAAGCGCTGGGGCTGCCGTTTGCGCGGCTGCTTTCCACCATCGAGCGGCACAATGCCTATGCGGAGGATGCAATCCAGCATCGCGGCGGCTGGACCGTCGATATTGCCGAACTCTATGAAATGGCCGGTATTACGCCGGACCGGCTCTCCTTCATCCAGACCTATGACGATTATCCGGTGATCTCGCTGATGCAGTTCGAGGATCTGGGCTTGTGCAAGAAGGGCGAGGCGAAGGATTTCATCCGCCAGCACAGCCTCACCTATGATGGAACCTGCCCGCACAACACATCCGGCGGCCAGCTTTCGGTGGGTCAGGCGGGGTGCGCGGGTGGCACATTGGGCACGGTGGAGGCGATCCGGCAACTGACCGGCCAGCAACTGGGCGGCAAGGTCGCCAATGCGCGATACGGCATCGTCTCGGGCTTTGGCATGATCACCTATGATCGCGGCCTTGCCTCCTGCGCCGCCATTCTGGGAGCCGCCTGATGACCGAGCCGTTGCAGCGCCCGAAGCGCAAAGATCCGCTCAAGCGCACGCGGTTGCCGACGCAGCCGCCGGAGTTGCGCTCGCGCCGGTCGCATCTGCTCACCCGCGCCGCCGCCGAGGGCGTGTTCGGCCTGCCCGGCTGCTCCGATTGCGGCGCGCTGCATTATCCGGCGCGCGATACATGCCCCGAATGCCTGTCAGACAATATCACCCTGCTGCCCTGTTCCGATCTCGGCGTCCTGGCCGGGACGACCACGGTGCAGATTTCCAACAACGTCTATTTCCGCGAGCGCAGCCCGTGGCGCGTCGGTCTTGCCGTGCTCGATGCGGGCCCGCGCGTCGTCACCCATGTGCATGGCGATGTGCACGAGGGCGATCGCATCCGCCTGACATGGCGGCTCGACAAGAGCGGCAACGCCGTCGCCTTCGCCGAGCCGGAAAAGCCGACCCCCAACATGAGTGATGACGCGGAGTTGCGCGAGATGACGCTCGATCCGAAATTCCGCCGCGTGCTGGTGACTGACGGGCGCACGGCG
>JAIUNP010000056.1 GCA_020161975.1 Pseudomonadota bacterium
ACTGCGAAAAGGGCATGAAGGTCCTCGTCCACGGCCGCATCCACTACACCAAGTGGACCGACGCCACCGGCACTGACCGCTACGGCTGCGAGATCATCGCCGAAAAGGTCGACTTCCTGAGCCGCCCGAAGTCGGCCGAGAACGAAAACCCCGAGTTGGTAGATCGCGACGACGAGGTCCCGTTCTGAAAAGAACGGGGTCTCCCCCGAAAGGGCCCGGCGGGGAAACCCGCCGGGTTCGATCAACCACGAAGGACGCAACGAGGCAAACTACGATTGCCCGTCGTGCCAGTCCCGTATGGATCGGCACAGATTGCTCATCGCCAGCCCGGTCAGCATTCCGCTGGTCAGAAACGCGACACCCTCAGAGAACTTCGGTTCCGCTTCACCGTCTGCGATGAAATGAAACGTGCCGGTCTCCTCGGCTTCGTCCTTCTCAAATGACCATGTTCCAAGAAATTCTCCGTCGCGGGTCACGACATCGCCGTTCTCGGCGCCGTCCCCTGCTCCCATCAGGTTGATCGGATATCTGAGTTCCACGGTCTGCAATTGCCTCGCTTCGATCGGTTTCATTCTCCGGCGTCACCCGTTGTCGCAAGGCGCTCCTTCGTTGCCAGCTGATCTGCGATCTCTGGCAATTCAACTCGGCGCAACTGCGGAATCACGGGACCAGCGCCACGAATATGCGGCATGCGAAACACCTTTTCGGGCCTGGCCATGTGACGCATGTAATGCCCGGCTACCCAGTGTGCTCGCCGTTTTCCCGAAGGGTCTTCCGGATCCCGCTCTACTTGCGCTGCCTTCAGCTGGATCCTACCAGCGGAGCCCAGCCGAACACGCGTGACAAGCGTGTCGGGAAGCGGCTTCCCTGCCTTTTCGGCGCGGCGCCGCTCAGGGCGACTGAACGCCTGAACGTCCTCGGTTTCGATCATGTCTTTGTATTTCAGCATCGAACACATCGTGGCCACGACCGCCACGAAGTGGCTGCAGACCTCTCCTTCGCTCTTGAGGGCCGCCTCACCATCTGGGTGCTTCGGTCCCAACAGCGCCGCTTCATACGTCGGGGTAAAGATCAATTCGCCTTTTAGGCCTGAGGATTTCAGAACGACCAGACTGGGGACGATCCCGTTGGCGGTAACGATCATGCGTTGGGTGTACATGCAATCGTCCACCGCCGTCGTCAGGGCAATGTAAGAGCCTTCGCCAGTCGGGTCCGGGCACTCGACAAGGAGTGCCGGAAACGGGAACTGGGCCTCCCGGTAGATTTCCTCGCGGCCAGCAGGCTTCGTACCGTAGGCAAGGTCGGTCAACATTTGCACCGTTTCCTGGTCGATCCGATAGTGTTGTGCATAGGACAGCACATGCAGCTGCCGGTCGCGAAACTCCAGCATGCGATCCATCAGTTCCGAGGAAATTCCGCCCCTAAAGGGGCCGTTCGTGCCCAAAAAGCTCTGCGGGTAGCTTTCAAAGAACTTGGTCAATGTATCGATCATCAATTTGCCTTCGTGAAGCCGCCCGCTTTCTTCGAACTGGGTATTCAAGTTAGAGGGTGCAAGCCCCGGCCATGCTTCATGCGTCTGCCGGTTTGTGGCCCAGACGAAGATCTTTCGGCCACCTGTCCGGCCAGGATCGAGAGTTCGAGTTGGGCTGATTTTCCGATGACGGGTTGAGGGTCTGGGAGAGCGGCTCCTGGACGCCCGTCGCGGAGTGTGACGCATGGGCGTTCAGGAAGTTCTGGAACCGGTTCGGGCGGGCAAGGGGGGCTGGAAGATCGATGTCGGCCGGGGTGAGCGGAACGGGCGGGTTTCGTCCGAATGGTTCAATCGGCCGGCTGACGAGCGGTATCTCTCGCTCGACGATCTTTGGGCCAATGTGAAGGGTCGGTCCGAGCGCAGCTGCAGCCGCGTGGTGCAAACGGCCGACATCCGCGTCGAGGCCTCGCGCGACAATGCCGAGCGCATGCAGCTGATCCTGCCGAAGGCGGAAACGCCGGTCGCACCGACGCATTGGGCATTTGGTCAGCTTGCCAGCATCGTGGGCGCTCCGGCCTCCTATCTGCGGCAGTTGCCGGCACCGTTGGCAGGCATCAACCTGCAATACGGCCTGACCAACCACCGTGCCGAGCAGGTGAAGACCTTCGAGACCGAAGATGGCCGGACCGAACTGCGTGCAGTGACCGGCCCGGATTACGGCCGCATCCATGACCACGAGCTCGTGGAGGCCGTGCAGCGTATCGCGGGCAATGGCACGGGCGACACCAGGTGGAAAGTGCCGGGCGTGCTCGACTGGTCGACCGGGGTCTACAACCCCGATGTCGAGATCAGCCGCGACACGACGACGCTCTATGCCTCGGACCGGGACGTCTTCCTGTTTCTGGTCGATGACCACAACCCAATTGAGGCGGGGCAGCTGGCCGATGGCTCGCCGGATCTCTACTTCCGGGGATTTTACTGCTGGAACTCCGAGGTCGGCGCAAAAACCCTTGGAATCGCGAGCTTTTATCTCCGTGCCGTGTGTCAAAACAGGAATCTGTGGGGCGTCGAAGATTTTCAGGAGATCACCATCCGGCACTCGAAATATGCCGCCTCCCGCTTTGCCCATGAGGCGGCACCGGCGCTGACGCGCTTCGCCAATTCTTCGCCCATGGGCTTCGTGAACGGCATCAAGTCGGCGCGGCAGCAGATCGTCGCGCGCACCGATGAGGACCGCGACGACTTCCTGCGGAAGCGCGGCTTCTCCAAGGCTGAATCCGGCAAGATCATTGAAAAGGTTTTGATGGAGGAGGGCCGCCCGCCTGAGAGCATCTTTGACTTCGTGCAGGGCATTACGC
The DNA here is from genome assembly GCA_020161975.1 of Pseudomonadota bacterium. Lineage (GTDB taxonomy): Bacteria > Pseudomonadota > Alphaproteobacteria > Rhizobiales > Beijerinckiaceae > JAIUNP01. The sequence goes on from JAIUNP010000056.1 coordinate 2,830, forward strand.
GCTTGGCGCGGGACAAGACCCAGCAGGATGCCCGCCTCGATATGGAAGGGCGCGCCAAGAAGCTCCTCGACCGGGTTGGATAAACCCCTGGCGGGGCAGGGGCCATCTTCCTCCCCTGCTCCGTGACCAATCGCCATTCCCTTTCCTCTTCCCGGCAAAGCCACCCGCCATCTGAGTGATGCCGGGTGGTCTTTGTCGCGGCCCAAGGCGCGAAATTCCCATGACCCAATTTTCTGAACAGCCCGCCTCCTTCACCCAAGACCGGGGTTTCCGATCTGAACTGAATGCAGAGGAAGAAGCCGCCATCTCGGCCGCCCGGGAAATCCTCTTCCGCCATATCAGCCGCAACCCGGTCCTGACCTCATGGGCTGCGGTGGTGGACTATTGCTCCTTCAGCGTGCGCGGGGATGTCGAGCGTTTCCACGTCCTCTATCTCGACCGCAAGATTCGGCTGATCTCTGATGAGCGGATGGGTGTCGGCACTGTGGACCATGTGCCGGTCTATCCGCGCGAGGTGATCAAGCGGGCACTGATCCTCGGCGCCAGCGCCCTGATCCTGGTGCACAACCACCCTTCCGGCGATCCTACCCCGTCAGAGGCCGATCTTGCCATGACGAAGGAGGTGCAGAAGGGCTGCCGGTTTCTGGGCCTGACGCTGCACGACCACATCATCGTCGGTGCGGGCCACGAGGTTTCCCTGCGCGGGCTTGGCAAGATTTGACACCCTTAGGGGCACCCGACGGTGCTGATTGGTTCCCGCGTCGATACCCTCCGCCGCCCACCTTCGAGGAAGAGGGCGGCGGTTTGGTCGTTGACGGTTGAGGCGGGGAGAGCGGCTTCCCGCACCGTCGGAGAACTTCCCCATGTTCGATCACATCGCGCCCAATGGTGTCTCTGGCCTGCCCCTGGGAAAACCGCCGAGTCTTGGTGCCCCCGCCTTTGACCCGGCTCTGCCTTTCGTCCTGACCCGGGCCAACACCAACGCGGCTGCGGTCTTGTCGGGCGAGGCGCGCGCCGTGGGCCTCGCCCGCTTCGCCAGCCTGCCCGACGCGATGCAGGGCGCGATTTTCATGGCCGAGGACCTGTCCGAGACCGCAGCTCCGCTGATGCTCGCCATTCTGGACAGCGACGAACGGCTGGTTCTAGCCGGGCTGGCCTCGGCAGGTGCTGTCGCCTGGTGCCATCCGGTGATGAGCGCTGCCGAGGCGCGCGCCGTCGTCAGCGAGGCAAGCCAGTTTCGCGCGCAGGCAGGGCGCGCAGCGGACTGGAGCGAGGCCGATCTGGCGCAGCGCCTGCGTCACCATGCCGATCTTCTTGATGCCCGCCTCGTCGATCCGCTGTGGCGCGCCTTCGCCGCGCGCGCCCTGCAGATCGCGGCGTGACGTCAGAGAGACAGAGGAGGGCAGGGGGGCTTGCGAGCTTTGCCGGGTGAAAGAAATCGCCCCGCTGGCTCCGACCCTTCCCCCATATCCGGAGAACCCCATGACCCAAGTTGAACCGACCCTCGCGGCACCGATGCCGCCCTCCACCATCGACCTCGCGTCGATTTTCGCGTCCCATGCCGATCAGCAGGGGCGGATCGACGCGCTTCGCCCCGGCAACAAGGACCGGCTTTTCGACGGTCTGACCACCGCTGGCATCACCCATGTCACCGTGACCTTCGATGGTGAAGGTGACAGCGGCCAGATCGAGAGTATCGCCGCCTGGGCCGGCGAAACCGCAGTCGAGTTCCCGGCCGTCGAAATCGCCTATGCCGCCATTACCTGGGACAACCCTGAGGTCGAGATGCAGCAGCTTTCCCTCGAAGATGTCGTCGAACAGCTGGCCTATGATTTCCTCAGCGACACCCATGGCTGTTGGGAAAATAACGACGGCGCCTATGGCGAATTCTGTTTCGACGCCGCGGCCCGCTGCATCCATCTCGAGTTCAACGAACGGTTCACGTCGTCTGAACTCTACACCCATGATTTCTGAGGGGCTTGTGATGGCACATCCGTATCATCACGCCCTGTCTTCAGTGAAAAAATGGGGCGGCACCGTTGACGACTACCAGGCAATTCACGCTTGGTTCGACTCCTCAAAAGCCCATTCTGCGGACTTTCGCCACCGAGCTATGTTTCATCATGCGGCAGGAATCTGGCTCACCGAGACCATCTTCGGGCCGACGATCACCCTGTCGACCGGCCGCGTCATTCCGACCCGTTGGGTTGGCGAGCAGCATGTCCGCGAGGATCTGGGCTTCATCCCGAACTTCACCGATTGGATCAAGGCGATCCGACCAGAACCTTGGATGGGTCGCACGGAGAAGATCGAGGCGCTGGTCGATCCGCATGCCGTGTCGCCGGTCGTGGAGGTCCGCTGACATGAGCCGAGCTTACCGAGATCTCAGCGTCGCCCCGGGAATTACGCCATGCGCCATGCTGCGCATCGCCATCAGGCGCCTGCATCCCGACACGCTTGCCGTCCGAAGCTGGCGCGCGGCGCGCAAGCGCTACTACGTCGAGCTCTTGCAGGCTCATGCTGAAGCTCGGGCCTTGGCGCCCGTCGCCTGTGAGTGATCCGGGCTGCTTCAACTGACCAATCAAGTCCAACCCGCCCGGCCTATTGGCCGGGCCTTTTCATTCTGGAGGCACTATGGCCGATTATTTCACCCACTTTTCCTGCATCCTCGATGTGGGATCGCCCGAAAAAGCCATCGCGGCGCTCGAGCTGCTGGACCGGTTGCATCTTGAAGAAGAAGAGGCTGACGATCCGGAGTTTTCGGGTTTCACCCTGTCGCTGCAGGACGGCCCCGGTAGTTCGATCCTCTGGTTCCATGACGATGACGGGCAAGGCGATATCGAAGGCGTCATCCGCTTCGTGTTGCGCCTGGCGGAAGAGATCGACCTGACCGGCCTCTGGGGTTTCGAAGTCGCTTACACCTGTTCCCGGCCTCGATTGGACGCTTTCGGCGGTGGCGCGCATGTCATTGATCTCGGCGAGCGAAAATCCATCGGCTGGACCAGCACACATGAATGGCTCGAGGCCGCGCTGCGCGGGGAGGACTTCAATGCCTGAGGTGATCTGCACCACGGTCTATCGGTTCCCAGAACTGTCCGACGCCGCAAAGGAGAAAGCCCGCAGCTGGTATCGCGAGGCCGGGGTCACCGACGATTGGTGGGATGCGGTCTATGACGACTTCGAGCGCATCTGCGACATTCTGGGGGTCGGCCTCAAGACCCGGCCCGTCAGGTTGATGGGTGGCGGCATCCGCCAGAAACCCTGCATCTGGTTCTCGGGGTTCACGTCGCAGGGGGACGGCGCATCCTTCGAAGCCACGGTCCGATTTGCCAAAGGGTCCGGGCGCGAAATCCGTTCCTACGCCCCGAAGGACCAGGCCCTGCACAGCATCGCGGATCGCCTGCAGGGCGCTCAGCGGCAGAACTTCTATCAGCTTATCGCCGATGTGACCCATCGTGGGCGCTACTACCACGAATACTGCATGAGCATCGACGTGGCGCGCGACAGCCCGACCGGGCAGGCGCCTGCCGAGGGGAGTGAAGAGACCGTCGTTGAGGCACTGCGCGATCTTGCCCGCTGGCTCTATCGGCAGCTCGAGGCCGAATATGACCATCTGACCTCGGACGAGGCGGTCGAGGATGGGATCATAATCAACGAATACACCTTCACCGACGCCGGGCGGCGGTTCGGATGATATCAGTTCTTGAAGGATTTCGGCACATGATGCAAAAAAGCAGAACAGGCAGGGAGAGTATCAACATGTTGGGGACTTCCCTCGAGCTTTTCGCAGGGGCTGGGGGCCTTGGGATAGGGCTCTCCGCTGCTGGCTTCAAACCCCGCGCCGTGGTTGAGTTCAACAAGTGGTGCTGTGACACGCTCCGCCAGAACCATTCGACGCTGTCAAAGGACGGCGGGGACTGGAACGTCATTGAGGGCGATGTCCGAAAAGTTGATTTCACCATCTATGAGGGCAGCGTCGATCTCATCTCTGGCGGACCGCCGTGTCAGCCTTTCTCTCTCGGTGGACGCCACCGTGCCTATGACGATGCCCGGGACATGTTCCCCCAAGCAGTCCGTGCGGTCAGAGAGGCCCGGCCCCGAGCCTTCATCTTCGAGAACGTGAAGGGTCTCACCCGCGCAAGTTTTCACGACTATTTCTCCTACGTCCAACTTCAGCTCGAGCATCCTGAGTTGGTCGCCCACCCGGAGGAAGCGTGGCAGGATCATCTTCGCAGGCTGCAACAGCATCACACTTCGAAGTCCCGGCCGGGGCTTCACTACAGGGTTGTGACCAAGCTCTTGAACGCAGCCAATTTTGGTGTTCCGCAGAGGCGGGAACGCGTGGTGTTCGTTGGGTTTCGCGACGATGTTGACGCGCGTTGGGCCCCTGAGAGCGGCGGCCACACACAGGAAAGCCTGATCTGGGACCAGGTCTTTGGCGACTACTGGGATCGCCACAGGGTCGCAAAGGCTGACCGCCTTCTCGAAGGTCGGTCTCAGGTATCGGCGCGACGACTGTCCAAGCACGAGAAGCCCGACGCGAAGCCGTGGCGCACAACACGCGACGCCATCGCAGACTTGCCGGATCCAACTGGAAGACATGCCTCTGGAGTCCATGATCACCGCTTCCAGCCGGGTGCCAAGACCTATCCTGGCCACACCGGCAGCTATATTGACGAGCCCGCCAAGACCTTGAAAGCCGGAGTGCATGGCGTTCCTGGTGGCGAAAATATGGTTCGTCTGCCGAATGGGGCCGTGAGGTATTTTACTGTCAGGGAGAGCTGCCGGATTCAGACCTTCCCCGATGACTATCGCCTACATGGGGCTTGGACGGAGTGCATGCGTCAGCTTGGCAATGCTGTGCCCGTTGAGTTGGCGCGGCAGGTCGGTGTCAGTGTCATGGAAAAACTGATGGCGACCGCTTGATGGCAAAACGTCAGGAACTCGATAAGGCGGAGCAGACTGCCCAGAAGATTGAGGAGCTTCGGCAAGCCGTTCTCCAAGGTGGGATCAGTGCCGTCACTCGAGGAAAACTCCTGACGTCGATTTCGTTGATGAAGGACAGTCTTGATGCGCTCAGCAGAGAAATCGACCCTGTGCGCATGCCGGATTCCTTCTTCGATCCGACCGAACCCAGGCTGATTGGGCATTTCGTCGCGTTGGCGCTCATCGCGCAAGAACGGCAAGCCCTGAAGGACTTGACCAAATTCTACGGCGCCGGCGTTTACGCGATCTATTACACGGGCGATGCAGACCTATACGCTCCCATTTCTCGCACAGAAACGCCAATCTATGTCGGTAAAGCCGACCCGAATGCGAATGCGAAAACCCTGATTGAGCAGGGTACAAAGCTTGCGGATCGACTGAATGAACACCGCAAGAGCATTGGCAAGGCAAGCACCACCCTCGACATCGCCGATTTCGAGTGCCGAGCACTGGCGGTTCAGAGTGGTTACCAAGCGGCAGCCGAAAGTCACCTGATCAGGTTGTTCAAGCCAATCTGGAACAATGAGACGCGGATACTGTTTGGTATCGGCAAGCATGGCGACAGCGCGGAGACCCGTGCAAACAACAAGTCTCCGTGGGACACGTTGCATCCGGGCCGGAAATGGGCTGATGCAAACGCTGAGGCAAAGACCGCCGACGAAATCCGGGCGGAAGTCGCTAAACACTTCGCTGAAGCCACGATTTTCAATCGGACGGAAGATGTCTTTGCTGCGTTTGCCGCCGGGATCAGGCGCGCCGACCAACTGGGGGCGGACCCAGAAGACGAAGTCCTAAGCGAAGATTAGTCCTCGCTCACCGGTTTCCGTCGATCCATTTCGACATGAGTCCCTTGTCGCGGAAACATTCGTCCGGCACTGTGCGACGCTTGATGCGGGCGAGGCATTCGGCAAAAGCGACCTGCTTGGACGATGGCAGACGCTCCAGTTCAGAGACCGGCCTCAGGTTGGCTTGTGCTTCGATCCAGGCGCTGAGGGTGCGTCGGTCCTGTTGAACCTCCCATGGCAGAAGCGTCTGGTTACGGAGTGCCAGTGAGCGCGCATAGGCGATCTGCCTGGGCGTGGCGGGCAGGGCAAAGGCGGTGCTTTCCATCGGGTATCTCCCTTGGCTCGTCGCTCTGAGCATAGAACATAAAGGGAACAAATTCAACTCCGCCGCTGCCTGAGAGACCGAGGGAGGCGGAATTTCGGTGCGCACCTCCCGGCGTGCCGCCGGGACCGGGCCTTGGTCCTGCGGACGGGAGCCAGCCTTGGCTGTCTCCCCCCATGCGGGCAACAGTCCCTGGTGCAAGTGGGGAGAGGGAGAGGGCTGCCGGAAGGGGTCAGGTTCCGGCGAGTGAGAGAGAGCGCCGCGCGGGACTGCCCCTTCCGCTCTCTCGAGGTTTCCCTGATGAACGATCTTTCCTCTGTTACTTTGGCACCTGCGACGACTGCCGTGCCGTCCCCGTCCACGACGGCTTCCCGCATCCTGTCCGTTGCTGAAGCGCTGCAACCTGATCTGGCGAGAGGCGCTCAGATCGACGCGCTACGCTTGCGGCTGGAATTGGAGCGCGCCTTTGGCGGCTCCGATGCTACTGGCGCCTGGGACTGGAAGCTTGCCTATGAGGCGGGCGAGGTGGCACTCGTCCTCTTCTTGCGGAAATTCGGCCGCGCGCTGCTCGCCCGGGCGGGCTCGCCCGCGGCGCTGCTGCCGATCCTCGCCAAGGTGGCGGGCCTCTTGCCGACGCATACCCGACGCTCGGAGGAAATGGAGCGCTTCCAGCAATTCTCGACGCCGCTGCCCATGGGACTGGCTGCAATGGCAGCAGCGCAGATCACGCCGCGTGATCTCGTCCTCGAGCCTTCGGCCGGGACCGGGCTTCTGGCGATCCTGGCGGAGATCGCGGGCGGCAGCCTCGCACTGAACGAGCTGGCCGAGACTCGTGCCGACCTTCTGCGGCTCTTGTTTCCGGGGCGCACCGTCACCACTTTCGACGCCGCGCAGATCGACGATCATCTGGGTGCCGGGCTGCGTCCGAGCGTCATCCTGATGAACCCGCCCTTCTCGGCGGTGGCGAATGTCGATGGCCGCAGCACCGAGGCGACGGCGCTACATCTGCGTTCGGCCCTTGCGCGGCTCGCGCCGGGCGGGCGCTTGGTCGCCATCACCGGCGCCAATTTCGCGCCGGATGCACCAGCCTGGGCCGAGATCTTCACCCGCCTGACCGAAACCGCGCACCTGGTCTTCACGGGTTCTGTGTCGGGTTCTGCCTTCGCCAAGCACGGCACCAGCTTCGAAACGCGGATTTCGGTCTTCGACAAATGCAGGGGCGGTGAGATGGGCGGCATCACCGCAAATCTCGCCCGGCCGATGTCACCCGACGTGGCCCATCTCCTGGCCCGGATCACAGCCGAAGTGCCGCCGCGCCTTGAACGCATGCGCGATACCTCGGCCGGGCAGGGCCGCTCTTCCCCTTTCACGGGACATCCCGCCCGCGCCGCGAACACCGGCCTCGGCAAGCCCCGCGCTGCCGCGTCGTCCTCCTTCGTCGGCGCAGCCTCGCCGCTCACCGCCGAAGACTTGGCTTACAGCTGGCGCGAGGTGAACGAAGATGCCAACACCGCGCGCCTGTCGGACGCGATCTACGAGACCTTCCGGCTGCAGACGATCGACATCCCCGGCGCGGCCCCGCATCCGACCAAGTTGGTGCAATCGGCGGCCATGGCCTCAGTCGCACCCCCAAAACCCTCCTACTGCCCGAAACTCCCTGCGGCCGTCCTACGGGATGGCCTGCTATCGGACGCGCAACTCGAGACTGTGATCTACGCGGGCGAGGCGCATGGCGCGCATCTCGCCGGGTCGTGGACCGTCGACGAGACCGGTGACATGGTTTCCGCCGCGCACGAAGACGCCGCTGATGCCGTCCGCTTCCGGCGGGGCTTCTTCCTCGGCGATGGCACCGGCGCAGGCAAGGGCCGTCAGTCGGCCGGGATCCTTCTCGACAACTGGGCCCAAGGTCGCCGCAAGGCACTCTGGATCTCGAAGAGCGACAAGCTTCTGGAGGATGCGCAGCGCGACTGGTCGGCGCTCGGGCAAGAGCGCCTCCTGGTGACGCCGCTCTCGCGTTTCGCGCAAGGTCGCGACATCCCGCTTGGCGAGGGTATCCTCTTCACGACTTATGCCACCCTGCGCTCCGAGGAGCGCGGGGCCAAGAAATCCCGCGTCGACCAGATTGTCGATTGGCTGGGCGTGGATTTCGACGGGGTGATCCTCTTCGATGAAAGCCATGCCATGGCCAATGCCGCGGGGTCCAAGGGCAAGCGCGGCGACACCGAAGCGTCGCAGCAGGGCAGGGCGGGCCTGCGCCTGCAGCACAAGCTGCCCAATGCCCGTGTGGTCTATGTCTCGGCGACGGGGGCGACGACAGTGCACAACCTGGCCTATGCACAGCGCCTAGGACTCTGGGGCGGGGAGGATTTCCCCTTCGCGACGCGGCCCGAGTTCGTCGAAGCGATCGAGGCCGGTGGTGTCGCCGCGATGGAGGTTTTGGCGCGTGACCTGCGGTCGCTCGGGCTCTACACCGCCCGCTCGCTCTCCTATGACGGCGTCGAATACGAGATGCTGGAGCATGCGCTGAGCCCCGAGCAGCGCGGCGTCTATGATGCCTATGCCGGGGCTTTCGCCATCATCCACAACAACCTCGCCGCCGCGATGGAGGCCGCGAACATCACTGGCACGGATGGCACGTTGAACCGTCCGGCCAAGTCTGCCGCGCGTTCCGCCTTCGAGTCCGCCAAGCAGCGCTTCTTCGGCCATCTCCTGACCTCGATGAAGACCCCGACGCTGATCGCGGCGATCGAAGCTGATCTGGCAGCTGGCCAGGCGTGCGTCATCCAGATCGTCTCGACTGGCGAGGCGCTGATGGAACGCCGCCTGTCGGAGATCCCGACCGACGAATGGAACGACATCCGCGTCGACATTACCCCGCGCGAATACGTCCTCGACTACCTCGCCCATTCCTTCCCGGTGCAGCTCTACGAGCCCTTCACCGACAGCGAGGGCAATCTGTCGTCGCGCCCGGTCACGCGGGACGGCCAGCCGGTGGAATGTCGCGATGCGGTTCGCAGGCGCGACGCCCTGATCGAAAAGCTGGCCTCGCTGCCGCCTGTTCCGGGGGCGCTTGACCAGATCGTCCAGCGCTTCGGCACCGACCTCGTGGCCGAGGTCACAGGCCGCTCGCGTCGTATCGTGCGCAAGGGCGAGGGTCCTGCGGCGCGACTCGTCGTGGAAAGCCGTGCGGTTTCTGCGAACCTCGCAGAAACCGCCGCCTTCATGGATGACCAGAAGCGCGTCCTGATCTTTTCGGATGCCGGCGGCACAGGCCGCTCTTATCACGCCGATCTCGGGGCGAAGAACCAGCGCCTGCGGGTTCATTATCTTCTGGAACCGGGCTGGAAGGCCGATGCGGCGATTCAGGGCCTTGGCCGGACCAACCGCACCAACCAGGCGCAACCGCCACTGTTCAGGCCGATGGCCACGGATGTGAAAGCGGAGAAACGGTTTCTCTCGACCATCGCCCGCCGCCTCGACACGCTCGGGGCAATCACCCGCGGCCAGCGGCAGACCGGCGGGCAGGGGCTGTTCCGACCCGAAGACAACCTCGAGTCGCCTTTGGCCCGCGACGCCCTGCGTCAGCTTTACCGTCGCCTCTATCGTGGCGATGTGCCGGGGTGTTCGCTTGGCGAGTTCGAGGATGCCACCGGTCTCAGCCTGACCGATGACAATGGGCTGAAGGACGAGTTGCCGCCGATCACGACCTTCCTCAATCGGCTGCTGGCGCTGACAATCGACATGCAGGCCGTGCTGTTCTCGGCTTTCGAGGAGTTGCTCGACCAGCGGATCGAGGGCGCCATCGCTGCCGGGGTCTATGATCTCGGGCTCGAGACGCTGCGCGCCGAGAGCTTCCGCATCATCGATGCCCGTGTGATCTACACTCATCCCGGCTCCGGCGCAGAAACCCAGCTGCTGACCATCGCGGAGAAGCGGCGCAACGCGCCGACCTCGTTGCCAGATGCGCTCGACTGGTTGGATGACCCGAAGGCACGGCTTCTGGTCAACAGCCGCTCAGGTCGGGCCGCGGTACAAGTGCCCGCGACCAGCCTGATGCTCGATGACGGAACCATCGAGCCGCGCCTGCGGCTGGTACGTCCGACTGAGGCAAGTACCGTTCCGGCCAAGGTGATGGAGGACACCCATTGGCTGGAAGCCGACCGCGCGGCCTTCGCATCTGCCTGGACGGCGGAATTGGCCGAGGTGCCGGAATTCTCTGAAGCCACGCTGCACATCGTGGCGGGCCTTCTCCTGCCGATCTGGAAACAGCTCCCGCAGGACGAAACCCGCGTCTACCGCCTGCAGACCGATGACGGCCAGCGGATCATCGGCCGTCGCGTGTCCCCGGCCTGGGTCGCGGCAACGCTCGCCGCCGATGCGCCGAAGCTGCCGGCGGCGCAGGTCCTTGCCCTCGTCTTGGAGGGCAAGACGGTGGTACAGCTGGCCGAAGGGATGGAATTGCACCGGTCCCGTGTCATGGGCGTCAACCGGATCGAGCTGTCGGGGTTCTCTGAGGCGGCGAAGGACCGGCTCAAGGCCGACGGCTTCTTCTCGGAGATCATTTCCTGGAAGCTGCGGCTCTTCTGCCCGACCGATCCTTCCGGCGTTGCCGTTCTCGACCGGCTACTTGCACGTTTCCCGGTCTCCGGCCTACATGCACGCAATGGTTGAATTGTGTGATCATGTCATTGGAAACAGAAGACCTCTTGCGTGAGCTTTCCGCAAATGCCGAAAGCGTCTGCCGTCACTACCTTCCCGCAGGGCGGCGGGAAGGCTCCTACTGGATCGTCGGCGATCTGCAGAACAATCCCGGCCGGTCGCTATTCGTGCGGCTGACCGGCCCCACATCGGGGCCGGGTGCCGCCGGCAAGTTCACCGATGGCGCGACCGGTGAACATGGTGATCTCCTCGATATCATCCGCGAGCGCACCGGGATCTCGCGCTTTCCCGATCTTCTGGCCGAGGCCCGGGCGCATCTTGGCCGTCCGCAGTCGATCCTCCCTGATGCGCCAGTGCCGAAGAAGGCCAAAGCCCCCGGTGGCCCGCCAGCAGCGGCGGCGCGGCTGTTCGCAGCCTCGGTGCCGGTCGCAGGCACGCTTGCTGATACCTACCTCCGTGCCCGATGCCTGACCCAAGGCGGCACGATGAGCGCCCTGCGCTTCCACCCGAAGTGCTGGCATCGAGATGAGGGCCAGACCCGCAGCACCTCCAGACCGGCGCTGATCGCGGCGGTCACCGATGGGGCAGGGGTCGTGCAGGGTGTGCATCGCACCTGGCTGGCACCTGACGGACAGGGAAAGGCGGCTGTCGAGACGCAGCGGCGTGCCATGGGTCACCTTCTCGGCAATGCCGTCCGGCTGACCCCGCATGACGACATCCTCGTCGTCGGCGAAGGCATCGAGACCATGCTCTCCCTTGTCGAGGCAGTGCCGGGCCTTCCCGTCTGGGCGGCGCTCTCGTCCGGTCACCTCGGGGCCGTCCTGCTGCCGGAGGGGGTGCAGCGCCTCTACAACGCTATCGACCGCGATCCGGCGGGGCAACGTGCGGCAGAGAGGTTGAGAGCCAGAGCCACCGAGGTCGGGGTGACCGTGCGGGTGCTGGAACCCCGGCTCGGGGATTTCAACGATGATCTCCGGGCATACGGCAAGGAGGCGCTGCGCCAGCATCTGGCAGGGCAGATCGGGCCCGAGGATCGGCATCGCCTGTCAGGCTGAGCAGCATCGCGCAAGGACGGTCAGGGACAGCGGGGCAGGGGTCACGGATCCCTATCATGGCTGTGGATCGTCGCTTTGCCTCTTCCCGGGCAATCTCATCCACCCGTCCCCCGAGCGGCCTTCAAGAGATGGGCAGGCGGCCGTCAAAGGGGCCGCCCCTTCAAGGACGGGGAGCGACTGATTTCCGCCGGCGGGGACAAGCCCCGCCTTTGCATCGCGAAGCATATGTGGACACCCCCTTCGTCAAGTCTTTCCTCAATGCGTGTCGAATCCGGTTGGGTGCTTGCATATGTCCGGCCTCGTAGTGCGGCCGGATGGCCGCGGGCCCTGATGATATCCGCGGATCAT
>JAIUNP010000057.1 GCA_020161975.1 Pseudomonadota bacterium
TGGTGATCTTCTGCGTCGCCTTGACCGAGGCGATCCGGTTTCTAAGGTCCTTCAACGAAGGCATTCGTGTGTTCCCCGTGCGATCATGGACAGCAAGGCCAGCGCGGGCGCGCCGGCCTCACCCCGGGTGTCAGGCGAAGGACTTGGTGAAAGCCTCGACGATGCCCTTCAGGGTCGCTTCATCCGCAGACGACAGATCCTTGGAATCGCGGATCGAGTTCAGCAGCGCCTCGTGCTTGGCGCGCAGCAGGCTGAGAAGCCCGTCCTCGTAGTCGCGGATCCGGTTGACGGCGAGGCCGTCAAGATAGCCGTTGACGCCGGCATAGATCACGCAGACCTGCTCTTCCATCTTCAGCGGTGAAAACTGCGGCTGTTTCAGAAGCTCGGTGAGGCGCGCGCCACGGTTCAGAAGGCGCTGCGTCACAGCGTCGAGGTCCGAACCGAACTGGGCGAAGGCGGCCATTTCGCGATACTGGGCGAGTTCGCCCTTGATCTTGCCGGCAACCTTCTTGGTGGCCTTGGTCTGCGCGGACGAGCCAACGCGCGACACGCTGAGGCCGACGTTCACCGCCGGGCGGATGCCCTGGTAGAACAGGTCCGTTTCAAGGAAGATCTGGCCATCGGTGATCGAGATCACGTTGGTCGGAATATAGGCCGACACGTCGTTGGCCTGCGTCTCGATGACCGGCAGCGCGGTCAGTGAACCGTTGCCGTTGTCGTCGTTCAGCTTGGCCGCGCGCTCGAGCAGGCGGGAATGGAGATAGAACACGTCGCCCGGATAGGCTTCGCGGCCCGGCGGACGGCGCAACAGCAGCGACATCTGGCGGTAGGCGACGGCCTGCTTGGAGAGGTCGTCATACGTGATCACGGCGTGCATACCGTTGTCACGGAAGTACTCGCCCATGGCGCAACCTGCGAAGGGCGCCAGGAACTGCATCGGCGCCGGATCGGAGGCGGTCGCGGCAACAACGATCGAATACTCAAGCGCGCCCTGCTCTTCCAGCACCTTCACAAACTGGGCAACCGTGGAACGCTTCTGGCCGACCGCGACATAGACGCAGTAGAGCTTGCCGCTCTCGGGCGCGCCGGCAACGTTCAGCGGCTTCTGGTTCAGCATCGTGTCGAGCGCGATGGCGGTCTTGCCGGTCTGGCGGTCGCCGATGATCAGTTCGCGCTGGCCGCGGCCGATCGGGATCAGCGCATCCACGGCCTTGAGGCCGGTCGCCATCGGCTCATGCACCGACTTGCGCGGGATGATGCCGGGGGCCTTCACGTCCACGCGGGCGCGGGCCTTGGCCTTGATCGGACCCTTGCCATCGATCGGATTGCCGAGCGCGTCAACCACGCGGCCGAGCAACTCCTTGCCGACCGGAACGTCCACAATAGCGCCGGTGCGCTTGACCGTCTGGCCTTCCTTGATGTCGCGGTCGGCACCAAAGATCACGATACCGACGTTGTCGCTTTCAAGGTTCAACGCCATCCCGCGGATGCCGTTCTCGAACTCGACCATTTCACCGGCCTGGACCTGATCGAGGCCGTAGACACGGGCGATGCCGTCGCCGACCGACAGCACCTGACCGACTTCAGTGACCTCGGCAGCCGAACCGAAGTTCTTGATCTGCTCCTTGAGGATCGAGGAGATTTCTGCGGCGCGGATATCCATCAGCCGACCTCTTTCATGGCGAGTTTGATCGAATTGAGTTTGGTTTTCAGTGATGCGTCCACCATCTTGCTGCCGATCTTCACGACCAGCCCGCCGATGATGGAGGGATCAATCTTTTCAGAGAGCTTCACGCTCTTGCTGCCGAGGACGCCGTTGACGACCTCAAGCACGGCAGCGCGCGTCTTGTCGGTGAGCGCAACGGGCACCGTGACCTCGGCGTTGACGACGCCGTTCTTCTGGTCGACAAGCGCATTGAACGCCCGCACCATATCCTCGACCGCGAACAGACGACGCTTGGCGGCCAGCAGCTTGAGGAAGTTGGCGGCAAGACCGCCAATGCCGGCCTTGCCGACCAGCGCGGTGATCGCGCCAAGCTGCTGTTCCGTGGTGAAAACCGGATTGCGGCACAGGGCCTGCAGATCCTCGCTCGAAGCCAGCAGACCTGCGAAGGCGTTCAGGTCGGCACCGACCTTCGCTGTCGCATTCTGCTCTTCGGCAAGTTCAAACAGGGCGTTTGCGTAACGCCCGGCCAGTCCGGAAACGATCGGGCCTTGATCCGCCACGACAATCTCTCTCGTTCGCGCACATTTCGCAACCCGGAGGCCACGAAGGGTGCAGATGAAGGGATCGTTCGGGGAAAAAACGGACGATTGCCGGCCCCACCCCAAACGTGGCTGGTCGCTAACATCAATCGAAAGGGCGCGCAACCCTTTCGAGGCCCTTTCCGCCTTGGCGAAAAGGAGGGGGTTTGCCGGGGCCTGCCCTTAAGGAAGCCATCAGCTCGACATCCGGCAACCAATGGCAGACCCCATGACCGGCCATTGCGCGTCATACACCGATCCGAAGCTCGTATTCAGACTTCAGCCGCTGCCATGTCGGCCAGAACGGCTCGGGCTCGGTCAAACTCAGCCGCGCCGCCAGAATATCGAGATGCGTATGCCAGCCCGCGCTGACGTTCAGCTTCACCGCATGATCGGACAGGCGCCGATGTGTCAGTTTCAAGAGCACCTTCCCGCCCATCGGCTCCAGTTCGATCAGCACGCTTGCGTCTTGTTCGCCCCAGGTAAACTCAAGGCGTCTCGGCACATCCACCGCGATGATCCTGCCCGCCATGTGATGTTCCTCGGGAAAGCCCTCCGGCCGCGCGCTCGGCGGATCGCTGAGATCGTCGTTTCGCCAGGTGAAGGCATAGGCGCTACCCGGTTTCAGTTCCATCGGCCCTGCCGCCAGCCATTTCCCGCGCAACGAACTGTCCGTCAGATAGGACCAGACTCGTTCGATCGGGCCGGGCAGCAACCGCTGGATTTCCAGTGTCGCCGGTTCGATCAGTGTGCCGTAGCCGTCCTGCCGCTTCATGTGTCGTCTCCGTTTGCGTTGGGTATCGTGAACGCTTGCTCTGCCGGTTGCCCGTCCCCCCGCAACAAGGCATCGAGACGGTCGAGGCGGCTGGTCCAGAATCGCTCGTAAAAGCCGAGCCATTCATTCGCACTCGCCAGCGGACCGGGTTCGAGCCGGCAGAAGTGGACACGGCCCTGCACCCGCCGTGCAACCAGCCCCGCCCCCTCCAGCACCTTGATGTGCTTGGACGCCGCAGCCAGCGACATGGCGAAAGGCGCCGCCAACTGGCTCACGCTGCGTTCGCCGCCCGCCAGCGCCCGCAGCATTCGGCGGCGGGTGAGGTCGCCAAGCGCATGGAAAACCTGATCGAGGGCATATTCGCGATGATCAACCATAAGGTTGAATATTACGACGCAAACCAGATTGTCAACCGTTCGGTTTAATAAACGGGCTACAGCTCTACAGGAAGCTCATCGGATCGACATCCACGTCGAGCCGCGCGCCGTTCCGCATCGGCCCGGCTTCCGCAATCATCGCCCGGAGGAACCTTTGCAGATCAACGCTGCGCGGCGACTTGAGGATCAGCCGCATCCGGTGCCGCCCGCGAATGACCGCGATGGGCGGTTCTGCCGGCCCCAGCACAGTGATCTCGGTGAAAGCGGGCGCATCCGCCACCAGGCGATGCCCGGCCTGGGCAAGCCGCCGCGCCGCCTCCTCCGCCACCGTGCGGTCCTTCGCCGAGACAAGGACACTAGCGAGCCTGCCGAACGGCGGCAGGCCCCCGATTCGCCGGTTCTCGATTTCCGCAGCATAAAAGCCCGCGCGGTCGTTTCGCAGAATGGCTTCGATCACAGGGTGGTCGGGCTGATGCGTCTGGATCACGCCGCGTCCCGGTCTTGCGTGGCGTCCGGCACGTCCCGTCACCTGCGTCAGGAGTTGGAACGTGCGCTCGCCCGCGCGCGGATCCGCATTGGCAAGGCCGATATCGGCGTCAATCACCCCGGCCAGCGTCAGCAGCGGGAAATTATGCCCTTTGGCGACCAGCTGCGTGCCGACAATGATATCGAACTCGCCCTCGGCAATCGCCTGCAACTCGCGCCGCAGCCGCTCAGTGCCGCCCGGAAAATCCGAGGAAAGAACAATGGTGCGTGCGTCGGGAAAAAGACTGGCCACCTCCTCGGCGAGCCGTTCCACGCCCGGCCCCACCGGGCGCACGTCATCCTCGGCGCCGCAGGCCGTGCAGACCGGGGGGCGCCGCTCGGTGTGCCCGCAATGGTGGCAGACGAGCGCACGGCGAAAGCGATGCTCCACCAGCCAGGCCGTGCAGTTGGGGCACTGCCAGCGGTGACCGCAGCGGTTGCAAAGCGTCAGCGGCGCAAATCCGCGCCGGTTGAGAAAGAAAAGCACCTGCTCGCCCGCCGCCAGCGTCTCCCGCGCCATCCGCTCCAGCGGCGGCGAGATCCAGCGCCCCGGCGGCGGCGAATGCCGGCGCAGATCGACCGCAGAGAGATCGGGCAGCACCGCGCCACCAAACCGGTCCGGCAGGCCCACATGCCGGTAGCGCCCCTGATCGGCATTGACCCGCGTCTCCACCGATGGCGTCGCCGAGGCCAGTACCACCGCCGCCCCTTCGATCCGCCCTCGCACCACGGCCATGTCGCGCGCATTATATCGAACGCCATCGCCTTGCTTGTAGGCTGCTTCGTGCTCCTCATCGACAACGATCAACCCGAGATCGGTGAACGGCAGCATCAAAGCCGAGCGGGCCCCGATCACCACCTTCGCCTCACCAGCCGCCACCGCCCGCCACAGCCGGTCACGCCTGCCTCCGCCGACCCCAGAATGCCATTCGGCGGGCGGTACTCCGAATCGTTGCTCGAACCGCCCGATAAAAGCGCTGGTGAGCGCGATTTCCGGCATCAGCACCAGAACCTGCCGGCCACGCCGCAGCGCTTCGGCAATCGCCTCGAAATAAACCTCCGTCTTGCCCGATCCGGTAACCCCTTCGAGCAGCGTCACGGAAAACGAACGCTCGGCCACGGTGGCGGCAAGGGTCGCGGTTGCATTGGACTGATCCGCCGTCAGCACCTGGCGGAAGTGGGCGGGATCGGGCGGCAGCGCCACCGGTTCAGCCGGCAGCGCCGTTACCGAAAGCGCACCGTCATCGACAAGCCCGTCAATGACCCCCGTTGAGACGGATGCGGCTTCCGCAAGCGCCCCCTTGCGCCAGACAAGCCCGCCCTCCGCCGCGGCAAGCACCCGTGCGCGCGCCGGTGTCAGCCGCTGTGGCGCAATACCCGTGGCATGAACGCCGAGCTTTGGCTTTTCCGGCCCTACAGCGTCGGGATCGCGCAGCGCCATTTTCGCCACCATCCCCGGCGCGCTGAGCGTCCATTGGGCGATCCACTCGATGAAGCGCCGCATCTCGGGCCGCATCGACGGAACATCATGCCGCCCCTCAACCGGTTTGAGATTGTCTCCACCCCGGTTTGAAACCGCCCAGACGACCCCGATGGTGCTCCGTGTCCCCAGCGGAACCTGCACGGTGTCCCCCGGCTGCACGGCCATGCCCGACGGGATGCGGTAGGAATAAGCCGTCGGCACCGCGACCGGCACGAGCACTTCGGCCACGCGCGGCATCTCATCCTGATCGGTGCGATCCTGTTCCATCGCCCGTCGATAGCACCGATTCGCGGGCTCCGGCCAGAAACCGAGCGTTAAGCCTGCCCTGCGACACTGCGGACATGACCCTCGAAGCTGCCGTGGCCCGCTGGCTGGCCCATCTTGCCGCCGAACGCCGGCTCTCGCCGAAAACGCTGGAAGCCTACGCGCGCGACCTCCGGCAATTTCTTGCCTTTGCCGGCTCCCGTGCGGGCGAAGCCATCACCCTGACAGCACTGGGGACCCTCAAACCGGCTGATGTGCGCGCCTTTCTCGCCGCGCGACGGGCCGAGGGCGTCGAGAGTCGGTCGCTGATGCGCCAGTTGGCCGGCTGCCGCTCGTTCCTGCGCTTTGCCGAACGGGAGGGGCTGGCGAGCGCCTCGGCCTTCGCTTCCGTGCGCGGCCCCCGTGTGCAGCGCCGCTTGCCCCGCCCTGTGGCGCCTGTCGCCGCCCGGGCCCTTGCCAGCGCGGATACTCGCGCAGGCGAAGAACGCGAACCCTGGATCTTCGAGCGCGATGCCGCCGTTCTCGCGCTGCTGTATGGATGCGGCCTTCGCATTTCCGAAGCCCTGTCCTTGCGCCGATCCGAAGCGCCCCTGCCCGGCACCGACCAGATCACTGTCACCGGCAAGGGCGGCAAAACGCGCTCGATGCCGGTCATCCCGAAAGTTCAGGACGCAGTGGCGGCCTACCTTGCCAGTTGCCCCTGGCACCTGCCGGCTGACGGCCCGCTCTTTGTCGGCGCCAAGGGCGGACCGCTGAGTCCGCGCATCATCCAGTTGACCGTCGAACGCCTGCGCGGCGCCCTCGCCTTGCCCGACAGTGCGACGCCCCACGCACTGCGCCATTCCTTTGCAACACATATTCTCGGACGCGGCGGCGACCTGCGCACCATACAAGAGCTGCTGGGCCACGCTTCACTCTCGACCACGCAGATCTATACGGAAGTGGACGCCGCCCGCCTCGTCGCCAGTGTCCGTGCCGCCCACCCCCGGGCGCGGATGGCGGGCTGATCCCTTTCGCATACACCGCGCGAGAACGCAGAACCGCAGCATCGGCTGTGGCCATCCGCCCGTGTTTTCGACCTTGCCCTTGGCGTCCGTGTGCAGTAGGTCAGCGCAACCGTCAATTCGCCGGCGCGTGCCGGGCGCAGCCTCGGGGTACAAGACCCATGACCTATGTCGTTCTCGATAACTGCATCAAGTGCAAGTACATGGATTGCGTCGAGGTCTGTCCGGTCGACTGCTTCTATGAAGGCGAGAACATGCTGGTCATCCATCCGGATGAATGCATCGACTGCGGTGTCTGCGAACCGGAATGCCCTGCCGAAGCCATCAAGCCGGACACCGAGCCGGGGCTGGAGAGCTGGCTCAAGCTCAACGCCGAATATGCCTCGGCCTGGCCAAATGTGACCGTGAAGCGCGACCCCATGCCCAACGCCAAGGAATTCGATGGCGTACAGGGCAAGCTCGAAAAGTATTTCTCGCCGAAGCCCGGCGAAGGCGACTGAGCCTCGCAATTTTTTCCGTTTGCCGACTGCCGGTAAAAGACGCAATTTGCCCCCCTATTCGCTTGACTGGGGGTGGTCATGTGTTTTTTGCAACCCTCGGCGCACGGGTCTTCGCCCCGGCACGGACCAAAGCAAGGCCGACCAATTGGGCGTGGTTTGCTTGCAACTCTGACGTTGATTACCAATGCTTTTCTTGCACTGCACAACGATGAGTGGATTTGTTCTCGCTGCAAATTGATGTAGTAAATGAATTCTTAACAGTATTAACCTTTGTAAACGAAGGCACAGCAAGCCTTTGATTTTCACCGATTTTTGTGCTACCCATTTCACACAGTCGAAACGGCGGCGGTCCTTGATCCGAACCTGATCTTCCCTGCGACATCGCACCACACTTCCTGCCCGGCAGGGCGGGAGGGAGGGTTTTGCGGTGTTTTCGGACGGACCACTGCCGGGTGGCTGGCATCTGGCTTCGCGCCTCACGAGGCGCAAGGCCGTCACAGCGTGGTGGTGTCCGCCCGTCCGGGCGGCATTGGAAAGGTGTGGCGCGTCATCGTGACGGTCGGCCATACAGCGAGGGACCTTATGAGCTCTAAGAAGACGACACAGCAGCGCGAAGGCTTCAAGACTGGCGAGCACATCGTTTATCCGGCCCATGGCGTTGGCCGGATCATGGCGATCGAGGAGCAGGAAATCGCGGGCTTCAAGCTTGAGCTTTTCGTGGTCACCTTCGCCAAGGAAAAGATGACCCTGCGCGTCCCCACCTCGAAGGTGGCCGCTGTCGGAATGCGCAAGCTCTCCGCCGCTTCGGCGATCGAGAAGGCGCTCGAGGTGCTGACCGGTCGTGCCCGTATCAAGCGCACGATGTGGAGCCGCCGCGCGCAGGAATATGAGACCAAGATCAATTCGGGCGACCTGATTGCCACCGCCGAGGTCGTCCGCGACCTCTACCGTTCGGAAGCCCAGCCGGAACAGTCCTATTCCGAGCGTCAGCTTTACGAAACGGCTCTCGCCCGCCTCGTGGATGAAATCGCAGCCGTGGAATCCCTGACCGAGACCGAAGCGCTGAAGCGCGTCGACCAGAGCCTCGCCAAGAACCCCAAGCGGACGCAGCGCGGCGCGGAAGCGGCCGAGGCGAGCGACCCCGACGCCGAGGAAGCCGCCTGATCGGCTTTTCCATCCGATACAAGGGCCCGGCACTGCCGGGCCTTTTTGTTTGTCGATCACGCATATGGCAATTGACGATCGCGCCAGAGTGTTCACAGAACGAGGCATGGCATCTCATTCTTCCGGTCCTCTCGCCCTGCTCCGGCGAAAGGACATCCGGTTCTATCTCGCGGGCCGGTTTTTCACGGGCATTGCCCAGAGTGTTCAGGTCATTGGCGTAGGCCTTTATGTCTACAGTACCACGCGGGACCCGCTCGCGCTGGGGCTGGCCGGGCTCTTCACCTTCCTGCCGCAACTGTTGCTGGTCGCTGTCGCCGGCCATGTCGCCGATAGCCGGGACCGCCGGCTGATCACCACCTGCGCCTACCTGGTCGCCAGCCTTTCGGCCTTTGGCCTGCTGGTGCTGACGCTGACCGGGTCAGCCTCGATTCCATTGATCTATCTGATGATTTCACTGGTCGGCGTCACGCGCGTCTTTGCGATGCCGGCGCAGCAGTCGCTCCTGCCCAATCTCGTGCCAACGGCAGAGTTGCCGCGCGCGGTCGCCATGGTCGCTTCAACCATGCAATCGGCAACCATCATCGGCCCGACACTGGGGGGGCTGATCTACATCCTGGGCCCCGCCCCAACCTTTGCGGCAGCAGCAATCCTGCATCTGGTGGCAGCCTTTTCGGTATTCCAGGTCGCACCGCAGATGCCTCGGTCCAATGGCGAGCGCTTTTCCTGGAGCGCCTTTTCCACGGGCGCCGGCTTCATCTGGCGCAACAAGGTCCTGCTTGGCGCCCTTTCGCTCGATATGGTGGCTGTGCTCTTTGCCGGCGTGGTCGCACTGCTCCCGATCTATGCCACGGACATCCTGAACGGCGGACCGGAAGCCCTCGGCTGGCTTCGTGCCAGCCAGGCCGCCGGCGCGCTCACGATGGCACTGTTTCTCGCCCGCTTCCCCATTCAGCGCCATGCGGGCCGCTGGCTACTGCTGTCCTGCATGATTTTCGGTTGTGCCATCATTGGCTTTGGTTTTTCGCGAATTCTCTGGCTCTCGATGCTGTTCATGGTGATTGAGGGCGCGGCAGATATGGTCAGCGTCGTCGTGCGGCTGACACTCATCCAGAACGACACCCCGGATGAAATGCGTGGCCGCGTGGGTTCGGTGAACTCGCTCTTTGTGGGCGCGTCGAATTCGCTGGGCGAGTTTGAATCGGGCCTTGCGGCATCCCTGATTGGCACGGTGCCGGCGACGATCCTCGGCGGCATCCTCTGCCTTCTGACCACCGCCCTCTGGAGCGTCCTTTTTCCCGCATTGCGCACCCGTGACTGGCTGGAAACCCGCTCCCGCCAGGGCAATGGCGCTCAGGGCGCCGCCGTCACCAGCACCCAGTAGATCTTGTACTTCGAGCGTGGGTTATAGGCCGTGGCGATGCCGAAACGCCGGGCCGTTGCAGACCGCAAAGTCGCATCGTGACGCGGAGAACCACGCCAGCCGGAGAACGCATCGGAAAGGGTGTGATAGCCGGCAGAAACGTTTTCCAGCGCCGAACCCCCGGCAATGCCCGCGCCTGAAAGGCGTGACGGCAGTGAGCGCTCGCGCGTGGCATCCACTCGATCCGCGCGGGCCAGCGCCTGCGCCTCTCGCTCGGCAAAGGCCATCAGCGCCGGATCGATTGCAAGCCCGGACAGGCCCAGATTGCGACGGTAGCCGTTGAATAGATCGCGTGCGCTTGCCGCGTCAACCTTCGCATCCGGGCTGGCAAGGCTCGCATAGAACGCTGGCGTTTCGGTCTGCCGAACGGGTTCGGGGCCGGTGCAACCGGCAAGAAGCGGCCCGATAGCGGCAAGAGCCAGAACAAAACGAAGCATATCAGGCACCCCGATCACTGGCATCGCCAGCAGCACAGTCCGGTATTTGATTGCTGAATAGAACCATTCACTAACCATCGTCTTAATGCTCACATCAATACTGTTGCCAAACCACTGCACTTAACAGTTCATGGACCGAACTGTGACAAGACAATGGATCAGATGAATGGGCATTGCCCGAAGAAATGGTCTGACCATGAACGCTCATGTCGCAACTGCCGACCTGTCCGCAGCCGCCGTCGCAACCGGCCATGCGTCCACGCCGGCAAACACACCACGACCGGCACCGTCCATACCGCCGGATATCCGCATGTCGCAACCGAAGATCATCGGCGGCGTCATGTTGATGGACTGCGTGTTGCTGATCGCCTGCGGTGCCCTGTCCTGGGCGCACTCTGCCGTCATGGGCATCGGCCCGCTGGTCGCTACCGGCTATATTGTTGCGGCCACGCTGGCGGCGATCCTGCTGCATCAGCGGTTCTGGGGATACACCATCGCCTCGCTCGGCAGTCGATCGCAGCAAGTGCTCAGATTGACCGGCGCCCTTGCGCTCACCTTTGCCTCGCTGATCGCTGTCACCGTGGTGGTTGGCGCCGATATTCAGTCCCTGCGTGGCTGGCTGCTCACCTGGGCCGGCGCTTCGCTAGTGTCGATGACACTTGGCCGCGTGATCATCGCCCGCAGGATCGGGGATTGGACCAACGCCGGCAAGCTTGCCCGTCGCGCCGTAATCGTTGGCGGCGGCAAACCGGTGGCCGATCTTATCGGTATGCTCTCCAATGATCACTCCAAGGCCATCAGCATCCTTGGTCTGTTCGATGATCGCGGGGGCGAGCGTTCGCCCGATGAGGTTGAAAGCTATCACAAGCTCGGTCGCTTCGATGAGTTGGTCGAATTCTGCCGCGTTCACAAAGTGGATCTGCTGATCATTACCCTGCCGCACACGGCCGAGATGCGCATTCTCTATCTGCTGAAGAAGCTCTGGGTACTGCCGATCGACATCCGCATCAGCGCCGTCGGTTCCAAGCTGAAGCTGCGCCCGCGCGCCTATTCCTTCATTGGCAAGGCACCGTTCCTCGCCGTGTTCGACAAGCCGCTGACCGATTGGGGCATTGCGGTGAAGGCGGTCGAGGACCGGGTTCTGGCCGCGCTGGCGCTGACCCTGCTGTCACCGATCATGCTGCTGGTCGCACTGGCTGTGAAGCTCGATTCCAAAGGTCCTATTTTCTTCCGCCAGACGCGCTACGGCTTCAACAACGAGAAGATCGGCGTCTTCAAGTTCCGTTCGATGTATGTCGACCAGTGCGACGCCCAGGCCGCCCGGCTCGTCACCAAGGGCGACCCGCGCGTCACCCGCGTCGGCGCCTTCATCCGCAAGACCTCGCTCGACGAATTGCCGCAGCTTATCAACGTACTGCGCGGCGAACTGTCCATGGTCGGCCCGCGCCCCCACGCCATGCAGGCAAAAGCCGATGGCCACATCTACGATGAGGTCGTCGAAGGCTATTTCGCGCGCCACAAGGTCAAGCCCGGCATTACCGGCTGGGCACAGATCAACGGCTGGCGCGGCGAGACCGACACCGTGGACAAGATCGAGCGGCGCGTCGAATGCGACCTCCAGTATATCGACAACTGGAGCGTCTTCTTCGACCTCTACATCCTGGCAATGACGCCAATCTCGCTGATCAATACGAAGAACGCCTATTGAGCGGCCGGACGGGCACCGGAACGGGCTCTGCCGCTTCAGCAAGCCCGGTTCCACTCGTCCTGTCCTCATGCGGAAGGC
Source organism: Pseudomonadota bacterium (assembly GCA_020161975.1). Classification (GTDB taxonomy): domain Bacteria; phylum Pseudomonadota; class Alphaproteobacteria; order Rhizobiales; family Beijerinckiaceae; genus JAIUNP01. The sequence goes on from JAIUNP010000057.1 coordinate 11,980, forward strand.
GCATGACGGCGGAGGCGCAGACGACACCGCCGCAGGTTATGGCAAAGCCGCCAAACAGCAGGGCCAGCGCCGGAATGGCCAGATCCGACCTGAAGATCATGGAGCGCAGGCCACCGATGTCGACGGCCAGAATGCCGGCGGCAAACAACACACCAAGCGTGATGCCCAAAGCCCAGTTGACCACCAGCAGACGGACGATTGATTTCTCGGGCATCCCATATCTCCCGAAGCAATTTCCAACAGCCCCATCAAACGCCTGAAAACCCTGGACTGCAAGGGGCAATTTGCCGCCCGGAACGGTCGAGAAACGGGCAGATACGCGTTCTTTGGACACGACGCAAAATCGGATCGCTCTCGATAATCCCATCAGTCCGCGGTCATACAAGCGCCGGCGCGCCGGAGGTACGACGGAGTGCTCTGGCGGTTGCCAGGCGACACACCCTACACCTCGCCAACTGACTGTGGTTTATCACCAGAGATGCACGTGGGCAAACACCGGACGCGAGCAGGATGTCCATGGCGGACAGCCGCATTGAAAGCGCTCGACATTATTGAATTCTGGCGGTCCCGACAGGATTCGAACCTGTGACCTTCGGTTTAGGAAACCGCTGCTCTATCCTGCTGAGCTACGGAACCGCATCGCAGACCGGCATAACCTGCATGATCGGGAAACTCAATCGCCGACAGAAAAAGACCGGCCACCCCGTTCGGGATGGCCGGCCTGATGCCCCGCGTGCGCCCCGATCAGAAGCGGTAGTAGACGCCGCCACCGATCAGCCACGGGTCGATGCGAGCCTTGCCGTGAACGACCGTGCCGCCCAGGACCGCGCGATAGTTCGGCTGAAGGAACAGCTTCTTCACATCGACGTTGATACCCCACTTCTGGTCCATGGCGATGTCGACACCGGCCTGAAGGGCAAGACCTGCCTGATTCTTCAGGTTGAAGGCCGAGAACACACCCTTTTCCTTCTCGTCGAGGAAGAATGTGTAGTTCACACCCGCACCGACATAGGGCTTGATCCGGTCGGTCAGGTTGAAGTGATACTGGGCCGTCAGGGTCGGCGGCAGCAGCCACGCCCGGCCAACCTTGCCAAGCCCGGCGAGGTTGCCGGAGGTCTTGACGTTGTGAGGCGTCGTGCCGAGGATAAGCTCTGCCGCAAAATTCTTGGTGAAGAAGTAGGTGATGTCGAGTTCAGGAACGCCGCTGTTCGACACGTCGAGATTGCCCGAACCCGGGATGCGGGTGCCGCCGACAAAAACCTTGCTGTTGTCACGCGGAACCACCGCGAGGGCGCGGAAACGCACCATCCACGGATTGAAGGTCTCGACCGGTGCAGCCACAGCCACCGGCTTGCGTGCGCCAAGATCGGCGGCCTGGGCAACCCCGGCGCCCAGAAAGGCGGCCGCGCTGGCGGCGAGAAGAAGACGAATTTTCATGTTAGCCACATTTCCCTGCATATGTATGGTGCCTTCCCGGTTCACCGCTGGCTCGGCGTTGCTCCGGGGGCATCGTTGACCACCCCAATTCGCGGTAACTCATGAAGAGAACGCCCGCAATCGACGTTGACTTAAATCAATTCTTAACCGGGGCCAGGACCACTTTGACAACAGTGCGTTGCTGCGTTGCCACAGTGCTGTGTGCCCTGCGTCCGATGGCGCTCGCAATCCTGCTTGTCCATGGCTGGCTGGCGACCGCCGCCGCAGCCTGCGACCTTGCCGGTGCCGAGCCGGTAACAGTCCTGCGTCTTGCCGAAACCGGCGATCTTTTCCTTGCCGACGGTCGGATCATTACCCTTGAGGGCATTGATTGGCCCGCGCGCGATGAGCCTGCCCGGCGCGCCGCTCTTGTCAGCGCGCTGGAACATCTGTTCACGGCCGGCTCCGTTCGGGCCCTGTTCAGCGTTGGTGTGGATCGATGGCGGAGGCAAACGGCGCAACTGGCCGTCGTTGTCGCCGGTGACACCGCCTGGATCCAGGGAATGCTGCTTGAAGATGGATTGACATTTGCGTGGTCGGGCGCGGCCGCGCCCCGTTGCTGGCCGGACCTGCTGTCGCACGAGGCCCTTGCGCGCGAGGCCGGACGCGGCCTTTGGTCCGCACCACCCTCCCCGTCCCGCATTACCGCCCGCGTGATCTATGAGGGGCGCGTCCGCTCCGTCCGTCCCGGGCGCCGGATGACCTTTGTGAACTTCGACAGTCCGGGCGGGCAATCGCCGGGCTGGATGCTGACACAGCGGCAGATGGCAGCGTTTCGGCAGGCCGGGCGTGATCCTGCCACATTTGTCGGCAAACGCCTGCGCTTGCGCGCGGTGGCAGAACCGGGTGAGAAGAGGCGCCTGACGGCCGTGGCTCCGCACATGGTCGAGGTGCTGGAATAGAGGTGGCAGACGTGCTGGCCCTGAATCTGAGAACAGCTTTGCGGAAGCATATGCGCCGAACACTGGCGCTTGCGCTGGTCGCAGGGCTGGCGGGTTGCGGCACCGACATTCTGTTTGTCGGTCCGCAACAACCCGAAGCCACCGTCGAACTGCCCTCGGCGAGCCCGCGCGTCAGTGGCGCCGATACCTCGTCCGCGCGCGAGCACCAACGCCTGGTACAGGCCTTCGGCGGCGAATACCGCGCACCGGCAGTGCAGCAAATTCTCAACGGCTTGCTGGAACGGCTGCGCAACGCCACCGATGTCCCGGGCCAGCCCTATCGGGTTACTATTCTCAATTCAGGACTGGTGAACGCCTTCGCCCTGCCTTCAGGCAATCTCTATGTCACGCGCGGCCTGCTGATCCTGGCCAATGATATGTCGGAGGTTGCCTCCGTGCTCGCCCACGAGATCGCCCATGTCACCGCCCGTCACGCCATCGAGCGGGCGGAACTTGAAAGCCGC
>JAIUNP010000058.1 GCA_020161975.1 Pseudomonadota bacterium
GCGTGCGCTGGTTCCTTTCCATCAACGGGCGCGACAAGGATGAGGGCGAGGGATTCGCCCGCCGCTGCCTCGATATTCCGGGGGTCGGCTTTTACGACTTCTCGAAGGGTTTCGAGGATCTACACGCCGTCAGCTACGCCGAGATCGTCAACGGGCGCGGCTTCCCGCTGACCGAGGTTCGCCCCTCAATCGCCGCCGTCGCGCGCATTCGCGATGCGGCCATCGAGCGCGGCATCGGCTCGGAGCATCCGATGGTCGCCCGTGTGCTTGCCGACAAGGATCGCTATCGCGATGGCTACCCAGTTTAAGGCGAATTGGTCTGAAAAGGGCGTCAAGGTCCACGAAAGCGCCTATATCGACGATGACGCAATGCCCATCGGGGCCGGCACCGCGATCTGGCATTTTGCTCATATCCTGAATGGCTGCTCGATCGGCGCAAACTGCTCGATCGGCCAGAACGTGATGATCGGCCCGTCGGTAACGGTCGGAGATCAGTGCAAGATCCAGAACAATGTTGCGCTCTACAAGGGCGTCACGCTGGAGGATGGGGTGTTCTGCGGCCCGTCCTGTGTCTTCACCAACGTCAACAATCCCCGCGCTTTCATTGAACGCAAGAACGAGTTCGCCGAAACCCGCGTCGGGCGCGGCGCGTCGATCGGCGCCAACGCCACCATCGTCTGCGGGCACAATCTGGGCGAATACTGCTTCATCGCCGCCGGCGCGGTGGTGACAAGCAACGTGCCGGCCTATGCGCTGATGGCCGGCGTTCCCGCCCGCCGCATCGGCTGGGTCAGCCGCGCTGGCCGCAAACTCGGCAAGAACCTCACCTGCCCCGATACCGGCGAGCGCTATCGCGAAACCGCCGAGGGCACACTCGAACCTCTCGGGAACTGACATGGCCGCCGCCACCATTGACTTCATCGACCTGAAGGCCCAGCAGGCCCGCATCCGCCGCGAGATCGACGCCGCCATCACGCGCGTGCTCGATCACGGGCAGTACATCATGGGCCCTGAAGTGAAGACGCTGGAGAAGGACCTCGCAGCCTTTACGGGGGCAAAACACGCAATCTCCTGCGCTTCGGGCACGGATGCGCTGCTGATCGCCATGATGGCCAAGGGCATCGGCCCCGGCGATGCGGTGCTCTGCCCCGCCTTCACCTATACGGCAACGCCGGAAACCATCGCACTGATCGGCGCCAGCCCCGTGTTTGTGGATGTGGAGGACGGCAGCTTCAACCTCGATGTCAAAGGCCTTGAGGCGGGCATTGCTGCTGCGAAAACGGCCGGGCTGACCCCGCGCGCCATCATTGCAGTCGATCTCTTCGGCCAGCCTGCCGCCTATGATGCCATCCGCGCCTTCGCCGATGCCCACAAGCTGTGGATCCTGGCGGATGCGGCCCAGTCCTTCGGCGCAACGCTGCAAGGCAAGACGGTCGGCACCCTGGGTGATATCACCGCAACCAGCTTTTTCCCGGCCAAACCGCTGGGGTGCTATGGCGACGGCGGTGCAATTTTCGTCGATGACGACGGCCTGGCCAAGGTGATGGATTCCATCCGCCTGCACGGCAAGGGGGAAGACAAGTACGACATCGTGCGCATAGGCATCAATGGTCGCCTCGACACGATCCAGGCTGCAATTCTCATCGAGAAACTGAAGATTTTCAAAGACGAGATCGCCGCGCGCAATGCGGTGGCCCAACGCTTCACCACCAGTCTTCGCAGCGTTGTGACAGTGCCCGAAGTGCGCCAGTCCGCCACGTCCGTCTGGGCGCAATATACGCTTCAGGTGCCGGCCGACCGCCGCGCAGCGATTGCTGCCAGCCTCAAGGCGGCAGGCGTGCCGACACAGATCTACTATCCCCGCCCCGTGCCCGCACAGGAAGCTTACGCGAAATACCCGGTGGCCAGTGGCGGCGTCCCGGTCTCTGATCGCCTGTCACGGGAGGTTCTCAGCCTGCCGATGCATCCCTATCTCGACGAGGCCACGCAGGACCGCATCATCTCGGCGGTGAAAGCGGCGGTCGCCTGATCATGAAACACACGCCTTGTCCCGGGCCAGGGCCCGGGTTCAGGCCTGCTTCGGTTCAGGCTTCTTCGCTTGACTTCGTCTCCGGCTGCGCCCTCTTTTTCTCGGCCCAGCGAACGGAATAGATGGAGAGCTCGTAAAGCGCCATCGACGGCACAGCCAGCGCGAACTGGCTGATGATATCCGGCGGCGTCAGGATTGCCGCAATGATGAAGACGACGACGATAGCATAGCGCCGTTTCTCGATGAGAAACTGCGAATCAATGATGCCTACCCTGCCCAGCAGCGTGAGCACGACCGGCAACTGAAAAGTGATGCCGAAGGCAAAGATCAGCGTCATGATCAGCGACAGATAGTCATCGACCTTCGGCAGAAGCGAAATCTGCGCGGAATTATCGGTCAGGTTCTGCTGCATCGCGATGGAGAATTTCATCAGAAGCGGCATTGCCACGAACATCACGCAAAGCGCGCCGAGGAAAAACAGCACCGGCGTCGCAATCAGGAACGGCCGGAAGGCATCACGCTCATCCTTGTAGAGCCCCGGCGCCACGAAGCGGTAAATCTGGGTAGCGATCACAGGAAACGAGAGAAAAGCACCGCCAAACACCGCCAGCTTGAGCTGCACGAAGAAATATTCGAGCGGATGGGTATAGATCAGCGGCGCCTTTTCCGGCCCGCCTGCCGCCCAGATATAAGGCCACACCAGAATGCCGTAGATCTGCTTGGCAACGGCAAAACACAGGATGGTCATAACGAAAAACGCCAGCGCAGCCTTGATGAGGCGCGAGCGCAATTCGATGAGATGTTCGATCAACGGAGCTTTGGACGCGTCGATATCGTCCTGTCCCGCGCGCGGCAATTCGTTCATGCGGCGTCTCCGCCCTTCGGCTTTCTCGCGCGCTTCGGCTTGGCCGGTGGCGCGGCGGGCGGTTCGGGTTCAATCACCGGCTCGACTGGCAACGAAACGACCGGCGGCGTCTCGATCACCGGGTCCATCACAGAAACCGGCGGCCCCTGCTCAACCGGCGCCATCGCGGCCGCCTCGGCAGAGCGGGTTGCCCCCTTCATCTCATCCACCGTCGAACGAATCTCGTTTCGGATGGTGTTGATGGGGTTGAAGCTGGTCGCGGAATTCACCGTGTCCTGCACGGATTTCTGCGCTTCGTGCAGGTCTGCCTCGCGCATGGCATCATCAAACTGCTGGCGGAACTCGCCCGCCATGCGCTTGAGCTTGCCAACCGTCTGCCCGACTGAGCGCAACACGCCCGGCAGTTCCTTTGGGCCAATCACGACGAGCGCAATAGCACCAACCACCAGAAATTCACCGGCGCTGATATCGAACATGTGCGGTCAACCTGGCGCTTGCGCGCCCCACGCTGGCGGTTCAGCCGACCTTCTGGTCGGTTTTCGGTGCGACAGGAGCCGCAGGCTGGTTCTCGATCGGCTTTGCGTCGACGACCTCTTTCTTGTCGTCCTCTTCGGCCATGCCCTTCTTGAACGCCTTGATGCCCTGCGCAAATTCACCCATCACGCCGGAAATCTTGCCCCGGCCGAACAGCAGGACGATGATGGCCGCAACCACCAGCCAGTGCCACAAACTCATGCTACCCATAGCTGATCCTCACCTGGGACTTTAACGTTGCGCGGAACCTAAGGTCTCGCGGCCCGGAAAACAAGCACTTCCGCAGGATCGACCGACAGACCGATGTCCATGCCCCGCTCAAACGGCGGCGCATTGCGGATGCGCGCCACCAGCGGAACCTCCATTCCGCCAACGGCAATCTCGAAATGATCGACAGGGCCGATGAACCGCCGCTGAAGAATGCGGGCCGGAATGCCGGCGCCCGGCCCCTCGATGTAGATGCCCTGCGGACGGACGCAGACCGCCACCTCGGTGCCATCCTCTAACTCCGGCGCCGCAAAACAGCCGACGGGTGTCGCCACGCGCCCTTTCGAGACAACGCCTTGCAACTCATTGATCTCGCAGAAGAAACGCGCTGCATGCAGATCCGCCGGGTTGCGGTAGAGTTCACGCGCAGAGCCCACCTGAACGATGCCGCCATCACGCATCAGCACGATCCGGTCGGCGATGCGCATCGCCTCCTCCGGGTCATGGGTGACGATCACCGAGGTCGCACCGGTCTCTCGCAACAACGTGATCGTTGCTTCGCGCACCATGTCGCGCATCCGCTTGTCGAGGTTGGAGAAAGGCTCGTCCATCAGCAGCACGCGCGGCCGTGCCACCACGGCCCGGGCGAGCGCAACGCGCTGCTGTTCGCCGCCCGACAGCATATCGGGAAAAGCATCGGCAAAGGCCGAAAGCCCCACGCGCCGCAACGCCACCTCGGCCACTTCCTGCCGTTGCGGTCGCGGCAGTTCACGCAGGCCGAACATCACATTGTCCAGCGCGTCAAGATGCGGAAACAGCGCATAATCCTGAAAAACGAGACCGATTCCGCGCATCTCCGGCTGCACGAATCTATCGGGGCCGGAAATCTCCTGCCCGTCCATCAGGATTCGTCCGCTGGTCGGCTCATCAATGCCCGCGATCAGGCGCAGAAGCGTACTCTTGCCGCAGCCGGAGGGGCCGAGCAGACACAGCACCTCGCCCGGTTTGATCTCGAACGACACATCATGCAGCGCGCGCTTGCGGCCAAAGCGCCGCCCCACCCCCTCGAACACAAGCCCGGACGGTATGACAGCGGACGCACGGCCTATCGGAAGGGTATCGACATTAGCCATCAGGCGGCAGGATCCTTGAAAATGCGACCATCCGCGGTGCCGGACGCATCCTCTTCCTGCGGCAGTTCGTCGGCAGTTTCAAGCGGAGGGTCTTCCTCGGCCAGCCGATCCTCGGTCATCTGTTCAAAAAGATCGGGCTCCAGCGCATCCTCGTCCTCACGCAAGGCCGGATCGTCGGAGGGGAGCGGCACGGTGAAGCCGGGCGCCTCGCCCTCGGTCAGGCCGGCGCCCTTCATCTCCTCCAGCCCTGGCAGATCGGACAAGCGATCCAGTCCGAACTGGATCAGGAACGCCTCGGTGGTGCCATAGGTTACAGGCCGCCCCGGCGTTCGCCGCCGCCCGCGCATTTTCACCCAGCCGGCCTCCAGCAGCATGTCCAGCATCCCGCGCGACAATTGCAGCCCGCGAATATCCTCGATTTCCGCCCGCGTCACCGGTTGATGATAGGCAATCACAGCAAGGGTTTCGAGACCGGCGCGGGAAAGCTTCTTCGGCTCGTCCACAGTGCCGCTGAGGAGATAGCCAAGGTCCGGTGCGGTCTGGAATGCCCATTTGCCGGCAAGACGGCTCAGCGTCACGCCCCTGCCCTCATACTGCGATGCCAGAATGCGCAGCACCTCGCCAACCTCGACCTCCGCCGGCAGGGTGCGGCCGATTTCGTCCTCCGAAAGCGGCTCCCGGGCGGCAAAAAGCAGCGCCTCGGCGATGCGAGTGGCTCGGCCAAGGCGCTGTACGCGCTCGTCGGCGCCGGTCAGCGCCTGCATGGATTCGGAAAGGCGGTGGAAAGCGTCGGTCATGCGGATACCGGTTCGAGCATTTGCGGCGGGCGTTTACGCAGGAAAAGCGGAGCGAACGCCTTGTCTTGCCGAAGGTCGATACTGCCCTCGCGCGCAAGTTCCAGCGAGGCCGCAAAGGCCGAAGCGCGGGCCGAGCGCCGCGCCGAGGGATCGAGCGCATAGCCTGTCAGGAATGTGTCAATGGGGGCCCAGTCGATGGCATGGCCCACGAGCCGTTCCAGTGCCTCGCGCGCTTCCTGCAATGACCAGACGGTGCGCCGGGCAATGCTGACCCGCGCAGCCGCCTGATGCCGCCTCCGGTCGAGATAGGCGGAAATGAGATCATGCAGCGTCACATCCCAGGCCGCGCCGTGATGGACCACCACCGGCTGCGGCATTCCGCGCTGAAACACATCGACATTGAGGCGCGGACGCTGGCCAATCAGCGTTGCGGCGCGCCGCAGGGCCTCCAGCCGGGCAAGGCGCTCGGCAAGATCGGCAGCAAGCTCGGCGGCTTCCGGCTCCCCCTCCTGCTTCTGTTCAGGCAGCAGCAGCCGCGATTTCAGATAGGCGAGCCAGGCCGCCATGACGAGATAATCGGCGGCGAGTTCCAGCCTGAGGCGCCGGGCTTCGGCGATGAAGATGAGGTATTGTTCGGCGAGCGCCAGAATGGAGATGCGCGCGAGATCCACCTTTTGCCGGCGGGCGAGATCAAGCAGCAGGTCGAGCGGCCCTTCAAAACCGCTGAGGTCGACGACGAGCGCAGCCTCGCCCTCGGCGCGGTCCGGCGCGTCGAAAGAAGGTTGCTCGTCAATTGCGACCATGGGCCGTGCCGCCTCCGCTGGATGGAGCAGCAACGTCGCGCGTTCAGGCCACGAGGGCAAGCAATTCGTCGAAGCGAGCCTCGGTTTGTCCCCGGTCAAATGCCGGCAACTGGCCAGAAATGCCCCGTAAAGCGGCCTTCGCGCGCCGCTGCGCCACCGCCGTCATGGGACGGGCACCAGCCGCAGCGGCTTCCATTTCAGCCATCACGCCGTTGCAGTGGAGCACCATGTCGCAGCCGGCATCGAGAATGGCCGCCGAGCGGCTGGAAAAATCACCGCCAAGCGCCTTCATCGACAGATCGTCGCTCATTAACAGCCCGTCAAAGCCGATGTACCCTCTGATGATCTCATTCACCACCACCGGCGATTGCGTCGCCGGACGGTCCGGATCAATGGCCGAAAAGACGATATGCGCAGTCATGGCCAGCGGCATGTCACGCATCCGCCGGAAGGGCGCAAAATCATGCGCTTCCAGTTCGGCGCGGCCCACATCCACCTGCGGCAGATTGTGATGGCTGTCAGCCATGCCACGCCCGTGGCCCGGCATGTGCTTGATCACCGGCAGCACGCCCCCGGCCATCAGGCCAAGGCTCGCCGCCCGCCCGATGCTGGCCACAGCCGTTGGTTCACGATGATAGGCGCGGTTGCCGATCACGTCATGGGCGCCTTCGACAGGCACATCGAGCACCGGCAGGCAATCGACCGTGATGCCGAGCTTTCCCAAGTCATCGGCCATCAGCCTTGCGCCGGCAAAGGCCGCCTCGCGCGCCCGATCAGGCGAGAGAGCCCAGAGTTTGCCGTAGGTCGCGCCATTCGGATAGGCCCGCCAATGCGGTGGTCCAAGGCGTTGCACCCGCCCGCCTTCCTGGTCGACCAGCACCGGTGCATCGCGCCTGCCCACCGCAGCCCGCATCTCGGCCGTCAGCGCGGCTACCTGTTCGGGCGTGTCGATGTTGCGCTTGAACAGAATGAACCCCCAGGGGTTCACACGGGCAAAAAGCGCTTTTTCCCCGGCGGTGAGGGAAAGCCCCTCACAGCCGAAGATGATTGCGGAAGGAGTTGTCATCAGTTCGACGCAACGAAGCAGGAGCCGCCGTCGCCCTTTATGCGCGTGCACATCTCGGTTGCATCCTGACGGGAGAGGCCACCGACGCGGACGCGGTAAACCGTCCTGCCGCCGACAGCCGCCTTGCGTACGCCCGGCGTATGGCCGTCCAGCGCGTTGGAATAGCGCTGCTTCAGGCGGCTCGCCGTGCGGCGCGCTTCGGATTCGCTGCCGGGGGCAGCAAGCTGAACGGCAAAACCGCCGCCTTGCGCATCGGGCGCGGACCGCTCCGCCGGTGATGTTGCCGCAGCCGTTCGCACGGGGCGCTGGGCGCCGGCGGCCGGCGGACGCAGCGACATCGGCGCATCAGCGCCTTCGGAGGCGGCGGGTTGTGGCGCCTGGGCGACCGGACGGGCTTGCTGCCGCGCGGCGGTGACCGGGCGGGCATCGCTTTTCGCGGTCTCGACCTTGGGTGTTTCAGCCTTGGGTGTTTCAGCCTTGGGCGTTTCAGCCTTGGGCGCCTCGACCTTGGGAACAGCAGCGCCAGCCGGCGGCGGCGCGGATGCGAGCGTCGGCGTCGAGGGACGGGGCACCGGCGCCGGGCTTGCCGGGGCGGCAACCATGCTGCCATCGCCACCGATCTTCACCGACCGGACGCGTTTGGCCTCGAACCCGCCGGCAGTGGTCGGCTGGCCCTGTGCAGCATCCTGCTGCGGCTGGGCCGCCCCCGGCGGCATGATGATCGGCGCGGCAGGAGCAGAAGAGGCGGCGCCCTGCGGTGAACCTTGGGTGGGCTGGGCCAGAATGACGCGCGAAACCTCGCGCTTCGGCGTCTGGCTGAGATCGACCGGCTGCTCTTCCTTGGTGACGAGTGAAGCGGGCTTGACCGGCTCATCGGTCTTGCGCGCGAGAACCTGACGATCCTGTCCCGGCACTTCGACACCACCGGGATCTGCCGGCTTTTCCTTGGCGGGCTGGGTCTTGGCGGCAATCACCGGCACAGAACTGCCCATCGGCTTCTTGTTGCTGAAGGCGATGGAGCCAACCACGCCGATCACCGCAAAGGCAGCCGCGCCCCCCAGAAGGTACATCACCTTGCGTGAGCGCGGTGCAGCCGGCACCACGGGCGCGAGATCCTCGGCAACCACGCCTTCCGGCCCCAGCGTTTCGGGGCCGGTCATCCGCACCGGCTGATCCTGCGGTAACAGGGCAAAATCGGGCTCGGGCAGCGGTTGCGACGCCGGATGGCCCGCAACAGCAGGCCCGACAGCCCGGAAATCATCCGGATAAGCCGGTGCGGCCTGCGCAGGCTGCACAACGCCACCCAGAACGGCGGCCACTTCCGGTTCCTGCACCGGGCGACGGTTTACCGCGTCGAAACGGCGTAATTCTTCCTCGAAGGCGCGCAAAGGATCGTTGGCCGAGCCCGGCGCTTCAGCTTGCGCGAATGGATCATGCGCCGGCGGCATCGCTGGCGGGGCTGCCGCAACCGGGCGCGCCTCCTGCCCCACAATGCGGGCGAGTTCAGCCATCAGCGGATCGGTAAATTCGGGCTGCTTCTCCGCGTTCCGCGCCTCGAATTCCTCGCGCAGAAAACGCTCGATCTCATCAACATCGGCAACGGTGGGCGAAATGGCAGGCCGTTCCTGTCCGGTCGTCTCGGTCGCGGCCTGCTTCTTGAGGGTGCTGTTCATACCTAAGGGTCCTTCCCCGGAAACTGCGCGCCCTGCCCGAAGAAATGCCGCTTTCACTGCATTTCGTCAGGCGCTCCGACGCCCAGAAGTGCCAGCCCACCGGCCAGAATGTTCATCACACCCCGGACAAGAGCCAGCCTTGCTAGTGTGGAATATCGGTCTTCAGCGTTAATAAACCTCAAATCAGGCTGATCTTTGCCCTTGTTCCACAACGCGTGAAACTGCGCGGCAACATCTTCGAGAAAAAAGGCAATACGATGGGGCTCGCGTGACTGTGCTGCGGAATCGAGCAGGCGCGGCCAGGCAGCGATGCGCCGGATCAGCTCACGCTCGGAAGAATCGGCGAGAATCGACAGGTCCGCCTTGGCCAGCGCCGCGCTGCTCACATCCATGTCCGGAAAGACCTGCCGGCCCTGCCGGAAGATCGACGCGCCGCGCGCATGGGCATATTGCACATAAAAGACCGGATTGTCCTTCGACTGCTCGATGACCTTGGCAAGGTCAAACTCAAGCTCCGCGTCATTCTTGCGAAACAGCATCATGAAGCGCACCGAATCCCGGCCTACCTCATCCACCACCTCGCGCAGGGTGACAAAATCGCCCGAACGCTTGGACATCTTCACCGGCTCGCCGTTCCGCATCAGCTTCACGAGCTGGCAGAGCCGCACTTCCAGCGTCGCTTCCCCATTGGAAGCCGCCTTCACCGCTGCGGCCATCCGCTTGATATAACCGCCGTGATCGGCACCCCAAACGTCGATCTGCGTCTTGAAACCGCGTTTGAACTTGTCTGCGTGGTAGGCGATGTCGGAAGCGAAATAGGTGTAACCACCGTCCGACTTGATCAGCGGACGGTCCACATCGTCGCCGAACTCGGTGGAGCGGAACAGCGTCTGCTCGCGATCTTCCCAGTCATCCGGCAACTGGCCCTTGGGCGGCGGCAGGCGACCTTCATAAATAAGGCCGCGCTTGCGGAAATCATCGATAATGGCCGCAACCGCGCCGCCATTGCCCCCGGCCTGCAATGAGCGTTCGGAAAAAAACACCTCATGTGTGATGTTCAGCGCGCTCAGATCGTCGCGGATCATCGCCATCATTGCATCAATCGCAAACTGGCGGACAGTCGGCAGCCATTCGGCCTCCGGCTGATCCTTGAGGCTTGAGCCGTAGCGTTCGGCGAGCGCCGCACCGACGGGCTTCAGGTAATCGCCCGGATAAAGCCCATCGGGGATGGTGCCGATGTCCTCGCCCAGCGCTTCGAGATAGCGCAGGAAGGCCGAGCGGGCGAGCACATCCACCTGCGCGCCGGCGTCGTTGATGTAATACTCGCGCGTCACGACATGGCCGGTCGCAGCCAGAAGATTGGCCAGCGCATCGCCATAAACCGCTCCGCGGCAATGGCCGACATGCATCGGCCCGGTGGGATTGGCCGAGACATATTCGACGTTGACCCCCTCGCCTTTGCCGAGCGCCGTACGCGAATAGGCCGCGCCCTCGGCGATGCACACCCGCAGCACGGAATCGAACACGGCGGCATCGAGTGTGATGTTGATAAACCCCGGCCCGGCCACCGACACGGCTGCCACGCCCGTCTCGCCCGCCAGCGCTGTTGCGATCAGTTCCGCAAGATCGCGCGGCTTCATGCTGGCGTCCTTGGCCGTCACCATCGCAGCATTGGTGGAAAGATCACCATGGCTGCTGTCGCGCGGCGGTTCGACGACGACACGCGCAAGGGCGGCGTCAGCGAGGCCCGCCGTTTCCGGCAGGGCTTTCAGAATACGGGCGATGCGGGCCTGGAAATCGGCGAAAACATTCATGGCAGTCTCTCTTTCTGCCGTTCCGCTAAACGAGTGGCGGCGTCACGTCAAACAGCCGCCGGTGCGTATCAAAGGCGTAGCGGTCAGTCATGCCGGCGAGATAGTCGGCAACGCGCCGCATCAGGCGCGGACGGTCGGTGGCGGTCAGTCCTTCGCGCCAGTCCTCCGGCATCAGGGAAGGCTCGCGTGAAAAGCGATAAAACAGGTTTTCGAGAATGGTCGCGGCATTGGCCCGCACCGCCATCACGCGCGGATGCCGGTACATGCGCGGATAAAGAAACGCCTTGATCGAGCGTTCAGCCTCCGCCATATCGGCCGAAAAGGCGATTACCGGCCGATTTGCCCGGCGAATGGCCGCGACATCCGGCGGATTGAGCACCACAAGCCGTCGCTCGCTCTCGCTGATGACATCCTCGACAAAGCGGGTGATAACGCGTCGGACAAGCTCATGCGTCGTGCGACTGTCGTCGAGACCGGGCCAGAACACCGCAATTTCCTCCAGAAGCATCGCCAGAAACGGCACCGCTTTAAGGTCAGCGAGCGTGAAGAGCCCGGCACGCAAGCCATCGTCGATATCGTGGGCGTTATAGGCAATATCGTCCGAAAGTGCGGCAATCTGCGCTTCGCCGCTGGCAAAAGTAGCAAGATCCAGCGGCTGAAGCCGGTCATATTCAAGAATAGCCCCGGGAACGCCCAGGCCGATATAACGCTCGGTCGGCTCGCCCTCGGCTGTCAGCAGCGGGCCGTTGTGCTTCACAAGCCCCTCCAGCGTCTCCCATGTCAGGTTCAGCCCGTCATAGGCTGCATAGCGCCGCTCAAGGCGGGTGACGACACGCAGCGCCTGGGCGTTATGATCGAACCCGCCGAACGCCGCCATGCAGGTGTGCAGCGTATCCTCCCCGGCGTGGCCGAACGGCGTGTGGCCAAGATCGTGGGCCAGCGCCAAGGATTCGGCCAGGTCCTCGTCGAGCGCCAGCGCCCGGGCGATCGCGCGGGCAATCTGCGCCACTTCGATCGTGTGGGTCAGCCGCGTGCGGTAGTGATCCGCATCCTGTGCAACGAAGACCTGGGTCTTGTGTTTGAGGCGCCGGAAGGCCGTGGAGTGGATGATGCGGTCACGATCGCGCTGATATTCGGTCCGCGTCGGAGACGGCGCCTCGGGGTGCAGCCGCCCGCGAGAGCGGTGCTCATCGGCAGCAAAGCGCGACAGAACACGAGGTTGATGGAACAGCACAATACCACTCGGCAGGGATGGACGGGTTGAAACCGAACGAAAAACACTTACCTTCCGAACACGATGAACGCAAAGCACCGATGTTCGCGATCATCGAACGGATGAGGATATCATGCCCACCCCCACGACCGATGTCAGCGTTTCAGAACGCGCCGCCAAGCGCATCGCCACCATCCTGAAAGGCGAGCCGGCAGGCGCGATGCTGCGTGTGACAGTGAAGGGCGGCGGCTGCTCGGGCTTTCAATATGCCTTTGATATCGACAACCTGGCCACCGACGATGATCTGACTGTGAGCCGCGACGGCGTGACGGTACTGATCGACAACATCTCCCTGCCCTATCTGAAGGGCGCGGAGATCGATTTTGTCGATAACCTGATGGGCCAGTCGTTCCACATCGAAAATCCCAACGCCACCGCCTCCTGTGGGTGCGGCACGTCCTTCTCAATCTGAGCGAGTGTTCGCGGCGCCCTGAATTTGCCGCAGGCTGAGCATGACATGAAATTCACTTGGCCGGGTGTGCCCCGCTGTGGTGTGGTCGTGGCCTGATTCAGGCCGTCAATTTTTCACGGAGTTTGGCCATGTCGCCTCGCCAGTCGCTGTCCGGCGTCAGTCTCCTCGCACTGATCGCCGCAACGCCCTTCGGGCTTGCCAGCATCGCCGAACATCGCATCGCCGGCGAGATTGCCGCAGCGGGCGGCACGGCGAGCGTGCATGTCGCAGCGCTCACGGGTGATGTCACCATCAACGACGCGGCCTTTACGGGCCTCACCCTTGAACGGATGCAGCTCAAGGGCGCCCTGCCGGGCCTGATCACCCCCGCTTTTGCGCAATCCGGCGGCTATACCCTCGAAGGGCTGAAATTCGGGAACGATGAGGCCAGCACCAGCATTCCGCGCCTTGAGGTGACCGGGGCGAGCCTCGACAAGGACGCCCTTTCCACGCTGTTCAAGCCGGATGCCGGGATACAGGACCGGGTGAAGGCCTTCTCGGCCAAGGAAATCCGTGCGCCGGAGGTTATTTTCCGCGTCCTGCCAAAACAGGGCGGGCGCACGGAATATACCCTCAAGAGCGTGAGCTTCGAGGATATTTCCAACGGTCGCGTTGCGCGCGTGTCGATTCCCGAGACCACATTCCTGTCGGATGCACCGGGCATGAAGCAGGACGGCACGTTCAGGGCCTCCGAAGTTCGCGGCCTCAACCTCGGACAGCTTGCCCACGTCTGGTATGACAAGGCCGGGCCGGACGAGAAGCCGGCGCCGCTGTATGACGGCTATAACGCAGCGGGCATGAGTTCGCGCGTTACCGGCGCAGCCAACATCGACATGACCACCGGGGCCATGTCGGGCGGCGCCCTCCGGATAAGGCCGCTGAATGGGGAAACCCTCGCCGGTGCCATTGCCGGCATCTTGTCCATGCAGCCCAGTGACCTGAACCCGAAAGCCTTGCCCAAGCCGGAAGAGCGGGCCGCGATGGCCAAGGTCTTCCGCAACACCGCCGAATTCATGGATGCCTTCGAGGACGACGGCAACATCATCGACAATTTTCAGATGAAGATGGGCGAAGGCGGCAAGGATTTCACCTTCTCGATCGCGAAGGTTGCGGGCACCTATGGCAACACCAAGACGCCCCCCACCTTCATGCTGTCCGAAATGAGCATGGCTGCCGATGGTTCGACCGCTCGCCTCGCGCAGATGGGCATCACCGATTTTTCATATGCGCCGATGCTGAAGGGCATGGCCACCCTGCTGGAAAAGCCGGATTTCGATAGCGAGTCTCTCGATCCGCGCAGCATGATGCCAAGGCTAGGCCAGGTCGTGATCAAAGGCCTGGACATCGACGCCCCCGATCCGAAAACCCCCAAGGGCGTCAAGCCCGAGCGGATCAACCTGAAGCTTGGCCAGTTCCTGCTCAATCTCGGCAATCAGGTGAACGGCATCCCCACCAACGCCGTGATCAGCCTCGATAATCTCGCCCTCAAACTGCCCGAGCATTCTTCTGAAGAGGGCATCAAGTTCATCAAGGCGCTCGGCTACAACAATGTCGACCTGTCGGCGAAGATCGCCGCCCGCTGGGATGAGCCGACCCGCGAGATCACAATCAGCGATGTTTCTGTCTCCGGCGCCGGCATGGGCGGCGTGCGTCTCAACGGCACCATCGGCGGCATCGGCCCGGACGCGCTGAGCGCTGACAAGGATACCGCGCTGGTGGCCCTGATGGGGGCGACGGCCAAATCGGTCAGCCTCAGGATCGACAACACGGGCCTCGCCGAAAAGCTGCTCGCCTACCAGGGACGCCAGCAGAGCCGCAAGCCGGAGGAGATCCGCAAGGAACTGGCGACAATGGCGCAGATGGTCATTCCCATGGTGCTCGGCTCTTCGGATGAATCGCGCGCGGTGGCCGGCGCCCTGTCCAAATTCGCGCTGCGGGGCAAATCCCTCGCCATCGACGTGACAGCTAAACAGTCAGGCGGTATCGGCTTGCCGGAGATCGCGACCTTGAGCGACCCCGCCAGCGCATTGCAGCTCGTCAACGTGAAGGCAACCGCGACCGATTGATTTACCCGTCGGACCGCGCAAATGTGCGGGATTGTTCCCGCACATTCTCCCCCGGTTCC
>JAIUNP010000059.1 GCA_020161975.1 Pseudomonadota bacterium
GCTCGGCAAAAGCGAGAACAGGCCCCGGCGCCGGCTTGCGACCATGACCGGAGTCATAGCCGATAATGGCATCAAAATAAGAGGTCAGACCCAGTCGCTCACACTGGGCACGCGCGCCCCGCTCGGTGTCATTGGTGACAACGCCGAGGCACATCCCCCCGGCCCGCAAACGGGCAAAAACCGGCGCCGGAGCACCAAGTGCGGTGACATGCGCGAGCGCGCCCGCATCGAACAGTTCGTCCATCCTGCGATGAAAGGCATTGCAGAAAGGAATGCGGAGCGCATCGGCCCAGCGGCGGGCAAAGTCGATCGAGGCTTCTGCGATAAAGGGGGAGCCAGGCGCCAGCGTCCGCCGTTCAAGGTCATAGAGATTGACATCAGCCAGACGTGCCAGCGTCGCTTCATCGTCCCCAGCAAGATCGCGCATGGCACATTCAATGGCCGGCCCCCAGGTCGCCATGAAGTCGACAAAGGTTCCGTCCTTGTCGAAAATAACCGCCCGGACAACCAAGCCATGCCCTCCCCTTCCGCGTTCGTGCCTTCTGGCACGGATCAGCAGAGAAAGGAACGCGACCGGGCTCAATCAACCATGGTCAGCCCGCCAGAAATCGACAGAATCTGCCCGGTGCAGAAGCTTGACCGTTCTGAAGCGAAGAACAGGATGCCGTCGGCGATTTCGGACGGCCTTGCGAGGCGCTTCATCGGAATGGCATTGGTCAGCGCCTCGCGAATCCGCTCACCCTGCGTGTTGAACAGGGGCGTATCCGTGGGGCCGGGGCAGATGCAGTTGACACGGATGTTCTTGCGCACCAGTTCGCGGGCCAAAGACTTCGAAAAAGCGATGACGCCGCCCTTGGCACCGGCATAAACCGCCTCGCCGGAAGAGCCGACGCGCGCGGCATCGGACGCGACATTGACGATCCGGCCCGATCCCGAAGCGACCAGCAAGGGCAGCAGCGCGCGCGTTAACTGCACGGGGCCGATGTAGTTGATCGCCACGACCCTGTCCCAGAAATCGGGTTCGTTCTCGATGAAGGGCTGGATGATGTCCCAGCCGGCGGCATTGACCAGCACGTCAAGCCGCCCGGGCGAGGCCGCAAGCCGATCGGCCAGAGCGAAACAGCCGGCGCGGTCTGTCACGTCCAGCGCCTCGAACCGCGCCTTTGGTCCGAGCGCCGCGGCTGCGGCCTGCCCCGCCTCTGCATTCCGATCGCAGAGAATGACATCGGCGCCGGCTGTGATGAAGGCCGCGCAGGTTGCCTGGCCGATGCCGGAGGCGCCACCGGTAACGAGAACTGTCCTGCCTGCAAAATTCATGGGGCGAGCTCTTTCCTGATGATCAGCGAGGCATATCGATGCCGATTTTCCCGAACTGGGCCGAGGCGTCGAGGCGGTCGAGGGCGGCATGGATCTCGCCAAACGCATAGCGGCTATCAATGACGGGCCTGAAACCACCCTGTCCGGTCACGGCGAGCAACTGGCGGAACTCCTCGAATGTGCCATGGGTCGAACCCATCACCTGGAGCTGACGGATGAACAGGCGGCGGAGATCGGCAGACGGCGCGTCGCCAGACGTTGCGCCGCAAAGGACAATCCTTCCCCCGCGCACCAGCGATTTCATGGCATGTGGCCAGACCGCCTCCCCGACATTCTCAATCACGACATCGACACCGCGGCCATCGGTGAGCGCCAGTGCGCGGCGCGCGATATCCTCGCGCACGCCGTTGATGGTCGCATCGGCCCCAAGCGCCATGGCCCGGCCGAGTTTGGCATCATCCCGCGAGGTGACGATGGCGCGGGCACCGATCATCTTCACAAACTGCAATGCGGAGAGAGAAACCGCACCGCCGACGCCGAAGATCAGCACCGTTTCCCATGGTTTCACCGCCGCCTTGGTGAAGACCATCCGCCAGGCCGTGAGCGGGGCCACCGACAGCGCGGCGGCTTCGATATCATCCAGCACTTCCGGCGCAGGAAAGGCGTTCTCCGCTGGCAGGCAGACGAATTCGCTCAGCGTACCATCGACATGTTCGCCGAGGTATTTCGAGGTGAGGCAGAGGACGTGTTCGCCACGCAGACAGAAGGCACAGCGGCCACAGCCAAGCGCAGGATGCAGCACGACGCGTTGCCCCTTCTTGAGCCGCGTCTCGTTATCATCCGCATCCTCGATGGTGCCAACGCCATCGAGCCCGAGGGTCTGAGGCAGACTGTGGGTGATGCCCGCGCCGGAATCGCGCATGTAGAGATCGACCCGGTTAAGACCACCAGCCCGCATCCGCACCATAACCTCTCCAGCCTTGCGGACGGGCTTGGTACGATCCCCCAGAAGCACGACGTCATTGCCGCCGTGTCCGGTGATGAAGGCTGCGTGCATCCTGGTCATGGGCCATCCCGATTTATATCAATGCTATGCTATATATTGCCATTCTGTCAATGCATTGACAGAGATCGATTTCATGATGAGACTCATTGGCTGCGAAAGGGGCAGATGGATGAGTGAACCAACGGATCAGGCGACGTTCGAGCGGGCGAACCGACTGTTCTTCCGGCTCTATCAATGCGCCAACCTGTTGCACAAGAACGGGACACGGGCGCTCGATGCGTTCGGCACAACCACCCAGCAATGGGCCGTGATCGGCGCCCTTGCAAGGCCGCAGGTCAGGGCCGAAGGCATGACGGTGAAGGATCTGATGGCTTATCTGATGGTGAGCCGGCAGAACCTCTCCGCGGTGCTCGACCGGCTGGAAACGCGCGACTGGCTGGAACGTGTGCGCGACGTGGCTGATGGCCGGAGCCGCCGTGTGCGCCTGACCGAAAGCGGCATTGCCAACTGGACCGCCATGCAGGCACCAATTGCCGCATTCTATGCTGCCTCACTCAATCATCTCACGGGCGCCGACCAGAGCGAGTTTGCGACCCTCCTCGAACGATTGCGCAAAGGGTTGGACGCGGCCTGAGATCCCTACTTCCTGCGGTTAAGCACGCCCCGGAAGTCGGGCTTGCGCTTTTCGCGGAAGGCGTTGCCGCCCTCCTTCGATTCATCCGTGTCGTAGTAGAGCGACAGCGCCGCCATGCCGAGCGAGGAAATGCCGCGAATACTCTCGGTATCGGCGTTGAAAGAGCGCTTGGCCAGCGCCAGCGCGGTTGGGCTGCGCTCCAGCAGTTCGGCACACCAACGGTCCACCTCGGCGTCGAGTTCACCATGCGGCACGACAGCGTTCACGAGGCCCATCGCCAACGCTTCGGCAGCGGTATAGCGGCGGCACATGTACCAGATTTCGCGCGCCCTCTTCTCTCCGACGATGCGCGAGAGGTATGCCGTGCCAAAGCCGGGGTCGACAGAGCCGACCTTCGGCCCCACCTGCCCGAACTGCGCCTTGTCCGAGGCGATCGTCAGGTCACAAACGGTCGCCAACACGTTGCCGCCGCCGATAGCAAAGCCGTTGACGCGGGCAATGACCACCTTCGGCACATCCCGGATCAGGCCCTGCAACTCCTCCACCGGCAGGCCGATGGTGCCGCGCCCGTCATATTGCCCGTCGTGGGCCGATTGATCGCCCCCGGTGCAGAATGCCTTGTCGCCGGCGCCGGTCAGCACGATCACACCGATGTTGCGATCCCAGCCTGCTTTCTGGAATGCCGTGATCAGTTCCTCGACAGTCTGGCCGCGAAATGCGTTGTACTTGTCCGGGCGGTCGATGGTGATCCGGGCCACGCCTTCGGGCCGCACTTCGTACGTGATGTCCTGAAAGGTCATGTCGATATCTCCAGTTAGCGGCGCGCCGCCTTCAGCGCCTCGCGGGCGATAATGAGCTTCATGATCTGCGCTGTGCCGTCGCCGATCTGAAGGCCGAGGACGTCGCGCAACCGCTGTTCAAACGGCAGATCAACGCACCAGCCCGAATGGCCGTGCATCAGCAGGCAGGATTGCACCACCTCGAAGGCGAGCTTCGGCGCCCACCATTTGCACATAGCCGCCTCACGCGTGTGGGGAAGGCCAGCATCCTTGGCCGCGAGCGTGCGATAACACAGCAGGCGTGCCGCCGTGACCATGGTCTCGGCCTCGGCGAGCGGGAACGTGATACCCTGATTGTCCGACAGCGGCTTTCCGAACGCCTTGCGCTCCTGAATGTAGGCCCAGGTTTCCGCCAGCGAAACGCGGGCAACGGCCAGACATTGCAGGCCAATCAGCGCGCGGGAGAAGTCGAACCCCTGCATGACCTGCACGAAGCCCGCCCCTTCCTTGCCCAACATCCGCGTGGCCGGAACGCGGACCCGGTCGAAAAACAGCGAGCCGCGCCCGATGGCATGTTGGCCAAGGTCAGCAAAGCGCGTGCGGGTGATGCCGGGCTGATCAAGATCGACCAGGAAGGCAGAAATGCCATGCGCGCGACTTTCTACCGTGCCGGTGCGGGCGAAAACCACCGCCCAGTCAGCCTGATCGGCGAGGGAGATCGAGGTCTTTTCGCCATCAAGCAGATAATCGTCGCCTTCGCGCGTTGCCTTCAGCACGAGGGCTGCCGCATCCGAGCCGCCGTTCGGCTCGGTCAGTGCAAGGGCGATCAGCTTCTCACCCGAGACGATCTGCGGCAGAATGTCCGCTGCGAGGTCCGGACTCGCATGGCGGGCCAGAATCGCGCCGTTGAGGGAGGCAAGCAATGGCACATAGGCGGCGTTGAAATCGCCCTCGGCAATCGCTTCGGCGATGACGCCGGCGGTGACATGATCAACGCCGAGACCACCGTAGACTTCAGGGAATTCCGCGCCGATCAGCCCCAGGGCCCCCATGCGGCGGCGGATGTCGAGTGGGATCTCGCCGGCCATTTCGTTGCGCTTGTAGGCCGGCGCCAGCACCTCGGCAGCAAAGCGCGCCGTAGTCGCGCGCACACTCGCCTGCTGTTCAGTCAGTCCGAAGAACGCAAACTCATGGGCACCCGTTGCCAGCGACACAGCCCCCTCCCTAACTGCCTCAATACCTTGTTGTATCTCAAGCCTAGGCGGGTACTTTTTTAATGTCAATACATTGCTATAAATGCTTGCAAAGAAGGCGCGGGGAAGCCCCCCGCGCCTCGTCAGGCATCGGTGATGTCAGGCTCCGGGCTGGGTCGCGTTGGGAAAGAACAGCGACTGGCCATTAATCTTGTAATCCGCGATGGCTTTCTGACCTTCCGGACTCACCAGCCAGTCAATGAAGATCTGGCCATCGGCCTTTTTCACATGCGGATGTTTCACCGGATTGACCAGGATGACGCCGTACTGATTGAAGAGACGCTTGTCGCCTTCCACCACGATGTCGAGTTCGCCGCGGTTCTTGAAGTTGAGCCAGGTTGCGCGGTCCGCAAGCACATAGGCGTTCATCGCCGAAGCGGTATTCAGTGCAGCGCCCATGCCCTGCCCGATTTCGCGATACCACCCCCCCCTGTCCTTGTCGATGTCGACGTCGGCAACCTTCCAGAGCGTCAGTTCCGCCGAATGGGTGCCGGATTTGTCGCCGCGCGAGACAAAGGCCGCCCCCTTGGCCTGCACCGCCTTCAACGCGGCGGCGATGTCCTTGCTGCCCTTGATACCGGCAGGGTCGGATTTTGGCCCGATCAGAACGAAGTCGTTGTACATTACGGGCTTACGTTTGACGCCGAAGCCTTCGGCCACAAACTTCTCTTCCTGCGGTTTGGCGTGGACGAACACGACATCCGCATCGCCACGCCGGCCGGTATCAAGCGCCTGGCCCGTGCCTTGCGAGACCACACGCACCTCGATGCCGGTCTTTGCCTTGAATCGGGGGAGCAGTTCCTTGAACAACCCCGAATCCGTTGTCGAGGTGGTCGAGGATACGGTGATGAACCGATTATCGGCGGTGGGTGCTGCCGTCTGTGCGACAGCGCCGGACAGGGCGACGACGGTAAAGCCAGCTGCAAGGAGTGTGCGACGAAGCATGGTTCTGTCCTTTCGGGGTTACCAGACAAGTTCACCCGCCAGAAAGGCGCGGGCTTCCGGCGAGGCGGGGTTGGTAAAAAATCGCTCTGCGGGCGCATCCTCAATGAGACGCCCGCGCGAGAAATAAAGGATGCGCCGGGCAAGCCGGCGTGCCTGGCCAAGATCATGCGTGGCCATGACCAGGGTTGTGCCCTCTGCAATCAATTCCGTCAGCATGCGTTCGATCTGCCGGGTTGCCCCAGGGTCGAGCTGCGAGGTCGGTTCATCGAGAAAGATCACATCCGGGTGGAGAACCGCGGCACGGGCGATGGCCAGCCGCTGCTTTTCGCCACCGGAGAGGTTCCGCGCCGGGCGTTTTGCCAGGGGCGCAAGGCCGAAGCGTTCAAGTGCCGCCACCGCCTGCCGGCGCGCCTCGCCACGCGTCTCGCCGGCTGTTGCCAGTGCGTGGATCAGATTGTCCACCACGGAACGGCGCAGCATCATCGGGTGCTGGAAGACCATAGCGTGTCGTTTCTTTCCGCTTCGCCGCCCACCGTCCAGTTGCCACGCCACCGTACCCGATGTGGGCGCCAACAACCCGTGACACAGGCGCAGGAACAGCGACTTGCCCGCGCCATTCGGCCCGATCAACGCTGTCAACCCGCCCGTTGCGACATCGAGCGAGACATTCTCCAGAAGACGCGCGCCGTCGATTTCGCAGCTGAGTCCGCACACCTGCAACGGCAGGATCGAGGATGTTTCGCGCATCAGGTCACCCCGCATAACGGATGCCAATGCGGCTGGTGCCATAGGCCGCCGCATTGATCAGAATGGTCAGGGTTATGAGCACGATGCCGAGGCCAAGCGCGAGCGGCAGATCGCCTTTGGAGGTTTCCAGCGCGATCGTGGTGGTCATTGTGCGCGTATAGCCCGCAATATTGCCGCCGACGATCAGCACTGCGCCGACTTCGGCACTGGCGCGGCCAAAACCGGCAAGAAGCGCGGTTGCCAGCGCAAAGCGCCCGTCCCACAGCAATGTTGGAATGGCCCGCAGCCCCACAAGGTCAATCGAGGTCAGATGATCATGGTACTCGCGCCAGAGATCCTCGACGGTTTGGCGCGTCAGGGCGATGATGATCGGCAGGACCAGCACCGCCTGCACGATGATCATGGCCGTTGGCGAGAACAGAAGTCCGAACGGACCGAACGGGCCGCTGCGCGACAGCAGCAGGAAGACAATCAACCCGGCCACCACCGGTGGCAGCCCCATCAGGGCATTGAACAGCACGATGACCAGCGCGCGCCCGGGGAAACGCGACAAGGCCAGCAACGCCCCCAGCGGCAGGCCGATCAGCGCGGCAATCAACACCGCCGTCACCGTCACCCGCAACGAGAGCGCAACCACCCGCAGGAAGTCGGGATCGAATCCAGCGATCAGCTGAAGCGCCGCCACGAAGGCATTTCCACTGTCCATCCCTGAATCCATATTGCATTTTCTACGATTATGGGACCATATATGACAAGAATGGAATTTATGCAGGATATTGCCGCTCAATGCATATTGATCGCTATCTGACGACTGAGGAGGCTGCGGCCTATCTGAAGCTGAAGGAGCGCAAGATCTATGATCTGGCGGCCAACGGTGCGATTCCGGCCTCCAAGGTCACGGGCAGATGGCTGTTTCCCCGCGCCGCGCTTGATCGCTGGATCGAAGGTGGATTGAGCCTGCCGGATGGGGTGCCAGCCGCTGAACCGCCTGCGATCGTCGGCGGCAGTCATGACCTTCTGCTCGAATGGGCGCTGCGGCGGTCCAGTCCGGGTCTTGCGCTGTTGCCGGAAGGTTCAGTGACGGGGCTGCAGCGCCTCGTCCGAAACGAGGTGACCGCAGCGGCAATTCATCTGCACGATGCTGCCGGGTCAGAAGAAGCCAACATCGCAGCTGTCCGTGCGATGCCGGGCCTGCATGATGCCGTGCTGATTGCCTTTGCCCGACGCGAACAAGGCCTCGTGCTTGTCCATGGCAACCCGTTGGGGATCGCTTCGCTCAGCGATGCCGTGATGCGGAGGGCGCGGTTTGGCCTGCGCCAGCAAGGTGCGGGGGCACAGCTTCTGCTCGAAAGCCTGCTCAAGCGCGGCGCGCTGGCCTTTGCGGACCTGACGACGGCTGTCGGTGACTTCCCGTCGGGATCCGATCTTGCGCTCGCCATTCGCAACGGCGATGTCGATTGCGGCATCGCGACGCGCGCGGTGGCCGCCGTCAATGGACTTGCCTTTGTGCCGCTGGCCGCCGAGCGGCTCGATCTCGTCATGCGGCGGCGCAGCTATTTCGAACCACCGGCTCAGGCGCTGATGACAACGCTGCGGCTGTCTGCCTTTGCGCAGCAGGCGACGGCGTTCGGCGGCTACGATGTCTCTGAGGCCGGCACGGTGCGCCTGAATCGCTGAACGGCCTGAACGACCCCGCATCCGCCATCGTGCGACTTGCCCGCAGGAAGCGAAGCCGATACCCCTATGTTGTATGATGACATTGCCGGCAACGCTCGGCGAGCTTGCTACAGGAGAGGCGCAATGAACCAGATCGACCTTGCCGGCCGCGTTGCCGTGATCACCGGGGGCGCCCGCGGCATCGGACTTGCCACCGCAGAACGGATGCTTGCCTCAGGCGCCTCGGTGGCATTGTGGGACATGGACCGGGCAGCGCTCGATGCGGCGGTGGCCGCGCTCAAGGCGCCGGACCGCGTGACAACCGAGGTGGTTCAGT
Organism: Pseudomonadota bacterium; assembly: GCA_020161975.1. Classification (GTDB taxonomy): domain Bacteria; phylum Pseudomonadota; class Alphaproteobacteria; order Rhizobiales; family Beijerinckiaceae; genus JAIUNP01. The sequence continues at coordinate 8,675 of JAIUNP010000059.1, forward strand.
TGACCGATCTGCAATCGGTTGCCACGGCTACAGAGGCGAGCGCACGCAAACACGGCAAGATCGACATTCTCGTCAATAATGCCGGCATCACGGGCGGCAATGATCTTCTCTGGAAGCTCGACCCCGCCGTCTGGCGGCAGGTGATCGACGTCAACCTGATCGCCCCGTTCCTTGTGTGTCATCAGATTGTGCCGGTGATGCTGAACAACGGCTATGGCCGCATCATCAACATCGCCTCGGTCGCCGGCAAGGAAGGCAATCCGAAGGCCTCGCATTATTCAGCATCGAAGGCTGGCCTGATTGGTCTCACCAAGTCGCTGGGCAAGGAACTTGCGACCTCGAACATTCTCGTCAACTGTATCACGCCGGCGGCGGCGCGCACGGCGATCTTCGACCAGATGGCGCCCGATTTCATCGACTTCATGCTGTCGAAAATCCCAATGAACCGCTTCGTCGAGGTGAAGGAAATAGCAGCCATGGCCTGCTGGCTGGCCTCGGAGGACTGTTCGTTCACGACGGGTGGCGTGTTCGACATTTCGGGTGGGCGCGCGACATACTGATCACTGCGCGGCGGGACGCAAAAGGAACGGGCCGGTTTCCCGGCCCGTTTCGTTCAGTTGATTGCCGGTTCCGGCACCGGCCCGCCGAAATCGGTTTGCAGGAAATCGAAGTCGCAGCCATTTTCGGCCTGGGCAATGTGCTGGGAGAACATCCAGCCGAAGCCGCGTTCGTACTTCGGCTCGGGCTTTTTCCACGCCGCCCGGCGCCTTGCCAGTTCCTCCTCCGAAACGCGCATGTTCAGCGTGCGGTTCGGGATGTCGAGGTCGATGATGTCGCCGGTTTTCACCAGCGCCAGCGGGCCGCCGATATAGCTTTCCGGCGAGACATGCAGGATGCATGCGCCATAGGAGGTTCCGGACATGCGCGCATCCGAAATCCGCACCATGTCGCGCACGCCCTTCTTCACCAGCACCTTCGGGATCGGCAGCATCCCCCATTCCGGCATTCCGGGGCCGCCAAGCGGGCCGGCATTGCGCAGGATCAGCACGGTCTCTTCCGTCACGTCGAGATCATCGCGGTCGATGTTCTTCTTCATGTCCTCGTAGCTGTCATAGACCAGCGCTGGACCCGAGTGCTTCTGGAACTTCTCGCCTGCGGCGGAGGGCTTGATGACGCAGCCGTTGGGCGCGATGTTGCCGCGCAACACGGCCAGCGCGCCTTCCTTGTAGATCGCGTTCGCCGGCGTCCGGATCACATCGTCGTTGTAGACCTTCGCCCCTTCAAGGCTCTCGGCCCAGGTCTTGCCGGAGACGTTGATCTGGGACAGATCGAGATGATCCTTCAGGCGCGAGAGCAGGCCGAGCATTCCGCCGGCATAGGCGAAATCCTCCATCAGGTATTTGTCCCCTGAAGGGCGGATGTTGGCGATCACTGGCACCTTGCGTGAGGCAGCATCGAAATCATCAAGGCCGATGTCGTGGCCGGCGCGACGCGCCATCGCCACCAGATGGATGACCGCATTGGTCGAACAGCCCATGGCCATCGCGACGACGATGCCATTGAGAAAGGCCTGTCGCGTCATGATCCTGGTCGGCGTCAGATCCTCCCAGACCATCTCCACAGCGCGCTTGCCGCATTGCGTCGCCATGCGGATGTGCCCTGAATCGGCGGCCAGAATCGACGAGGCGCCGGGCAAGGTCATGCCGATCGCATCGGTGATACCGGTCATGGTCGCCGCCGTTCCCATGGTCATGCAGACACCGTAGGACCGGGCGATGCCGGTCTGCATGTCATACCATTCCTTCTCGGTGATATTGCCGGCGCGGCGCTCGTCCCAGTATTTCCAGGCATCCGAGCCGGACCCCAGTTGCTTGCCGTGATAGTTGCCGCGCAGCATCGGCCCGGCCGGCATGAAAATCGCCGGAACGCCGGCCGAGGTCGCGCCCAGAATCAGGCCGGGCGTGGTCTTGTCGCAACCGCCCATCAGCACGACGCCATCGACCGGCTGTGAACGGATCAACTCCTCGGTCTCCATGGCCAGGAAGTTGCGATAGAGCATCGAGGTCGGCTTGACCGTTGATTCAGACACCGAGATTGCCGGAAGTTCCACCGGAAAACCGCCCGCCTGCAACACGCCGCGCTTCACATCCTCGACACGCTGCCGGAAATGCGCATGGCACTGGGCAAAGTCCGACCAGGTGTTGATGATGCCGATGATCGGCTTGCCGGCGAATTCATCGACATCATAACCCATCTGGTTCATGCGGCTGCGATGCCCGAAGGAGCGCAGGTCATCCGGCGCAAACCAGCGGGCGGAGCGAAGGTCTTGAGGCTTCTTGCGACCAGTCATTGCAGTGTCTCTGGCAGGGGCATGGGGAAAGGAAATGCAGGGCCGGGCCGGCCCTGCGGGATGGTCGGAAACGCGCCGTCGATCAATCGATCTTGGCGCCGGCGTCCTTGGCAACCTTGGTCCACTTGTCCACCTCATCCGAGACGAACTTCGTGAAGTCCTCAGGCGAGGTGCCCTGCGGCACAAAGCCGTTGGCCAGCAGCTTGTCCTTCAACTCCGGCGCATGCAGCGCATCCTTGATGTTCTTCTGGAGCTTGTCGACGATCGGCTTCGGCGTACCGGCCGGGGCGGAAATCGCATTCCATGAGACGGCAGAAAAGCCAGGATAGCCCTGTTCGGCAATGGTCGGCGCGTCCGGCATCGCCGGGTTCCGCTGAAGATCGGCAACGCCAATGATCCTGACCTTGCCGGCCTTGGCCTGCGCAAAGGCGAGATCCTGGTTGGTGAACATCATCGGCACAACGCCGGCCATCACATCCTGCAGAGCGGGGGCGCCGCCCTTGTAGGGTACGTGATCGATCTTCATGCCGGTCATGGTCTTCAGAAGCTCCATGGCCATGTGGCCGGAAGCCCCGTTGCCGGCCGAGGCATAGTTGTACTTGCCCGGGTTGGCTTTGACGAGATCAACCAGTTCTTTCAGGTTCTTGGCGGGAAAATCGGGATTGACGATCAGCACGTTCGGACCGGTCGTTGCCAGCGTCACGTGCGCAAAGTCCTTTTTGGAATCGTACGGCATGTTGGAGTAAAGGCCGTGGTTGACCGCGTTCGAGCCAACGCCGGACATCAACAGCGTGTAGCCGTCGGGCGTCGCCCGTGCCACCTGCGCCGATCCGATGTTGCCGTTCGCGCCGGGCTTGTTCTCGACGATGAAGGTCTGGCCGAGCGATTTGGTCAGCGCCGCCGCAATCTGGCGGGCCGTCAGATCAGTCGTCCCGCCCGCCGGGAACGGAACAACGATCGTGACCACCTTGTTCGGGTAGTCCGCGGCATTCTGCGCATGGGCCCCAGTCGCGGCCAAAGCGAGCCCCGCGAATGCCAATCCTGCAAACAAACGACGATTCAAACTGTTCATCCTTGCGTTCCTCTCCGGTGCGGAGGCTTGCCAGCCCCTCGCATGTTGTATGATATCACATAACTTGTCCGAAACATGATGTCGACTCCGGCGCGCGGCCATCACACCGGCAGCGTGGACCATGGCGCTTCCTGCCTCATGCGTCAATAATGCGCTAATGCATCAACGCTAGATTTGATGACGACGCCGGTTCGTTCCGCACGCAATACTGAAGCTCCTGCTGCGTCTGCCGGGCGCCATCCGCGTCCGTTGCACTCGCCTGATCGTGGCGATAGGAATGCAAAATGAGCGAGCATGTATCAGCCATCGAACGGGGAACGCGGGGCGCGGCCCAGGTCTTCAACAGTCTGCGCGACGATATCATTGCCCTCAGGCTGGAGCCGGGACTGGTGCTCTCGCGTGCGGAACTTCAAGCGCGCTTTGGCCTCAGTTCAACCCCTGTTCGGGATGCGCTCATCCGCCTTCAGAACGAGGGCCTGGTCGAGATTTATCCGCAACACGCAACCAAAGTTGCGCCCATTGACCTCGCCCTTGCCCGCGAGGCCCAGTTCCTGCGCCGGTCCGTCGAACTTGAACTGGTGCGGTCGCTGGCCCTGAAACAGGATATGGCCCTGAACAGCCAGTTGAAACGGCTGATCCAGCAGCAAGTCGCCTTTGCAGACCTCAACGAGTTTGAAGCTTTCGCTGCGGCTGACCAGGCGTTTCACCGCACGATGTATGAAGCGCTCGGGATTGGCGCGCTCTGGCACCTTGTTCGCCAGCGCGGCGGACATATCGATCGCCTGAGGCGGCTGCACCTACCGGTCGATGGCAAGATGCATGAGATCATCGCTGCCCATAACCGAATCGCTGATGCCATCGTTGCCGGCAATGCGGATAGCGCTCAGAGCGCCATGCGCGAGCATCTGTCCCACTCACTCGACTTTGTGGATACGTTGCGCGTGTGCTATCCGCAGTATTTTCGCTGATCCAGCTCGTGCCGCGATCGAAAGCGGGATGGCCGGGGGAGCAGGCCATCCCAGGTTCGACGTTCTCACGCCGGTCTGCCGGACGCTTCAATTGGCGTCGTCGCAACCGCAGCCTTCTTGCCGCAATCAACGAACCAGCAGCAACTTCCCCTCTCCACCATGGCATTGGCCATGCCGTCCAGCGACCCCTTCCCCGGATTCGCCTGATGTTTTGGAATCATTGCAGCCTTCTGTGATCACAGACACTGTTGCCCAACGTGCCGCTGCTGTCTAGTCCTAAATGTCGCTATCACAAACAAGATGCGGGCAGCGGCATGAGACCAGCTTACAAGGAAGCGCTCGAGATGACGCCCGGCACCCTTTCGGGCCGGGTTTACCGCCATCTTGCCGACAGGCTGATCGCCGGTCGCTTTGCGCCCGGGGACAAGCTCTCGCTCAGAACGGTCTCTGATGCCCTTGGTCTCTCGATCATGCCGGTCAGGGAAGCAGTGTCGCGGCTGGCCGCCGAAGGTGCCCTCGACGTGCATCCGAAGCGGGCCGTCACGGTGCCCCTGATGCCGGCAGCGACGTTTCGCGACATCACACGCGTCCGGATTGCCATAGAGGGAACCGCTGCGGCCATGGCCGCGGAATGCCGAACCGCAGACGACATCAACGCTATCGCGACAACCGAACAGACCGTTCGCACTCTCGGGCTCGCATCCGATCCCGACCTGACGGCGACCGTTGCCGCCAACCAGGCCTTCCATTTCGCTCTCTATCGCGCCGCCCATTCGCCCGAACTCCTCGCTATCATCGAGCGCCTTTGGCTCCGGGTCGGCCCCATCATCAACTTCGACATCAACTCCGGCCCGGAGCGACTGAGATTCGGCGGCGCAGTGCGCTGCCATGCCGATGCTCTGGCCGCCATCCGGGCGGGCGATGCGGTCGCGGCCCGCGCGGCGATTGCCGCCGACATCAGAGCCGCGTCCGATTTTATTCTGTCACAGCAAAGCCTGCCCGAGCGAATGGACAGGCGGTAGCGCCGGCGCGCGCACTGTAGCGATTGACACAAGGATTGTATAAAATATACATTTTGAACTACAGAGGCGTCGATGGTCCGGCACACCGTTGGTGCCCCGGATCGGCATGTCGCAACAGCGTTTCGGCCTGACGGCCGAGTCACTTCTCTTTGAATGGTCAAAGAGAAGTAACCAAGAGAAAACCACCCCACTTCCGCGCCCCGGGTGCATCGTGCACCCGGGGTTCCCTGCGGTGCTCGCGCCTTGCAGGCCGCTGCGCAACTCGCACGTCCCTGTGCTCGAACATGCTCGCTTTCCCCTGCAAGTCGCTCCGCTCCTCGGCGCTCCACAGGGGACCCCATTGTTCCTTCGACCCGGCTTCCTGCCTGGTCTTCGAGGCGAGCTTTCAGTTCGATGTGCTCGGCCAGGATCGAGCGTCAGAGCGGTTGCTGTGTAGGTAATGCTGGCCCGCAGGGCCTGCGTGACAGGAGTAGCCTGAATGTCACGCAGGCCCTGCGGGCCAGCAT